>WTHR01000009.1:0-9179 GCA_011523045.1 Gammaproteobacteria bacterium | reverse complement strand
GCGATGCGGCATAGGCAACCACAGCAGGACCTGCGTCATAGATATCCGCCGGGGGAAAGCCCATCGCAATATCGCAGTGTGCCTGATCCGGTGCACTTTCTTGCGGTAAGAGTTGATAGAGTTCTTTGCAAGGAGAAGCGCCTGTGTACTGTGCTGACAACGGCACCAAAAAAGATGCCTGCCGCATTGCCGGGTATAGGATCTCCCCGGAAAGCAATCTTTGCAGGATCGGAAAACACCGTGCACCAGTTGCCGCCATGTCGATATGCGGATAGGTTCGGAATATGCAAAAAGCCGCGGCATGGCTGACCATGCGCTCTGTGATGTTGGCATGAAGATCCAAACTGACAACGATCGGCAGGGCAGCGCCCGTCAGTTCGCGAATCCGGGAGAGCAGTTCGCCCTCGCCATCCTCATGAGATTCGGTCACCATCGCTCCGTGCAGGTCAAGGTAAATCCCGTCGAGAGCGCCGGCCTGTTTGATCCCGTCCAGAATCATCATTGAGATTCTTTCAAATGCATCGTCAGTGACGTGAGCAGAAGGCTCGGCTGAGGCCCAGACGACAGGAACCAGTTCTATGTCTGGCACCGAGCGGGTGGCTTCTACGAAACCGGCGATTGGCAGGTTGATCCCCTGCGTTCCGGTAA
Organism: Gammaproteobacteria bacterium; assembly: GCA_011523045.1. Classification (GTDB taxonomy): domain Bacteria; phylum Pseudomonadota; class Gammaproteobacteria; order Arenicellales; family UBA868; genus UBA868. Next base: position 8,531 of record WTHR01000009.1, on the reverse strand, counting down.
CGACGTCCGCGCCCTGGAGCAGGCCGGGCCAGCCGTCCGCTTCAAGAAATTCATCAAAGGATGCCTTGGTGGCGCCGAATGTATTCGTTTCGTGCTGGAAACCGGCGATGAGAATTCTGGTCATCTAGTTCCTCCTAAGAACGGTATCGGGTCTCCCCGAGAACCAGCGTCTGTGAGACCGAAAGTTTGTGCATATTTTCAGGATCATCGAGCGGATTGCCGGACAGCACGGCAAAGTCTGCTCTTTTGCCTGCCTCGATGCTGCCCCGATCATGTTCCTGGAACACCTGCCAAGCAGCATCGATGGTATGCGCCCTCAAAGCGCTAAGGGGTGAAACGGCCTGGTCCCGGCCGATGGTTTTTCCCGAAAGCGATTGCCGATTAACTGCGCACCACATCAGGTGCAAGGGTCGGGTCGGCGTTACCTGGGCATCGTTATGAATGGTAAAACGTATTCCTCGTTCTTCGGCCCAGCGGGTAGGGCACATATTGCGCACCCGGTCCGGACCGAACGTCACAGCGCTATGAAAATCGCCAAAGTAGTGAAGGTGAGCGGGAAAGAAGCTGACACTGACGCCGGCAGTTGCCATGCGATCCAGCTGGTCTTCCCGGAGATTTTGCGAATGGATGAGCGTGTGGCGATGATCCTCTCGTCTGTTGGCGCGCTGGGCCGCTTCAATGGCATCGAGAGCAAGGTCTGCCGCTGCATCTCCATTGGCGTGGATATGACACTGAAACCCAAGGTCATGCAGCTTGCTGATGCGTGTAACCATTTGCTCGCGACTGAATGGAAGTTCGCAGCGATGATGGGGATCACCGTTGAGTGGCTTGAAGTACGGTTGTGTCAGGCAGGCAGTCTGCAGATGAAATGATCCATCGACAAAGACTTTTCGAGGTCCGAGAAATATCCCGCTGCCGGGTTCTGGCAGGGGAATATCGAGCTCGCCCGTCTTCAACTTTGGCTCAAGAAATCCCGCAGGTAACACCATGGTATCTATCGGCGGTTGGGATTCATTTGCGATCTGGCCGAAATAACCCAAAAGCGTCTTTGTCGCCCATGCATTTTGGGCGAGGGTGACGCCCTGTCCAAGATATTCATCGGCCGCGTCAACGTAGGCAGAAAGGAATTTTTCGTAACTGATCTGAAATTCCGAGTCGCCCATCTTGCCCATGGCCGACATCCCTTCACAAAGGCCATTGAGTTCCCCGGTCAAGGGGTCTCGTCCGAATTTACCGCCCGCCGGATCCTGTGAATTCTTATCAACTGCACGAAACGCCAGAGCCAGGCTGTTGGCGACGCCTGCGTGCCCGGAGACATGGAACAGCCAGACTGGATGTTCCACCGAGACAGCATCTAATTCATTGCGTGTCGGGAAGCGCTTCTCCTCAAGTTCTGCCGGGTTGATCATGGCCCCCACGACCCAGTCACCGGGTTCAGTGACGCGGGCTTTTTGGCGCAGTTGTTCCAGCACCTCAGCGATATTGGAACAAGCACCCAGTGGAGGAGGAGAAAGGTCGACGCGATGCAGTTTTAAGAATCCCGAGTCGGGAAAGTGGCCATGAGGATCAATAAAGCCGGGTATCACCGTCTGGCCGTCCAGGTTGACCTCTTCGGTAGGGGTGGCGATCGCTCGACATTCAGCTTCCCTCCCCACTGCTTTTATTCTGCCGCCCTCAATCAGAACGCTGTCTGCCGTTGAGGAATCCTCATCCATGGTAAGGAAATTGCCGTTGTAGAGCAGACGTTGAGACATGGCGGTTGTACTTGCAATGAGTTTTGAGAGATTATGTCACCTCGTAACGGGGGTGGGTATGTGAGCCAGATCGTCGATACATTTTTGCATCAGGTTAAAGAGTGGGAACATGTCTGGATTCCCATGCCGGACGGAGTTCGTCTTTCCGCAAGAATCTGGTTGCCGGAAGATGCTGAGTCCTCGCCGGTGCCTGCCATTCTGGAATACATCCCTTACCGCAAACGTGACGGCACTCGGGTGCGTGATGACTGTCGGCATCGTTACTGGGCCGGACATGGCTACGCGTCGATTCGATTGGATATCCGGGGCACCGGAGACTCAGAGGGTCTCATCACAGACGAATACGCCCTCATCGAACAGGATGACTGCGTTGCGGCGATTGCCTGGATTGCCGAGCAGGACTGGTGTTCGGGTCGTGTGGGCATGACCGGGATCTCATGGGGCGGCTTCAATGCTCTGCAGGTGGCTGCGCGGCGTCCGCCCGAGCTCAAGGCCATTATCACCCACTGCTCTACCGACGACCGCTACGCGGATGACGTGCACTGGATGGGGGGATGTCTGCTGACCGATGGGTTCTTCTGGGGCTCGGGCTTTTTCCACTTTATGTCCAAACCGCCGGACCCTGAAATTGTCGGCCCGTCATGGAGAAAGACATGGCTTGAGCGCCTTGAGCACTGGCAGCCTCCCGCGTCTCAGATCTGGATGCAACACCAGCGTCGAGACGCCTACTGGCAGCATGGTTCTGTCTGTGAGAACTACGAAGATATTGAATGTGCAGTTTATGCCGTTGGGGGGTGGGAAGATGGATATTCCAATGCCGTGCCGCGTATGCTGGCAAATCTTTCCTGTCCCACCAAAGGCCTTATCGGGCCGTGGGGACACAAATATCCTGAGCAGGGCATACCCGGACCGGCCATCGGATTTCTGCAGCACTCACTTCGGTGGTGGGATTACTGGCTGAAGGATATCAACACGGGCATTATGGAAGAGCCGGCCTATACGGTGTTCCTGCAGGAGTATGTTGCTCCAGATGCCTGTCTGGAGTCGGTCCCCGGCAAATGGATTGCTGAGCCTTCCTGGCCTTCTCCCAGAATTGAATCCCAGGAAGTTTTTCTGAATGCATCGGGTTTGTCAGAAAAGGCTGAGAAGACAGTTTCCCTTGTCCACGCGTCTTCCCAAGCCCTCGGTTCCACGGGCGGCAGTTGGTGTCCGTATGGTTTGGGAGGGGTCAGTCCTGATCTTGCCGTGGATCAGCAGGAAGACGACGGCCGATCGCTGATATGGGATTCAGAGCCTTTGACGGATGACCTTGTCGTGGTGGGGGCTCCGAAAGCACATCTGCGCCTCAGCGTGGATCAGCCGAATGCATTTGTGGTGGTCCGACTCACCGATGTTTCCCCTGATGGTACTTCAAGGCGGGTCAGTTACGGCATGCTTAATCTTTCACGCAGATCAGGTTTTGACAAGACGGTTCCGATGGTAGCGGGCGAGCTCACTGACATCGTTATCACACTCAATGATCTGGCGCATCGATTTGCACCGGGACATCGTGTGCGGTTGGCAGTGTCGACGACTTATTGGCCGATGGTGTGGCCATCTGCGCATCCCGTCAGCCTGACCCTGGCTGCTGGTGCCAGTCGTCTGACGCTGCCTGTGCGCCCCTTGTCGCTGGATAATGAGGCTGAGCCTGTTTTTGATCCGGTGGAGATGGCGCCGCCGGGGAGAACCAGCACAATTGTCCCGCCTGATGCTGCACGAACCATACATCGTGATCTCAAAAGCGGAAGATGGCGCGAAAACCTGATTGAGGATCACGGGCGCTTTCATATTCACGATATTGATCTGAATGTGGCGCACAGCACCCACTGCGACTTCGAGATCGTAGAAAACGATCCCCTTACTGCGGAGGCCAGATGGGTTTGGCGTTCCGAGCTGGAGCGAGCAGACTGGCATGTTGAGATAGAGACCACCACGCGCTTGAGGGCAGATGCCTCGGATTTCATCATCGACACGGATATCGATGCCAAAGAGGACGGCAAGCCGATTTTTACCAGGGCTTGGCGTGATCGGATTCCGCGGGATGGTTTGTGAGGAAGCAGTCGAGCAGGAGAGGGCTCATGAGAACAAATACAAGGCTCACCTAGCACCAATAAAAATCAAGACAAAGGCTTAAAGAGAAGAGGATATGAAAACAAGAACGAACTTCCCTCATCAGATCGCCATCAGGGATCCCGAATTTATCCCGTTATCGGATGGAACGCGTCTGGCGGTCAGGATATGGCTGCCGGTGGATGCTGAGGAGCGCCCGGTGCCGGCAATTCTGGAGTACCTGCCTTATCGGCGCAAAGACGGAACCGCTGATCGTGATGCTTCGACACACCCTTATTTTGCCGGTCATGGTTACGCGTCAGTCAGGGTGGATATGCGTGGTTCGGGAGATTCAGAGGGCGTGCTCTTGGGCGAGTATTTAAAGCAGGAGCAGGACGACGCGTTGGAGATTATCGACTGGATCACTGCGCAGCCTTGGTGCAGCGGTCAGGTCGGCATGATTGGTATCTCCTGGGGCGGATTCAATGGGTTGCAGATTGCGGCAAGGCGCCCGCCAGCGTTGAAAGCGATCGTTTCAATTTGTTCAACCGATGATCGTTATGCGGATGACATCCATTACATGGGCGGTTGTCTTTTAAATGACAACGCGGCCTGGAATGGCTACATGTTTTCCATCAATACCACCCCGCCTGATCCCAACGTCCTCGGTGAGCGGTGGTATGACGTCTGGATGGATCGCGTTAAGGGCAGCGGACTCTGGCTTGAAGACTGGATGCGGCATCAGCATCGGGATGCGTTTTATAAGCACGGTTCGGTTTGTGAAAACTATGACCAGATCCAGGCCGCGGTATACGCGGTGGGCGGCTGGGCGGATGGCTATTCCAATGCCGTGTTCAGAATGCTGGAGAACCTTAAAGCGCCTGCGAAGGGGCTTGTGGGTCCTTGGGCCCATAAGTATCCCCATTTTGCCGAGCCGGGTCCGGCAATCGGGTTTTTGCAGGAGTGTCTGCGCTGGTGGGATTACTGGCTGAAAGATATAGATACGGGCGTGATGGATGAGCCCCAGTTACGTTGCTGGATCGAGGACCCTGTTCCTCCAAGGACCTACTACAAAGAACGCCCCGGACGTTGGGTAGCTGAGCCCTCTTGGCCTTCGCCGAACATTGAAGACAAAAAGTTCTATCTCAATGCCGATGGACTTGGTGAAAAGGCTGGAGGCCCGGAGTCCTTGTCCATTAACTCCCCAATGACGGTTGGAGCCATGGCGGGACAGTGGTGCCCGCATGGACTGGATCCGGACCTGCCCGGAGACCAGCGGGCAGAGGCAGGCGGCTCCCTGGTCTTTGATTCCATACCCCTGGATCGCCCGATTGATGTCCTTGGGGCGCCGCGTCTTTTGGTGAATGTTACGAGCGACAAGCCCGTTGCGAATCTCGCGGTGGTTCTCTCGGAGGTACTCGAGGATGGCGGCGTGACCCGGGTAAGTTATGGATTGCTGAACCTCACTCATCGAGACAGTCATGAGTCACCCGAGCCGCTTGAGCCGGGCAAAGCGTACGAAGTAGAGATTCAGTTATGTGAGGCGGGCCATCGGTTTTCACCCGGCAACAAGATCAGGGTGGCGCTATCAACGTCATACTGGCCCATCGCCTGGCCTGCGCCCGAGAAGCCCACGATCACCCTAACCTCGGGAACTGGCGCGCTAATGCTCCCCGTCAGATCGGAATGTTCGGCAGATGCCGAGCTGCATGAATTCCAAGAGGCGGAGGGTGCAGCGCCTTTAAGAAAAACCATCAGCCGCGATTCAGATTATCAGTGGGAGGTGACAACCGATATGAAGAGCGGCGTGCTGACGGAGCACCAGTGGTTTGATGAGGGTCGCGTGACCTATGACGATCATGATGGATGGACTGTGGAGTCCACACATGATGAGTATCGTTCGATCCATCCAGATGATCCCCTAAGTGCAAAACTCGACATCACCTGGACTGAGCATTTTGAAAGGGCGGATTGGGCGGTTTCTTCGGTCACCCACACTCTGGTGACTTCAACCGAAACCGAGATTAAGGTGGAAGCGGATTTGGAAGTCAGAATGAATGCCGAGGTTGTACATGAGCGTGCCTGGCGGCTCGCCTTTCCGCGGCAATTGCTCTAACCAGCGAAAATCGTCCTATGGGTTCAGAAATGCGCCAAGAGTCGGAGTTTTGTCACAGATACCCGTTTGTTGAGTAGGGTTATCGTCAGCACCTTTTGGGAAAGCCTTGATTGCCGTATGATCAAGCGGACGTAAAAAAGTGATTTTCAACAAGAGGAGGAGTCTTTATGGAGTCATTTAAACAAACACGCAGAAGTTTTCTGCAAACGCTGGCGTACACCGGCGCAGCAGGATTGACAGGGGCCTTCCCTGGGATGGTCTACTCTGCCAGCGGCAAGACGCTGACCGTCAGGTTTGATCGGGAGATGGAGAGCCTCGACCCCGGTTATTACGTTGGAGGGCATCCGCCTAATGATGTCAACTGGTGCATCATGCCGTCGCTGGCAAATTATGGCGCCGAGTCTGGCTGGGTACCTTCGATGCATGTCGAAAGTATCGAAGTTAGGGACGCGACGCATATCGATTTCACGCTCAAGCAGGGACTGCAGTGGAGCGGGGGCTTCGGTGAAGTAACAGCAGAAGACGTCGCTTACTCTTACGACCGCATGCTCGAGAGCGAGTGGAAAGGAGACTACGTCGCATACGATCATACAGACGTAAAAGACCGTTACAGCGGGACGATCGTTCTCAACCAGCCGTTCGCACCGTTCATGTCCGCGACCTTGGCCTCGGGGACAGGGATTATCAACTGCAAGAAGGCTCTGGAGGGTGCTGGTGGCAAGTACACGCTTGAAGTGCCGGCCACCTGTGGTCCTTATGTCATTTCAGAGCATAAGCAGGGTCAGCATCTGAAGTTGCGACCCAATCCCGACTGGAATGGCCCAAAGCCAGCTTTTGCGAACATTGACTGCATTTTCGTTACCGAAGATCAGGCGGGCGCCTTGGCGTTTGAGGCGGGAGAGTTGGACTGCGCCAAGATCACCTCGAACTCCTATTCCCGGTATCTCAAGGAAACTCCGCCGAATTCAGCACTGACCGTGGCCGGGGCCTTGCAGTATATGTGGATGGGAATGAATACCGATCATCCGAAGTTGCAAGATCCCAGGGTGCGAAGAGCGATTCAGTACGCGGTGGACCAGGACTCGATCATCCAGGGCGCCTATTCGGGAACGGCCGAGCCGTCTTTCGGTGTTGTCTGTCCGGGTCTCGTAGGCCGAAGAACTTCGGCCGGCTATTCGTACGATCCAGCCAAAGCCAAAGCACTGCTCGCAGAAGCTGGGGTGTCCGGTCTGGAGCTCACTTTGAGAACGCTGAATAATCAGGAGCGCGTCTTATCGGCACAGATTATTCAGGCCAACCTCGCAGCGATCGGCATCAAGACTGAGATCATCCCGCTGGATTCAGGGCCGTTTTGGGAAATGGGCCAGGAAAGCAAAGGTGATACCTGGAAAGACCTCGAACTGTGGATCATGCGCTATGGATCCGGGCCGGACCCCTATGAACCGTTCCAATGGTTCGTTCGGGACCAGGTTGGTGTCTGGAACTGGGAGCGTTGGTCTTCAGATGAGTTTGAGGATCTGTTTGCCAAGCTCGTTGCGGAGACGGTGCCCGATAAGCGGGCCGCGATTGCTATCCGGATGCAGGAAATCATGGAGGAGTCAGGAGGTTACGTCTGGTTGACCCATGAGCCTGAGGTGTTCATTCACCGTGCGGATATCTCTACGCGATTCGCACCATCGGGTGAGATGCTTCTGCCTTATTTCGGCTGATATCAACAGTCTGGCACCCAGTTGTCGTTCTGATTCTCGGAGGAAGAACGGCGGCTGGGTCAGCCGGTTGATTTATTTCCAGCAAACTCACGCCCCAAGCGCGTCCATAACGAGCATGATGGGGCGCGGGGCGGGTCGTATCCGAAACGCCATGTGTGGATAGCAGGGCTCTTGCCCGCTGCCCACACCTGTTCTTGATGTTGACCGATTTGGTCGGCACGTCTCGGCAATCAACAGCCTGTTGTCTCAACAATAAAAGCTCAATGTAACGATGCTGCTCTACATCATCAGGAGATTGGCCTTATCCGTCGTCATCGTGTTTTTGGCGGTGTTGGCACTTTTTCTGATGCTGCATTCGATCCCGGGCGATCCGGCAAGTATTGCTCTGGGGCCGCGGGCGACTCCGGAAGTTCAGGCGGCCTACCGGGCGAAGATGCATCTCGATGAGCCGCTGTACTACCAGTTTGCGATTTTTGTTGGCTCGGTGTTCCAGGGCGATCTTGGCAGCGATGTCTTTTCCAACCGCAGCGTAGCCTTGACGCTTTCGGAGCAACTGCCCCATACGATTTCTCTCGCTCTGGCGGCTATCGGCTGGTCGGCGCTGCTGGGTATTCCGTTGGGGTGCCTGTCGGCTATCCGCCCCAACAGTCTTGCAGACCGTGTGACGGGTATCTTCTCGGTAGGTACGATTGCTGTGCCGTCGTTCCTGGTCTCGATATGGGCGATTTTGATTTTTTCAATCGCGTTGGGCTGGTTTCCGGTTCTGGGCGCCGGAGACGAGGACGATATTTCTGATCGCTTGTATCACCTTGTACTCCCTGCTTTTGCCGTAGGGTTGGGATGGGTGGGGTATCTCGCCCGTAT
>WTHR01000104.1 GCA_011523045.1 Gammaproteobacteria bacterium | reverse complement strand
ATCTTGTTTCGTGCACCGAAAATGTAGGGAGCCATTTTCGGAGACCAGAACCGCGTCTGATGGCCAAAGTGCACGCCCGCCTCTAACATCTGGCGCATGGAAACGTCAGTCATTTTCTGCTCCTATTGGGTTATTGTTCAGTGCAGCCGGGAACGCCGACCAGACAAAACTCCATCTGGCACCCGGGCGTTCGATGTAGGGACTGCACCAGGATTAGGGCGCGGTATTCTACTCTACTCACCTAGCAGTTGCCAGCCCGACCGGGAGACCCGTTCAAACCCTTCTTGGCGGGTTGGCCACGTAGATTCGTCTAGAATGCGAGGAAAACACGCGGGATTCTAATGGCCATACAACTCAAAACCGAAAATGATCTTTCCCGGATGCGGACCGCCGGACAACTGACCCGGTCAGTCCTGGACATGATCGGGCCGCATGTTAAACCGGGTATAACCACCGGAGAGCTTGACGAGATCTGCCATGACTACATCGTGAATACTCTCGAGGCAGTTCCCGCCCCGCTTAACTATCGGGGCTTTCCAAAGTCGATCTGTACCAGCGTTAATCATGTCGTCTGCCACGGCATCCCGGGAGACAAGCGCCTGAAAAATGGTGACATCATTAATATCGATATCACTGTCATTAAAGATGGATTCCATGGTGACGCAAGCCGAATGTATCCTGTCGGCAAGCCGCCCATATTGGCGCAGAGACTCGTCGAAACGGCCAAAGAATGTCTTGAGTTGGGTATCTCCGTGGTCAAGCCTGGGGCGCATCTCGGAGATATCGGGTCGATTATTCAAAACTATGCGGAATCCAAAGGTTTCTCGGTGGTCCGAGAGTACTGCGGACACGGGATCGGCCGGGGTTTCCACGAAGACCCGCAGGTTCTGCATTACGGGACTCATGGAGAAGGTATTGAGATCGTCCCAGGAATGACTTTCACTATCGAACCAATGGTCAATGCCGGAAAAGCCCAAACCCGCCTCCTCTCTGACGGCTGGACGGTGGTCACCAAGGACCATTCTCTCAGCGCGCAATGGGAACATACGCTTGCTGTGACTGACACCGGGGTTGAAGTGTTGACTGGCGCCGCCTGATGCGGCTGGACTCAGGCCTCAGGATCTAGCCATGCCCCAGCGCGCGTTGCGACTGCGCTTTGACGAGAAAGCCGTGGACTCGGTAGAGCAGTGCCGTGCCCAACTGGCAGAGGCCAAGGCCGGGATGCTCGCCGCACACGACGCGAGGATTCGTCCGGGTCGCTTATTGAGAGCGCACAGTGACTTCATCGACAAAATGCTCTCTGCCCTTTGGAGCGGCCTTGTGGAAGACCGGTCCCTCCCCTCCCGTATTGCTCTCATTGCGGTCGGCGGATATGGGCGCCAGGAGTTGCACCCCGGTTCAGACATCGATCTATTGATTCTCAGGGCCCGTGATGGCTCTGAGCGGGAATCTGACAAGATCGAGGGCTTTATCCGCTTCCTTTGGGATGTCGGACTCCAGGTCGGACACAGTACTCGGACCCTCCAGGAGTGTGTAACCCAGGCTCGCAGCGATATTACGGTCGTCACGAATCTGATGGAAGCCCGCTACCTGTCGGGCGATCCGACATTGCTGGAAAAGCTGGCGACCAGGGTTTCGCCCGAACGCATGTGGTCGCCGCGAAAGTTTTTTGAAGCGAAACGCGAGGAGCAGGTCCAGCGTCACCAGCGTTATGGTGAGACGGCCTATAACCTGGAACCGCATGTCAAAGAGGGGCCGGGAGGATTACGCGACATTCAAACAATCCAGTGGGTCGGGCATCGATATTTCGGTACGCCGGACCTTGAAAAACTCTCCGATGAGGGATTTCTGACCGACGGGGAAGTGCGCGAACTTCTCAGTGGCAGAGAATTACTGTGGCGGTTGCGCAATGGCTTACATCTTTTGACCAACAGAAGCGAAGACCGCCTGCTCTTTGACTATCAGCGGGAAATCGCCTCCCAATTTGGTTATCGCGATGATGCCCAACTCGCGGTAGAAAAGTTGATGAAACGATATTTCCGGACGGTAAAAAAACTTCGCGTGCTTAACGAGATTCTTCTCCAGCATTTTGAAGAAGCGATTCTGACGACGAGCAAGAGAAAAGTGACGCCCATTAATCGTCGTTTTCGAGCCGTCGATGGTCTATTGGAGGTGGTCAACCCCCATGTCTTCAAGCGCCAGCCGTTTGCCCTGCTGGAGGCTTTTTTAATATTGATTCAGGAGTCCGATATCCGGGATTTTCGAGGGGATACCGTCCGACTGATCCGGAAACATTTGAAACTGATCGATAGCAGTTTCAGGCGGGACATCCGCTGCCGGTCCCTGTTCATGGAGATACTCAAATCGCCAAGCGGCCAAACCCGCGCGTTGCGTAAGATGGATGCCTATGGCGTTCTAGGGGCTTATCTCCCTGCCTTTGGTCGGGTGGTCGGCCAAATGCAGCATGATCTGTTTCATGCGTACACCGTGGATGCGCATCTGTTGTTTGTACTGCGCAACCTTCGACGGATGGATCTTCCGCGGCACGACCACGAGTTGCCTGACTGCAGCCGACTCATGCAGGGTTTGTTCAAAAAACATCGACTGTATCTGGCGGCACTCTTCCATGATATTGCCAAAGGTCGCGGAGGCGATCACTCTACATTGGGGGAGCGTGACGCTTTGCGGTTCTGCCGCGCTCATGATCTCAGTGACTACGACGGGAAGTTCGTTGCCTGGTTGGTGCGGACTCACCTGCGGATGTCCTGGGTTGCGCAACGCCAAGATATCTCCGATCCGGATGTTATCGATCAATTCGCGTCCGAGGTGGGTGACCAGGAGCGGTTGGATAACCTCTATCTTTTAACAGTCGCCGACATGAGAGGCACCAGCCCAAAGGTGTGGAACGATTGGAAAGCCAAATTGCTGCAGGACCTGTATCACGCGACCAGTCAGGCGTTGCGCCGCGGAAAAGGCCAGTCCGTTCAACTCGACGAACGTATCAAAGACGTTCAGCAGGAAACGCTCCGGATTCTCGCTGAGGCATCCCACCCGCTAGCCAGTCAGTTGTGGGATCGGTTTGATCAGGACTATTTTTTGCGAAACAGTCCAGAAGAAATTGCCTGGCACGCAACCTTATTGCTCGAAAGACGTGCTGCCGAATTTCCCCTGGTCGAAATCCGGCACGATGCGTCGTCGGGAACTGCTCGGTTCCTTTTCTGTTGCCCGGATTCGGAGGATCTCCTTTGCCGAGTTACTGCGGGTCTCGATCGATTAAATCTGAACATTGTAGATGCAAGAGTACATCGACTTTCCTCAAATCTTGTGATCATGATCTTTGTGATCCTGACCGCAGACAACGAAATGGCGCAGACGCTTCAGTCTGATGCGGTCGTCGAACGCCTTCGGGCAAATCTCGTCACCAGGGATTGGGAGCCACCAGCGCGCCGCGTGAGAGTCCCCAGGGCGTTAAAACATTTTCCCATCGAGACCACAGTACAGTTTTCAGACTCCGAGGCCGAGGATGGGCCAACGGTCATGGAGGTGGTAGCTCAGGACCGTCCTGGACTACTGCTGCAGGTTGCAAAGGCTCTCCTTTCCTGCAAAATACACCTCGCCAACGCGAAGGTTGGCACCTTTGGTGCACGCGCTGAGGACATTTTCTATGTGACTGACCGGGATGGCTTCCCCGTCAAAGACATCGGTCAGCGTGAATTGATCGCGGATCAGATTCGATCGGCGTTGCCCTGATAACAAAAACGCTCTCCAGCATCGCGATACAGGAGTCCTCGATGGCTAACGCAAAAGACATTATTGAAACCGCTTTCGAAAACCGCACAGAACCCGGTCTGGCCGAGACAATCGGTCTGCGTGAAGCGGTCGACGACACCCTCGCTCAATTGAATTCCGGGACCCTCCGTGTCGCGGAACCCGGCGCTCAGGGCTGGACCGTGAATGAATGGGCCAAAAAGGCCGTCCTGCTCTCTTTTCTGCTTCAAGACAACCAGGTGATTAAGAGCGGTGACACCTGCTATTTTGACAAAGTGCCGGGCAAGTTCGACGGGTTTGCGCAGTCGGATTTTGTGTCGGGGGGTTACCGGGTGGTTCCGCCGGCCATGGTCCGTCGCGGGGTCTACCTTGGCCAGCGAGTGGTCCTGATGCCCAGTTACGTCAATATCGGTGCATATGTTGATGATGGAACGATGGTGGATACGTGGGCCACCGTCGGATCGTGTGCTCAAATCGGCAAGAACGTGCATCTTTCTGGCGGTGTTGGCATTGGCGGAGTCCTGGAGCCGTTGCAGGCCTCACCTACCATCATCGAGGACAATTGTTTTATTGGTGCACGCAGTGAGGTCGTCGAGGGTGTGATTGTCGAGCGTGGTTCAGTTCTCTCAATGGGCGTATATATCGGCCAAAGCACGCGGATTCTTCACCGCGAGACAGGAGAAATTACCTACGGCCGGGTGCCTGCCGGATCGGTCGTAGTCTCCGGATCCATTCCTGCCAAAGATGGCACCCACAGCCTCTATTGTGCGGTCATCGTGAAGCAGGTGGACGAAAAAACTCGCGCCAAAGTAGGCATCAATGAGCTGTTGAGAGATGTCTGACAGGCCAGAGCGTGCACCCCGTTAGGTTTCAACGGGTAAACCGGTTCAGCCCTAGCCTTCGCGCTCTTGGACGACTAAGTTCAATTCAATGGCGCTTCGCAGCGCAACGACAGACATGCCTTCTACGACCTTACGGGATTCCAGCTTGTTCGCGGCAGGAATCACCAGTCGCGAGAACCCTAATTTTGTCGACTCCGCGACCCGCTCTTCTCCTCTGGGCACGGGTCTGACTTCGCCTGAAAGGCCAAGCTCGCCAAAGAAAACCGTTCGTCGGTCAATGGGCTTGTTGGAAAAACTAGAAATAATTGCCGCTGCCACGGCAAGATCAGCTCCGGTTTCGATAACACGCAAGCCCCCCGCCACATTAACAAAGACATCCTGATCCAACAGACTGATCCCCGCATGGCGATGGAGAATCGCAAGAAGCATGTTCAGTCGGTGGGTCTCGTAGCCCACGCTCAGCCGTCGGGGGTTTCCTAGCGAACTTTGGTCTACCAATGCCTGTACCTCGACCAACATCGGCCTTGATCCGTCCTGACTGACGAAGATAGCTGTTCCTGCCGATTCAATCTGGGTTCCGGAAAGAAATATAGCCGAGGGGTTCTTGACGGCTTTGAGCCCCTCGGGCTCCATGGCAAAAACGCCGACCTCATTCACAGAACCGAATCGATTTTTCCAGGCCCGCACCAACCTGAATCGACTCGTCGTATCTCCCTCAAAGTAAAGCACAGTGTCCACCAGATGCTCGAGGGTCTTGGGGCCAGCCAACGCCCCTTCCTTGGTCACATGCCCGATCAAGATTATCGGAAGCCCTCTGCGCTTCGCCTCAATTACGAGTCGATCAGCGCACTCGCGCACCTGGCCGACGCTCCCAGGGCTGGACTCAAGCTCTTGGGTTCGAAGGGTTTGAATGGAGTCAACTACCAGAACGCCGTACGGTTTCCTATCGAGCTCAGCGATCAGGACCTCTAGTTGCCCATCGCAAAGTGCGGTTAATTCCTGACTACTCAAGCCCAGCCGCTGGTATCGAAGTGCCAATTGCTCCAGAGACTCTTCAGCGCTGACGTAGAGAGTCTCGAGCGTACTCGAAAGACAGCCCAGCGCCTGTAGGGCAAGCGTGCTTTTACCGATTCCAGGTTCTCCACCCAGTAAGACGACAGAACCTGGAACCAGTCCACCGCCCAGAACCCGATCGAGTTCCGACAATCCAGTTTGGTATCGCTCGAAGTTTCCTGTTACGACGTCGGCGAGCCGGACGGGAGCTACACTGTCGCTGGACAAGCCTGTGGAGGATCCGGTTGCCTTCACCAGCTCCAGGGTATTCCAGGAACCGCAGCCACTGCACTGTCCCACCCACTTATGACTCTTCGCGCCGCAGTGACTGCAAAGATATAAGGTGCTGGTGCGGGCTTTTGCCATGAATGACCTAGGCTATCGCAAGAGGAGTCGTGGTCTTTCGATCTG
>WTHR01000042.1:13431-21665 GCA_011523045.1 Gammaproteobacteria bacterium | reverse complement strand
GGTCACCGAGGGTTTTTGCGTGACTCGAACAGTGACACGGCCAGCAGCTCTTACAACGCAGGCTCACTACAGATCGAAAATTGTGCCCGATGCCACAGTCGACGTCGCACGCTTGGAAATTATGCCTATGGACGGTCGCTGTCTGATACCCATCTTCTGGCAACGTTGTCTCCCCCTTTGTATCACATGGATGGCCAGATTCGCGATGAGGTCTACGTCCACGGCTCATTCATCCAGAGCAAGATGTACGCCGCTGGTGTTGTTTGTACCAATTGTCATGAGCCTCACAGCAATCAGCTGGTTGCAAAAGGCAACGCCCTTTGTGGTCAATGCCACAATCCCAGTTCTTTTGATACCCCAACTCATCACCATCACGTCGTGGGGACGCTCGGCAGTCAGTGTGTGAACTGTCACATGCCGGAGCAAACCTATATGGGGGTAGACCGGCGCAGGGACCACAGCATGCGGATCCCCAGGCCGGACCTCAGTGAAGCGCTCGGTTCGCCAAATGCGTGTATCCAATGCCATCAGGATCAAACCGATGCTTGGGCAGCCGAAGCAGTAAAGGCCTGGGGACACGAACCGCATCAGATCGCACCAAGCGTTGGCGAACTGTTTTCTGAAGCCCGACGCGGGGCGCCGGATGGTATTCGTGCCCTCGCGGCCCTTGCATTAAATATGGACACAAATGGTATCTGGCGGGCAAGCGCGACTGAACAGCTCGGGTTACAAGGGTTTTCCGGGTTGGAGGCCCTTATCGCGAGACAAGTTGAATCTCGGGACCCTATCATCAGAGCAAGCGCCGTAAGGGCTTCGGAGGCGTTGCCTCTGGCGCGTCGTTATCGGTCCCTGCGCTCAATACTGGGCGACACAAACCGCTCTGTGGTGACCGAGTTGGCAACGGCTCTAGCGGGCGTCCCGTTAAACCAGATTCCCTCAGCCGATGCGTTGGCGCTTGAGAAGGTCTTTCGCGATTACCTTGAGATTCAGCGCCAGGACCTGGATTTGCCATCCGTTCAGGCCCGCCTCGGCAACTTCTACCTGGCGCGTGGTGATCTAGAGGCGGCTGAAACGTCCTATCGGACAGCCATCGCGATAGACCCGTTGACAGTTGGGGCGTATCTCAATCTTGCAGATCTGAGGCGCGCTCAGGGCGACGAACAGCACGTCAGATTGATCTTGCGGGAGGCGCTTGACTTGATGCCCTCTGAACCGAGCCTGCTGCATGCAATCGGTCTGTCGGAGGTTCGCGCTGGAGACTATGAGACGGCACTTACCCACCTCAAAGAGGCGGCAGATCTGGAAGAGAGCGGATTGCAGTACCGATATGTTTATGCCGTTGCATTGCATGATCTCGGCCACGTGGGCGAGGCGATAGAGGAGCTTAAGCTTGCGCTCGAGCGTTCGAGATACAGCGCAGAGGTTCTGTATGCCCTGGCTGCATATTCGTTTGAAATTGCCCGCTATGCAGATGCCCGGACTTATGCGCAACAACTTGTCTCTTTCTATCCAGACAATGACGCTTATCGTCGCTTGAACGAGAGAATAAGGACTCTGGGTCAGGAGTAGTGCACGGCGATGACACCAAGTCGAGTAGGGGGTGCATCTTTTAGTACAATCATCGGATGCGAGGATTTTTTATTATTCTGATCTGCGCCATGGTTCTATCAGGATGCGCGTCAAACCCTAACGTCCAGATGGGCATTTCTTATTGCGCTTGCAAGTGATGCCCAGCGGTTTTCAGCGAGTGCTGCTGACGCGCTCTCGGTAAACCGACTAACTCAACGATTTACGGAGTCATAAAGACCTGCCCGGGTGGCGAAACTGGTAGACGCAAGGGACTTAAAATCCCTCGGCCTTGCGGCCGTGCCGGTTCGAGTCCGGCCCCGGGCACCACCTATTGAGTACCCCATGATCCCTCTCGAATCACGAGCTTCTTTTTCCCTCGAGAACTATCGTAAAGTTGCCTGGCTCGGCGAGGGCGTCATTATTTCTGATGAAGCGATCGCGGCGATGGATTCGGCGCGTGAGAGTTTTTTGGCACTTCTTGAAAGTGACGATGAGTTGGTAGTTTATGGGGTCACCTCGGGATATGGGCAGAATGCGTATCAGCGCTTCAGTAAAGCGGAACGCAAGGCCCACGCCCAAAAGATCAGTTATGCAACCTCTGCCGCGTTTGGCGATCCTGCGCCTCAGCGCGTGGTTCGAGGAATCATTTTCGCCAGGCTGATCAACTTTATTGAAGGTCACGCGGCCGTTTCCTCGGGTTTGGCGCAGCGGGTTGCTGCAATGCTGGATCAAGCTTCGCTCCCTCAAGTACCTATGCGCGGTATCGGTTGCGCAGGGGAGATCCAGCCGCTTGGACACCTCTTCAACGGGCTTTCCGAAGAACGGACGATGGGGGAGAAGGAGAACCTTTCTCTGGTCAATGGGTCTCCCTGCGCCTGCGCACTGGCGGCGGATGTTGCGCTTTCTTCTCGGCGACGTCTGGATTTGGCCTATCGGTTTTTTGCACTGTCGAGTGAGGCGCTACGTGCGCCGCTGGAAGCATACGATCCGAGTTTGGAGTCGCTGTGGGCCGCTCCCGAAGAGCTCTTGGCACTTAGAGAGTTGAGGACGCTTACTGAAGGGGGAGACACCAAGCGTCGAGCGTTTCAGGCGCCAGTATCATGGCGAATTCTCCCGCGTGTGCTCGCCCAGGCCGAACACGCCGTCAGTCGGCTTGAGGCGGTGGCATCTTCATCGCTTGTCAGTATTACCGACAACCCAGTTTATGTCTTGCCTGACGAAGAAAATCCGTTGGGCAGGGTATTCTCAACCGGGGGCTATCATAATGGCCTCGCATACCCCGCAATCGATAGCGCAACTGCCTGCTGGGCAGACCTTGCGACTCTGGGAGATCGACAAATCACCAAACTCCTCGACAGTAAGGTCTCACATCTTCCTGACCAGCTGCTTGCGCATGAGGATGGATATATCGGCGTGGCAGGGATGGCTACGGTCGCGTATCAGGAAGAAGCCAGAAGGGCTGCGCAGCCAACTTTATTGCCGGGATCAGAGGGCGGAGGATTTGGTCAGAACGATGTCGGTGTGCCGACTTTCTGGTCTTTTAACCAATATACAACGGCAAGTCGCGCGCTGGATGCCGTTCTTGCCTACCTTGGCGTCACAGCGAGTCAGGCGCTATATGTGACAGAGAGACCCGCGCCACCCAGATTGAGGGAGACGTTAGAGGCGATCAGATCGATTGTGCCGCCCGTTTTAAAATCAAGAGCAATCGGCCCGGAGGTCGAACGTCTGGCTGTCCGTATCGGCGAGTCAGCGTTGAGCGACGACGCGGTCGTCAAACTAGAGACGGTTGGATGATACGCAGAGTGATTCTTGGCCTGCTGGTGGCGCTTGGTGTCGGTGCTCATGCGTCAGGCTCCGCTGGACCGGTGTTTGTTCCCTTTTTTACCGCCGCGGATTGGGCGATCACCGAGGTCGACGATCCCACGGGGTTGGCGCCAGTCGCCGTGGTTCAGCGCTTTGAGGTGCGGCCCGGACAGTGTATTTCGACGCCCCCATTCCATGATTGTGAAAGAGGTGTTGAGCGGGCCGAACTGGGGCAAGCGATCGTACCTCGAGGCTCTGGCAATACGCACTGGTATCGCTGGCAGGTTTTCTTCCCCAATGACTTTGTGACCGCTTACCCGGTGAGGAACCGGCACGGCCAGTTCGTTGATTATGGAACGGGAGAATCGGCCTGGGCGTTTGAGATTGGCAGCACGGGTGCCCTATGGTTTGGAAGCCAGTTTGACGATGAATCCCGGTATTTTTCTGTGATCAATGAACGGGATTTGCGCGGCGAGTGGCACGATTTGATCGTCGAGGCTGTATGGAGTCGTGATAAAGGGAGGCTGAACGTCTGGGTCAACGGTCAGAGACGGGTGCGCTATCAAGGAGCCACTTGTGACCGTTGCCGGATTGCGCTGACCTATGGAATCGCCCGCCATGGCGTGGGCAAGTTCAAGGAGCGGTACCCACAAAAGACGTTGCCCGTCCAGGCCATGTACTACCTGGCCGCTGAAGCGTACGCTGAGGATCCCGGTTGGATCGCAGCCCCGCCACCTGTCGAGTCTGAACCTGAGGACGCGACACCTGAGGACGAAGTCATTACTGAGGCTGTCACAGAGTCAAAAAGTGAAGAAGAGGGGAAGGATGGCCAGCAAGAGCCGGCTGAGGAGGGGTCGACAGTTGCGCAGCCCATAGAGGTTGACTCTTCTGGGTCGGTTCCCGGCCAGAAAGAGGAAGCTTCAGACGAGGTTACAATTGTCCCAGAGTCGGAGTCGGACGCAGCCTCGGTGACGGTGCCCGAGACGATTGGATCTTCTGACGCGGCCAGTAGCGAACAGCCTATCCAGACGATTGAGGTCGGGGCTGAAGCGGAGTCCGTTAGCGAGATAGTCGAGGGTGAAGAGCAAGATTCACCCGACAGTGAAGTGGAGACGACCTCAGTTGTTGAGCCAGAAGATACCCAGTCGGCTTTAAATGCCGTCAGTCCTCGACCCTTGCCATCGGATACCGATGATAGACGTTAAGTCCAAAGACGGAGCCTAAAATCATGGTCGAAAAAACATATATCTCAGCAACCGAACTTTTGCGGGATTCTTTTCTGTTGGGCAGGCAGATTATCGAGACGGAGTTTCGCCCGGATTTTATTGTGGGGGTGTGGCGGGGTGGAACTCCGGTTGGTATCGCCGTCCAGGAGCTGTTGGATTATGCGGGTATCGTGACTGATCACGTGGCGATCCGAACCTCGTATTACCGCGGCATTGCCGATACGGCAGATGGCGTTCAGGTGCATGGCTTGGGCTATCTTATTAGAAAGTTAAACCGCGAGAACAAGCTGCTGATTGTCGATGACGTCCTCGACTCAGGCAGAAGTATCGAAGCGATCATCGATGAGCTCAAATCGCGCTGTCGGCGCAATCTTCCCGAGGATCTGCGGGTGGCGACGGTCTGGTACAAACCCACCAAGAGTGAAACTGGCCGGGTTCCCGACTTCTATATTCATGAGACGGACCAATGGCTGGTGTTCCCTCACGAACTCCAGGGGCTTACAGTTGATGAGGTCCAGGCTGGCAAACCGGAAATCGCCGATATCGTCAAAGGGCTGTAAGCCCGACGAGCGGCCCGTGACGCGAGAATGCGTTAAGCGTTAAGGTCCCTAGGCAGAGAGACCAGGATTTCAACTCCTGAGCCGCCAGGTCGGTTGCGCGCAGATACCGTTCCTTTGTGAAACTCAGCCACAAGCCGCACGATGTAAAGCCCGAGGCCCAGATGTGTTTTGCGTGCATCTCGGGCGCTTGACACCATCGGGTCGAAAAGGCTGTCGGCGATCTCCGAGGGCAAAGCGGGGCCGTCGTTTGATACCTTGATCTCAAATTCGTTGTCGATGATCCTAAGATTCACCACGATAAGACCGTTGGGCGTGCCGAAGGCGATTGCGTTGTCAATCAATTTATCCAGCAGTTGGGCGACACGATCAGGAACCCCATGCATCCATGCGACGGTCGGCACCAGGGTTGCCACGATCCGATGACCGGGATTAGCCGCCTGGTAACCGTCCACACAGTTCTGTAACAGCGAACAGAGGTCGAACCGCTCAAGCTGTTCTTGTTCCTGACTGAGGGCTTCTTTGAGGCTGGCGGCTTCTGTGAGGCTCGTAATGATTGACCGAAGTCGTCCGATCCCATTTCGAGCCCGCTGCAGATGTTTGTCTTCCGACAGTTCCGCGTGGTGGTACTGGAGATTTTCCAGCGAGGAATTCACAACATTCAGTGGGTTGTGAAGTTCGTGGGCCAGGGTATCGGGAAGCCTCTCAAGATATCGGGTGTATTGGCCCAGGTTGTGAAGCATCGAAGAGATACTGCGGGTCAGACTTCCCAATTCGTCGGAGGAGCGCGCCCCGGCGCGGATCCGGTCTTTAAGGAGTCGCCCCTCGGAAGAGGTTGCCTGTTCGGTTTCTCTTTGAAGGCGTCCGACACGATAGGTCAGCCGGGTCGAGAAAATCAAGATCGCAAAGGCCAGGAAGAGGAAGACTGCGAGAAACAGAATGGTGAAGCGCTGGAGCGTGTTGTATTGCAGGGCGAGTAACTTGTTCGCACTTTGCTTCACCAGCACGACGCCTTCAACTTCGCCTTGGGCCCAAATTGGCGAAGCCGTCACAATAAGTTTAGCCTCTCCGTAGCGGCGCCTTTCGGTACTGGGCTCACCTTCGGAGAGGACGCGAGCGAGAATCCGCTGGTCTTCTGTGCTGGACTCGTCAGGCATGTCTGCGAGCCCCCGGGTCGGACTCCGTAGGATCCAGTCAAAGAACTGGATAATCTTTTCTTGAAGCGCCTGAAAGATTGAGACCGCCTGATCCTGTTCAAGCCCAAAGGCCTCTCTTGCCGGCGGGATAATGGCACCGATCTGGGCCCGAACGCGGTAAGACTGATCCCAGACCGTTATGTTGGCCTCTGAGATGTAAAGCGGCTGGATCAACTTCGCCAGTTCAGGCGTGACCAGTCGAACACTGCCAAACTCATAGGATCCAGGGTCCGGTTCTGTACTGATGACCTGAGCAACGGCGCGATCATCTGGATTATCGACGTCCACGATCTCAAATTTGAGTCGAGCACCTACGCCGAGCAGATCCCGAGGGATCCGGAGTTTTGCCGCGTAACCTCCGGCCAGCGGCTCGATAGATCCTGAGATATCCCGTAGCGCTTGACCATCCACAACATCCCTCCAGTTGGCACGCATGAGATAAACGCTGAATCGGCCGGGTTCCTGGGCGGTCAACAGATAGCGGAGGATTTCACCATCGTTACGCTGGATCGTTATTCGGATCTGGTCATTGGTGTCGAGCGAGAGGAGGGCAGGGTCACGATAGACTACTACGTCATCGTCGATTTCAAAAAAGGCAAAAACGGCATCCTGGTTCAGGGCGAGTCCGTGACGCACGATAAGTGAGTCCGGCCGATAGCCTGGCCCGCACTCGAAAAGTCCGGATCCCGAAAAGTGAGTGAGGGGGCCGACGGCAGAGGCCCAGATCTCCGGTGGGGCGTCGATTGCCAAAGGCTCCGTGATCTCAGACAACAAACTGGTCAAAGGGCGGCCGATCAGTTCAGGGACCCCTACCTCAGGGTCGAAGAGATCCGTTCTATTGCCAAGGATGCTAGAGATACCTTGGGTCGTAAGCTCCAATGCTTGTTCTTGCCCTGCAAGAAGGAACTTCTCCATCTCTCGGACAGACTCATAGCCCATCCAGGGGATAACAAGGAGCAGGCCGACAAGTAGGAGAAGCTTGGTGCGGATCTTCAGCCCTTTGCGAATTCGGAGGTTTCCCGGGCCGGTTCTTCCACGGGAAGAGGATGCAGAACGGGGGCCAACGAGGGAGTTCACTCGTAGTCGGGCTCCCACTTGTAGCCGGTTCCATGAACGGTCTGAATCCGATCGAAATTCGGATCGAGCGCTCTGAACTTGTTTCGCACACGGCGGATGTATCCGTTAATCGTGTTGCGCTCGACCAGGCCTTGTCGGGTTACATCACTCAGCGCATCATAGGTGCGGACATGGCCCGGATTTCGGGTAAGGGATTCGATAATCCAGAACTCAGTAAGAGTTAAATTGACGGGCTCACCTTTCCAGTGAATCAGCATACTCTTCTCGTTCACCTCCAATGAACCTACTGCTACGCTGTTTTCTGAAGTGGGCGCAGTCTGGAGTTGTTCAGATATGCGGAGCAGGGCGTGTACCCGTGCGACCAGGAACTCCAGGCTGACCGGTTTGGTGATGTAATCCCATGCGGTCATCCTTTGGGATGAGATACGGTCGGCATCGCTGTCACGAGCGGTCAAGAAGATAATTGGCAGAGTGGGGCTGAGATTGCGCAGCTGCATGCACAGGTCAAAGCCGCCGTCCATGTCCTCACCCAGCATAATGTCCAGGAGTGCGAGATCGGGTAGTTCGCGGTCGAACGCGGCTTCAGCGCTCGGCCGATCAGGAAATGCACGAACTTCGTAGCCGTGGGCTGTCAGCACGTCACGGTAGTTTTCACGCTGATCGGTGTCGTCCTCAACGATAGCAATCACAGTAGCCATTTCGGATCTCAGGATCGGTGGGGTTTAAGGCGAATATAGTAGGGGAATGTCTTTAGCGCAGTCAAAGAAACACAAACTTGCCACTCTTTTACCACAGGTTCTCCT
>WTHR01000042.1:0-13331 GCA_011523045.1 Gammaproteobacteria bacterium | reverse complement strand
CTTTAGCGCAGTCAAAGAAACACAAACTTGCCACTCTTTTACCACAGGTTCTCCTTCCGAATACCCTTTGTAACGCCTAATATGATTCCACCTAAGCAAACGAAGAGTGTTGGCCATGGGCAAAATGGTTTTTGT
Organism: Gammaproteobacteria bacterium; assembly: GCA_011523045.1. Classification (GTDB taxonomy): domain Bacteria; phylum Pseudomonadota; class Gammaproteobacteria; order Arenicellales; family UBA868; genus UBA868. Next base: position 13,196 of record WTHR01000042.1, on the reverse strand, counting down.
TCCCTTGTCGGACGAGATGATCTACGAGCACCCTGAACTCATCACAGGGCCTATTGGGGCCTTTGGAGCCAAAAGCGTCAGTTTTTCGGGTTGGGTGCAAGGAGACAAAAAGGCCGGATCCACATCGCAGGGAAAGAAAGATCGGGTTAGGGAGGTCGGCCGTAGGGTTTCTTGGGCGCCAATGCAATCCGGTATCCGTGCTTAGAAGCGCGGTCATTGTTAACCAAGAGATGTCGGAAAGGGCAAAATCGGCCTATCGACACAAAAACAAAAAGGGCAGCCCGGCAGGGCCGCCCTTTCTATATGAGTAAGCCGCGGCTAATGCCGCGGTTTTTTAGTTTCGGAGGGATCCCGTTTCGGGAGTGTCTCTTCCGGGTCTCACGGGACGCGCGGCCGCCGGACGAAGGCGGGGCGTCGTCGCTCGATCCCCAACGGTCGCATTCTCAGTGTCCATATCAACAGAACCTTTGAAGCTGCAGCCATCCTCTAGGACGACACGAGGGGCGCGGATGTCGCCTTTAACCTTTCCGGAGGGGCTAATAATCACCTGCTCGCTGCCATAAAGCTCGCCTTTTACTTGACCGTCTACGCGAATGATCCTGGCGTTAATGTTAGCGGTGACTCGACCGTTCTCACTAACAACCAGATTGTTGTCTTTGAAGTTGACGGTACCTTCAATTGCGCCATCCACAACGAGATCTTCCTCGCCGGTCACGTCTCCGTGGATCACGATGGAAGATCCAATCGTGGCGGGTTTACGGGAGCTTGTCTTAGATGACGAACTGGCCTTGGCCGGTGTGGGGGCCGGGGCTTCATCAGCGGCAGCGCCGGCTGCTTCAATTTCCTTTTGTGACATATTGGTAACAAGGTCCTCGGTAGTTAGGTTAACGGCCCTGGAAAGGGCCCATTGGCAGGCTTGTGGCGCCTGCTCCTGAGGGAATTGTCGCTGAGCGGGGCGGTAGGGTCAAACTGCTTGCGAGAAGTTTTATATGTAGGGTGCGCTTAAACTTAACATAATATACATTATGCGTAACTCAATCCGAGAGTCTCTACAGACTCAAGGAAATCGGTTTATCTCTCAGCGCTGCTGAAGAGACGAAAAAAGTTCTCCGTCGTCAGTGCCGCCAGTTCTGGAAACTCCAATCCACGCAAATCCGCCAGGTACTCTGCCGTGTGTTTCACGAATGCCGGTTCGTTACGTTTCCCTCGGAACGGCACCGGCGCGAGATATGGGGCGTCCGTCTCTACCAGGATTCTGTCCAGCGGAACTTTGCGAGCCACCTCACGAAGTTCTTGGGCATTCTTGAATGTCACGATCCCTGAAAAAGAGATGTAGAAACCAAGATCCAAAGCGCCTTTGGCTGTTGTCCAATCCTCTGCAAAACAGTGCATCACCCCACCGGCTTGAGACGCCTGTTCACTTTGCATGAGCTCCAGAGTTTCTTCCGCGGCATGGCGTGTATGGATGATGAGAGGCTTGTTGGTCTGGCGAGCCGCTCGAATATGTCGGAGGAATCGCTCTTTTTGGACGTGCGCGTCACAGTCGTCCCGATAAAAGTCGAGACCGGTTTCACCTATCGCTACGACCTTTGGATCTGAGGCAAGTATCTCGAGCTGTTCCTGTGAGGGTTCGTCCTTCGCTTCGAGTTGAGTATTAGGGTGAACGCCGACGCTTGCTGAGATCTGACTGGAGCGGTTCGCAACGGCAAGCACGCGATGAAAATCCGCAAGATTGACACAGACGCAAAGCAGGTGGCCAACATCAGCCGCAAATGCGCGTTCGAGGACCTCTGAAAGGTCTTCATGAAAATCCGGAAAATCAACATGACAATGAGAATCGACCAGCATGGGAGCTCTTTTTGTTGAGAAAACTGACCGTCAAAGGGTGTGGGTAGCAGCGGACTGTTGATTTGCCCCAACAATCAGTTCTTCGATACGATCCTTCAACTTCACCCCGTCCTGACCCTTGAACTGTACGCCAACGCCCTTGGTTCGGCTGCTTTGAGCCCCGGCAGGTGTCATCCAGACCACGGTGGCGGCAAGCGCATATTGCTCTTCCCCGAGAAGCTTCACAACGAGAAACACCTCATCACCCATTCCGTACTCGTTGTGGGTGGGAACAAATAGTCCCGCATTCCTTAAAAATGGCATAAAAGCGGCCCGCAGGGTCCGCAGATCATTGATAGAAACCGACAGGACACGAGGCCGTGGTTTTGTTGGAGAGTTAGTTTCGGACATCTTGATCAACTATTAGGAAAAGATTCACACCCGGGCGTATTCGTCGCACACCCACGCACAAATATCCTCGAGTGCAAGCTGTTCGTCAACTGCAGAACCCACGTTCTCCCTCGCTGATCCGAGTCTTTGAAACGCACAAATACAAAAGCCAAGGTTACGGAAAAGGCCCTGTGGTGCGGCTACAGTTCCTTCTACAACGGATTCACGCACGGCTTGTAGTGTGAGAGTCTGCAGTATGCGCAGAGCCCGGTCTATCCCAACCTCTCCACAGAGCTTGGCAAGCGTCAGGCTATCTGGCGCCTTGGGGTTCTCCCGCATACAGTAGGTGACCAGTGCGCTGATGTCTCTTACGCCTCCGTTCGACAGGAGCTCATCTATCGTAATCGGCCCGAGGCCAGAAACCAGCAAAGTTGAAAGACTTTCGCTATCTGTATCGTGTCGCCCACGAAGCCAGGCTAGAGCATCATCCACATCGGGTGCGGCGCAATCAATTCGAATGCAGCGGCTGTGAATCGTTGAGGGTAGTCGATAAGGGAAACTCGTCACAAGGATAAACTGGGTTTCCCCCGCTGGCTCCTCGAGAACTTTCAGCATAGCGTTCGCAGCATTGCGATTCAGCGCATCCGCTGCCAAAACCAGGGCGACTTTCCGTCCTCCCAGCCGACTCGTTTCCAATAGCGACTCCGACAGCAGCCGCGCACCGTCCACACTGATAGAGTTGCTTCTTTTCCGCTTTTGACTTGGTTGCCCTGAATCGAGGTATCGTTGCGCGTGACTGAGTAACACAGGCGGGCATTCTTCGGTCAGTACTTCCGGTATTAACAGGTGAAGGTCAGGATGCACACTATTCGAGACCAGATGGCACGATCGGCATGAGCCGCACGCGCCGCCCTCCCCCGACTGTTCGCAAAGCATCTGTGTGGCGAGGTCGAGACCCAGGAGATTCTTGCCGATCGCGGGTGGGCCGGAAACCAACAGACTGTGATGCCTGTGATCACTGCCGAGCAGTTTTGCTCTGGTAGGGATAAGCCAGGGAAGGTCCGCTGAGTCAATCAATCGAAACCCCGAATCGTTCATTCACCAGTAGTTTTATCTGATTATAGAGTTCGTCAACGGCCTGGCTGGCGTCGAGGTTGACCATTCGACCTGAACTTGTCTCGGCGATATGGTGATACGCGGCACGAACCCGTTCCTTAAATGCAGCCTCCTCAGATTCGAAACGGTCTTGGTGGGTGCCACGTCCACCGGTTCGCCGAATGCCGTCATCAATTCCAAGGTCCAGCAGAATGGTGAGATCTGGCTTGAGGCCTCCTGTTGCGATTTGCTCAAGCGAGGCGATCAGGGAATGCGCTAACCCTCGCCCCCCGCCCTGGTAGGCGTAACTGGCATCTGTGTAGCGATCGCAAAGGACCCAACGGCCCGACGCCAGGGCCGGCTCGATAACTTCCCTGGTGTGGTGAGACCGAGCGGCAAACATCAGTAGCACTTCTGTTTCAGCATCTATCGAACTCGCATGATGTAGCACCCAGTGCCTGATCTCTTCCGCCAGTTTCGTACCACCAGGCTCTCGGGTAACCAGAGGATCTTGTCCGGCTCGGGTTAATGCCTGCGAAAGAAGTTCGATCTGAGTTGTCTTGCCGGCGCCGTCACCGCCTTCGAAGGTGAGAAACCGACCTCTCATGGGCCATACGCTCGCTTTTCACCGACGATATTTCTTGACGGCACGGTTGTGCTCCTTAAGTGTTCTCGAAAACTCATGTGAGCCGTCCCCTTTTGCCATGAAATACAGATCCTCGGTCTCTAGGGGGTTGACTGCCGCTAAAAGCGCTGCCCGCCCGGGTAGAGAGATGGGGCCAGGCGGCAAGCCATTGCGGGTATAGGTATTGTACGGCGTATCTTTCTTGAGATGACTTCTCTTTAGCGGCCCTTTGAAGTTCGGCCCTAATCCGAATATCACCGTAGGGTCAGTCTGTAGCCGCATTTTCAAACGGAGCCGGTTGTGGAACACGCCACTGATCCGGGGCATCTCAGATTCCAGCATTGCTTCTTTTTGGATGATTGACGCAAGAATGAGTGCTTCATAGGGATCCTTCAAGAGGAGGTCAGCAGCGCGTGCGTCCCAGGCCCTGGCGAGCTCCTCCCGCATTTTCGTTGCTGCACGACTAAGGACGTCAAGGTCACTGTCCCCTCGTAGAAAGAAGTACGTCGACGGGAAGAACGCCCCTTCAACACTGGGCGCTTGCAAGGATAGGTGATCTGCCAGGTCAGGTTGGGAAAGGTCGGCCAGAGTGTCGGTCAGATATTTCTCTTTTTGTAGCCGATCCCTGAGTTGGGAAAATCTCAATCCCTCGACAATCGTCAGTTTTCGTTGATGAACATCTCCCCTGCTGATCTTCCCCAGAATCTGTGCAGGGCTGGTTTGTCGAGGAATCAGGAACTCCCCTGACTTGAATGTTCCAGAGGTTCCACTGAGAACGGCCCAGGCAAGCACGGGCCAGCGGGATCCGGCCAATCCCTCCGAAACCAGCTGTGTCGCTAAAGAGTGTGTCCCGGTGCCAGGCGTGACGACCAGAAACTGCTCACTTTGGTTTATTGGCGCACGAATGGTCTGGTAAAGAAAGAGCAGCGAGACACCAACGCAACTTAGCGCCACTGCTGCGAAAAGACTCGCAAAACTCCACAGATACCATCGTCCTCTATGACCCCTAATCTTTACGATCGGCATGTCGCGTTGGATTGATGGAATTGAAGACTAGTATCGGGAGAACACCAAGGTTCCGTTTGTGCCCCCAAAACCGAAAGAGTTCGACACCACGGTATTCACAGCGGTATTTCGCGCCTCATGAGGGACGTAGTCGAGGTCACACTCAGGGTCAGGTTCATCAAGGTTAATGGTCGGGGGAATGGTCTGATGGTGAAGACTCAGAACAGAAGCGACCGCTTCTACCCCTCCAGCCGCTCCGAGGAGGTGCCCGATCATCGATTTGTTTGAGCTCACCAGCAGGCTACTGGCATGGGAGTCAAATACCGACTTAATCGCAAGGGTTTCCGCAAGGTCGCCCAGAGGGGTCGATGTTCCATGTGCGTTGATGTAGCCGACCGCGGTAGGGTTCAAGCCCGCGCTATTCAGCGCGTTCTTCATACAACGTGCGGCACCCTCTCCTCCCGCTGCCGGTTGAGTCATATGATGCGCGTCCCCGCTCATACCGTATCCAGCGAGTTCTGCATAAATTCGTGCGCCTCGGGCTTTTGCGTGCTCAGCAGATTCCAGGACCAATGTCCCGGCTCCCTCTCCCATGACAAAACCGTCCCTTCCCTGGTCCCACGGACGGCTCGCCGTCTGAGGCGAATCGTTGCGCCGACTTAAAGCCTTCGCAGCGGCAAACCCTGCCATGGAGGTCGGGGTAATCGCCGCTTCTGTGCCACCGGCGATCATTACTTCCGCATCTCCAAGCGCGATCATGCGGGCCGCTTCGCCTATCGCGTGAGTCCCCGTCGTGCAGGCAGTCACGACTGCGAGATTTGGGCCTTGCAACCCAAGCATGATCGAAAGATTCCCGGACACCATATTGATAATGCTGCTTGGGATATAGAACGGAGAGACTTTCCGAGCACCTTTCTCCGACAACAGGTGGGTCGTGGTTTCGATCGTCTCAAGACCGCCGATTCCCGCCCCGATCAACACCCCCGCCTGAGTTCGATCTGTGCGGTCAAGATCAAGGCCGCTATCGTCGAATGCTTCCAAGCCCGCGCAAAGGCCCAACTGAATGAAGCGATCCATCCGTCTTGCTTCCTTGGCGGCAAGCCGACTCTCTGGATTAAAGTCATCTGCCTGTCCTGCTATCTGGCAGCTCAGACCATCAGGATCAAAACGACTGATTGGAGAGATTCCGCTACGACCCGCGAGAAGGCCCTCCCACGTGGTTTTCACATCAGATCCTAAAGGGGAAATACATCCCACGCCGGTGACAACAACCTGTCTGAGGTTATGCATCTTGACCGCTACTCCACGCTCTTTCTGCCAAAACAAAAAAACAAAGCCGCCGGGCGCCGAGCGCCGGGCGGCTTTGTTCTCATTCTATTTTATGGTGCCTTCAGGGACTTCAGCCGCTGGCATTGGCCTGAATGAATTCAACCGCCTGCTTTACAGTGGTTATTTTCTCTGCTTCATCATCCGGAATCTCGGCGTCGAACTCCTCCTCAAGCGCCATGACCAGCTCCACCGTATCCAGGGAATCAGCGCCTAAATCATCCACAAATGATGCGTCGGGAGTTACCTGATCCTCGCTTACGCCAAGTTGTTCAACGACGATTTTTTTGACGCGATCTTCAACACTGCTCATGAGCTTTCTAGCCTCCTGGGATTTGGAATACTTGCGCCGGTTAAATTGATTGATCCCGGCTGGTGGGCGGATTATAAGCCCCCTTACTGGAAGCGGGATTAAACCGTATTAGGTCCTTTAAGTCCAATAAATCAGGTGCTTGCGCCCTGCGACTAGCCAAGCTAGGCCTTAAATCGATTGTTAAATAAGGCTCAAAAAAACAATAAGATAGAGCATCTTTCTCAAGAAGACATGTGCATTCCGCCGTTAACATGCAGGACCTGACCGGTGATGTATGAGGCATCATCAGAGACAAGAAATGCGACAGCCTTTGAAATATCGTCTGCTCTGCCTAATCGCGCAAGAGGAATGGCTTCCAGTAATTTGGCCCGCTGGTCTTCCCCAAGTGCCGAAGTCATGTCGGTGTCAATAAACCCCGGCGCAACCGCGTTGACCGTAATGCCCCGTGAAGCGATCTCCAGAGCGAGAGATTTTGTAAATCCGATCAGGCCCGCTTTGCTGGCTGCGTAGTTGGTTTGGCCGGCATTACCTGTGGCGCCAACCACAGAAGACAGGTTGATAATCCTTCCATACCGCGCCTTAGTCATGCCTTTAAGGCAGAGCTTTGTTAAAGCAAAGACAGAGGCGAGATTCGTGTTAAGAGTTCGTTCCCACTGTGATGGCTTCATTCGCATCAAGAGGTTGTCTTCAGTCACACCCGCATTGTTGACCAGGACACTAATCGGACCGAACTCATCGGTGATGTCTTTAATGACAGATTCAACTTGCTCTGGATCATTAACTTCCAGTACGGCACCCCGACCCTCAGCTCCGGCGGTCCTCAAGTCGTTGGTTACCTTCTCCGCACCCGCCGTTGATGTCCCTGTGCCAATGACTGTGTGGCCTCTCATGGCCAGTTCAATAGCAATCGCATTGCCGATGCCGCGGCTTGCGCCTGTGACGAGACAGATCTGAGACATAGTTTTGTTCCTTGAACCCTAAATTTCTACCAACATACTACCCCAGGTGAATCCCCCACCGAAGGCTTCGAAAATCACCTTATCGCCGGATCGAATCCGTCCATCCTTCACCGCGGAATCAAAGGCCAGAGGAACAGAGGCAGCAGAGGTATTCCCATGCTGGTCGATCGTAACCACCACTTGATCCATGCTGAGGTCCAGTCGTTTGGCGATGGCTTTAATAATTCGAATATTGGCCTGGTGTGGCACCAGCCAGTTGATCTCCCCTTTCTCGATTCCGTTTGCTTCAAGAATTTCTATTACTGCATCGCCAAGCGTTGAGACTGCCCACCGGAATACTTCTTTACCCTGCATCTCGGTATAGGCGCGTCCATCCAGGACCTCTTGATAGGCGGTCGATACACCCACAGGCACGCAGAGTAAGTCTTTAAAAGCGCCATCTGCATGAATATGGCTGGAAAGAATTCCTGGTGATTCCGATGCTTCGACTACCATGGCGCCGGCACCATCACCAAAAAGAACACACGTGGTCCTGTCTTCCCAATTGAGTATCCGGGAGAATGTCTCGGCCCCGACAACCAGGGCACATTGACTGGCCCCTGTCGCAACATATCGGTAGACCACATCGAGTGCGTAAAGAAATCCGGCACATACTGCCTGGACATCAAACGCGGGACATCCATGGATGCCTAATCTCTGCTGCAGCAGGCAGGCGGTACTTGGAAAGACTTGGTCTGCCGTGGTGGTCGCCACGACTATCAAATCGACGTCCGAGGGAGCGCGCCCCGCACTTTGAAGTGCCTCTCGCGATGCGGCAAGAGCCAGGTCCGAAGTGAATTCTCCTTCGGCTGCTATATGTCTCTGACGAATACCACTTCTTGAATAAATCCAGTCCTCGGTGGTATCTACAATCCCCTCGAGATCCTTGTTAGTGAGAACTTTGGCGGGTAGATAGGATCCCGATCCGGTGATGCGGGCGGAGAGCGTCATGAGACCTCGGCTTGCGTCATAGCCGCAAGAGATACTTCCAGGTCATGCCGGATATGCCCAACGAGGTCCTTCTTGGCCGCCAGCCGTGCGGTATCGATGGCATGGGAGAACGCGACGCCATCCACATTGCCATGACTCTTGACGACGGTGCCGTTCAATCCCAACAAAACCGCGCCGTTGTAGGTACGATGATCGAAGCGGTTTTTGAACGCCTTGAGAACCGGCGCGGCGATCAGCGCGGAGAGGCGTGTCAGAAGATTCCGCCCGAATTCCTCGCGGATAACTTGAGTCAGCATCTGCGCTAAGCCCTCACTCGTTTTAAGTGCCACGTTTCCTGCGAAACCATCGGTCACGATCAATTGGACAGTGCCATTAAAGATATCATCACCCTCAACGTAACCCACGTAATTGAGCGAGCTCGACTTTAAAAGCTCGTTGGCCGATTTAACCACTTCGCTGCCTTTGATTTCTTCACTTCCGACATTTAGCAGCCCCACGCTGGGCCGTTCGATTCCTTCGATCGTTCTGACCATGCTTTCACCCATTAGTGCGAACTGCATGAGAATCTCAGCGGGGCTGTCGATGTTTGCCCCGAGATCAAGCATATGCAGATGACCCCGGGTTCGTGGCAGTGTCGAGATGATTGCCGGCCGGTCAATATTTGAAAGAGTCTTCAAGACGAAACGTGCCGTGGCAACCAGAGCTCCAGTGTTGCCAGCACTGACACAAGCATCGACCTCCCCAGATCCTAGGAGGTTCAGCGCAACGCGCATGGAAGAGTCTTTCTTGAATCGAAGCGCCGAAGCGGGAGATTCATGCATATCCACAGATTCGGACGTGTGTACGATCTCAATTCGATCCGAATCCACTGATGGATCGAGTGCTGCGAGGATGCGTTTTTCGTCTCCAACCAGAACGCAGTGAAGATCGGGGTGACGCTTCAGTGCAATCACAACCCCTGTGGCAGTCACCTGCAAACCGCGATCCCCGCCCATCATATCGATGGAGAGTCTCAATCGGTCTTTGGAAGGAGTCACGCTTTCCAGGCGAAAACCCCTCAACGGGGGTTAGCAGAAATTGTTTAGGCTTCCGATTCCCGTTCCTGGATTACTTTCCGGCCACGATAGTAGCCGTCAGCGGTCACATGGTGCCGTCGGTGCAGCTCGCCTGTTACGGGATCGGTGGACAAGGTTGCCTTATCAAGGCCGTCGTGAGAACGGCGCATTCCGCGCTTCGAAGGGGTCTTTCTGTTTTGCTGTACGGCCATGTCTGTACTCGCGAGTTCGAAAAAGTGCCTATTCGGCCTAAAATAGCCGAAACGTAGTTTAATAAAGGGGTGGGTAGAAGCCGAGCGCTTCAATCGCAGCCCAGCAATTGTAGTGGTTTTGATGTTTTCATGTCAAAAAAGCAGCCTACCCCTCCACTGACTCTCGCCTCTACTTCGCCGTTTCGTAAGGAACTGCTGAAAAGGCTGGGAGTCGAATTTAGCGTAGTTTCGCCAGGTGTCGATGAGGCCGCCAATCCTGGAGAGGAAGGGCGCGCTCTGGCGTTACGGCTCTCGATAGCAAAAGCCCAAGCGGTCGCGGCTACAACCCGAAAGGGCTTGATTGTCGGCTCCGACCAAGTCGCCGTCCTTGGAAACAATATTCTCGGCAAGCCCCGGGATCGCGCAGATGCGATTCGACAACTCACCTTGTCCTCGGGCCGAGAAATGCACCTCTATACCGGCCTGGCGCTGGTAAACGCTACGACAGGGGTCGTCCAACAAGATGTGGTCAGTTACCGTGTGCTCTACCGAACACTTTCTCTGAAACAGATCGAGCAATACCTGGATCTCGACGAGCCTTACGGTTGCTGCGGGAGTCTCCGGGCGGAAAGTCTTGGCATTGCCTTATTGAGGGATTTGAGCGGACCAGATCCCAGCGCTCTGATCGGCTTGCCCCTAATCTCTCTTGTTGGGATGCTGAACGCGGAAGGGGTTGATGTTTTGGACTCTGGTCAATCAATGAAGTTGCAGACTTGAAAGACCTAGAGCTTTTGCAATACTGACACCGAGCTGCTCAAAGACCGCTGACCGCCAGTCGCGCTGCACCGAGAAATCAATAATGATGGGTGCATTCAAGACGCCTTCGGCCACCTCGGTCAGCGACGCGGTGCCGTCTGCCAATCCCAGATGAACTGCCTCCCGGCCGCTCCAAACGCGCCCGGAAAAAACGTCAGAGCCTTCTTTCAGCCGGGCGCCCCTGCCTTGCTGCACCGCGTAAATGAACTGGGAGTGGATGTCGTCAAGAATCTCTTGAATTATTTGCTCTTCTTCAGGGTTCGTCGGCGAGAACGGGTCAAGCATAGCTTTTCGGTCGCCGGCTGTGATCAAGCGCCGTTCGACGCCAAGCTTCTTGAGCGTCTCAACGAACCCGAAGCCGCCAGATACCACGCCAATAGACCCGACAATGCTTGCCGGGTCGACATAAATTTCATCCGCTGCCGCAGCAATATAGTAAGCACCCGATGCGCCGATATCGGAAATGACGGCAATCAGGGGAATCTCGGGATACTCCTGCTTCAGTCCACGGAGCGTGCGGTAGACCTGTCCTGATTGGACAGGACTGCCCCCGGGACTGTTGATGAGGGCCACCACACCTGCTGTGCCCTCAGCGCTGAACGCATCTTCAAAACTGGATGCCAGGTCCTGGGCCATATTTTCCTGATCCAGGCCGATCAGCCCCGAGATTTCGATCACTGCTGTGTAGGTTAATGGCTGTTGTTCGGGCTCAAACAGGAACCACGTTAGACTGCTGCCAGCGATCACGAGTACAGCGACAAACGCCCAGACCCTGAACCAGCGACGCCGACTGCGGTCTTTCCGAAGTTCCCGAGTTAGGATTTCAACCAGTCGTTCTAGCTCCGTAGAATTCTCTGATTTCACTCCTGGCTCTCCGGATTCAACTGATGGAGTTTTGGGCTCTGTCATCTGATTAACTCTTTCAACTTAAGGATTCTTGTTTAAGACCAGACTGTAATTCACGTCTATGAGATAAACCAGGCCGGCCTCCTCCATAACAGAGAGAGGACGCAGCCCTACCCCGTTGCAGGGACCTCCTTTGCAGGCGCCCGATTGCGGATCGTAGAGCGCGCCATGGGTTGCGCAAATCAGCAGCCGAGCATCCAGATCAAAAAACTCTCCGGGCGACCAATCCAGTTCGAGATCGCGATGACCGCATCTATTCAGAAATGCTGAGATGCCTGCAGTAGAGCGTACTGCGAAAGCGGGCCGCTTCTCGCCGTCTTTTTGCACTTCGAACCGCAAGCCTGTTCCTCCGACATCCAGTTCTTCAGACCGGCACAGGAGATTTTTCTGCAGCATCTTGTCGGATTCCACTTCAGACTTCTTCGCGAAGCCGGGTCAGCACGGACAGAAGTGATGGCGGAAGCGGAGACTGTACGCTGATGGCCTTCCTGGAAGTTGGATGAACGAAAGTTACCTCAGAGGCGTGCAAGAACTGTCGATTCAGTCCGATTCGTCGCAGGGCTTTATTTTGCTCCTTTTCTCCATAGATCTTGTCTCCCGCCACCGGCATTCCCTCTGCGCTCGCGTGGGCCCGGATCTGATGAAGACGTCCTGTGGTAAGTGCAATCTCGAGAAGGGAAAAGCCCCTGAAAAGCTCTATTGGCGAGAAGGTGCTCTGGGCAAACCGTCCGGTCTCTGACACCCGTGAGCGTTTTTCCCCTGGTTTGGGTCTTACTGTTTCAAGTGGTCGATTGATGGTTCGAGATTTTCCCCGCCAGCGTCCGCATAGAAGCGCTTGATAGACTTTTTTCATTCTCTGTCGCGAACTGGAGGCTTGAAGCTGTGAATGCATTGCCAGTAGCGCTTGCCGAGTTTTGGCGATCATCAGTATCCCCGACGTTTCCTTATCGAGCCTGTGAATCAACTCTAGGTAGTCGGGCGAGGTGATCCGCAACTGCTGGATAACGCTTGTCTTTTGCCCGGTGCCTCCGTGAACGGCGATACCCGAGGGTTTGTCAATAATCAGGAGATCCTTGTCCTCATGCAGGATTTTAGGGGTCAACCATCGATCAGACGATGTTGTTTCTGCTCGGTCGAGATCGGCGAGTCTTAAGGGAGGGATTCGTACCCGATCCCCGGAACCGAGCCTCGTAGCCGCACGTGAACGCCCACCGTTGATCCTGACCTGGCCATCTCGAATGATTCGGTAAATACGACTTTTGGGGACACCCTTGAGCTCCCGAATCAGAAAATTATCCAGTCTTTGTCCCGACTCATTCTCAAGAATGATTCGGGTGCGAACTTTAGATTTTCCAGTTGTGTCCAAAAGATCAAGTTGGGTCAATAAATGTTTGTAAAACCGTATTTTTTTCGGTAGACTGCACCCGCCTTGTCGGAAAAACCGCAGACCAGTAAGGTCATGCGCCGCCGCAAGCGGCGCCGGGCAGTCGAATCGGGATTCAAAAGTGCAATCCCAGGGAACCTTACCCCAAGTCAATAAGGAGCGCATCCAGCGCATTAAGACTGCCCCTTCATTGCGTGCCGATACGGAGGTGCCCGATCAGAATTTGGGTACCCCGGCGAACAGGATATCGGCTGCATGGGATCATGCAGACCGCCGCGAGCGCGGCTGCCCTTACGCGGGGCCCAGTGCTGTTT
>WTHR01000081.1 GCA_011523045.1 Gammaproteobacteria bacterium | reverse complement strand
AGTTCGTATTGAACAGTGAGTTCCAGGCCTTGGAGGCAGACTCTCCCAGTTCGCCCAAGGATTCGAGAGCTTCGGTGACGACCTCTGTTTCGAGTGTTACTCCAGTCGCTTGGTCTGAAGAGGGTTGGTCGGGAAGTGTGTTGTCCAAAAGTGTGGCCATATCCAGGGTCTTTGGGATATCGACACCAAAGGACGCCGGGGTTGCGGGCAGTTCGAATCGATCGTCATTTACTGCTCCCTTGGACAGGCGGATAACGCGAAAGTCGTCGGATCGAAGGATGCCTTTACCGGCAAATCGCTTTGTTGAGTCCTCGCTTTTCACTCCTGAAAGAAGGCCCGCAAAGTGGACCCATTTTTCAGTAATCTCTGTCAGTGTCGGGTCGTCAGTGAGAACAATCTCAACCTCATGCTGAGTCAATGGCTCGTAGTAGTTGTAAACAGTGCCTTGGATGCCTGAAATAACCTCCGTCCTGCCGGTATTTTTAAGATCTCTTTCCTTTGCATCAGCTCCGATCAATGCTTGAGTGTGTTGGGATCCAGCGTTACCCACTAGAGTGCGCATTGCGCTGATGTCGTAGACCATCCACTGGTCCTCCATCTGGGACACAGAATAGAGCTTGTCTCCGAGCGCCAACATGTAGGCATCTTCGCCAGCAGACATGCGGAACTTGTCGTCCGCGTATTCGAAGACCATCTCAGTTCCGGCGGCATCCCCGTAGGTCACACTGTTAGCCGAAACAGCAGAAGAAAAGGCAAGCGTTAAAGATAGAGTGCTCAGTCCAAATTGTGTCGAGCGTTTTAAATAGTCAGAAATCATTGGTACTCCCAAAGTGAGTGGGATTGCAATATAGGTTGTTGATTTATGACCTCCGTAATCCTAATGCGCCAGAGGCTAATCATCTAAAGCGAACAAGGGCCTCGCGTTTCTGGGACGATGTTCACCGATTTGGTGACGCCAAAGTCTGGTCTCAGCGGCGTGTATCAGGCAGTGTTGGACATCATCGCGCGGGATGGTTTAGTGTTTGAGTTGCCCTTGAATCAATCCTGAACTGAGTTATTTTTCGGAGAACGTATGGAAATTCCCTTGAGCCCTATGGAGTTTGCCCGCCGAGCCAGGCGCCTCTATCCCGACGTGGAGGGGGTAGTCGACGGTGATCGCAGGTTTACCTACCGCGAATTTCTAGAAAGATGCGATCGGTGGTCCGCCTCACTGCAGGCGCTCGGAGTGTCGCAGGGCGATCGTGTTGCCTATATCGCGCCGAATACCCACTCACATCTGGAAGCGTACTATGCAGTACCGCAAATCGGAGCGGTACTGGTGCCTATCAATTTCCGGCTCAAACCCGAGGATTTTGCCTACATCATCAATCATTGTGGCGCCAAAGTCGTCTGCGCCCATCCTGACCACATCGAAGCAGTGGAATCGATCAGAAAAGATATCCCCGATGCAAAAGTCTTCGTCGCCTTAGAAGGCCGTGCAAAAGGATGGATTGATTATGAGGAGACACTGGCCGCGCATGATCCGGAGTTTGCGCCCGTCGAGATCAAGGAAACCGATCTCATCACGATTAATTACACCAGCGGAACGACGGCAAGACCCAAGGGGGTCATGATCACCCATCGCAATGCTTATATCAACATCATGGGAACCCTGGCCCAGCACCACCTTAGCCCGGCAGATCGATATCTCTGGACTTTACCGATGTTCCACGCCAACGGCTGGACATTCACCTGGATCAACACGGCACGGGGCATGACCCATGTCTGCCTGCGCAAAGTTGAGCCGACAGCGATTTTCGAGTTGATCAAAAAAGAGGCGATTACGATGTTCTGTGCAGCGCCGACCGTATTGATCAGTATCGCCAATGCACCGGAAAAGGTACGAAACGGTGCGCCCAGAGGAGTCCGGCTTTTCACGGCGGGAGCGCCGCCGGCGGCAGCAACGATTGAGCTGGTAGAAAAAGACCTCGGTTGGGAGCTCACACACGTCTACGGCCTGACAGAGACAGCGCCACTCATTACCTTCTGCGAACCCAGACCTGAACATGAGGATCTCTCGGTTGAGGAGCGGTCAAAAATTAAGGCCCGACAGGGGGTGGAACTGATCAGTTCGGGTGAAGTCCGCGTGGTGGACGAAACAGGCGTTGAAGTGCCGGCAGACGGCGCCACCCTGGGAGAGATTACGGTTCGCGGTAATGTCGTCATGGCGGGTTACTACAACGATCCTGAGGCGACCGCAGCGGCGATCAAAAACGGCTGGTTTCATTCAGGAGATGCAGCCGTCGTGCATCCCGATGGCTATGTTGAGATTCGAGACCGCTTTAAGGACGTCATTATCAGTGGCGGTGAGAACATTTCCTCGGTCGAGCTGGAAGGGTGCCTGTTGACACATCCGGCTGTTCAGGAGACCGCAGTCGTTGGAATGCCGCACGAGAAATGGGGAGAGAGCCCTCATGCATTCGTCGTCCTGAAATCCGGGGCGAGCGCCACTGAAGATGAGTTGAAAGAGCACGTGCGGGCGCAATTGGCACATTTCAAGACGCCACAAGCCGTGAGTTTTGTTGATGAACTACCCAAGACTGCCACCGGCAAAGTGCAGAAGTACGTGCTTCGCCAACATCAGCCGGGGATCGCGACCCAATGATCAAGAAGGCAAGTTCCTGAAGAATCAACGCCGCCTGATTCATTAGTTGTCAGCGCCTATCTTGGTGCCTGAGCCTGGTCTCAGGTGGTGCTTCCCGCATCTTTGATTTCGGTGCGTAGGGCAAACAGGTTGCTGCCAATCAGAATGGATAGTCCCAAGACCGTGAGGGCTGTTGGTGCCTCGCCCCAGATAAGATAGCCGAACAACGCAGCCCACACGATATAGCTGTACTCAAAAGGGGCAACAATGGCCGCGCGGGCACTCAGGTACGCCTTGTTCAGGCAGAAAAAACCGACCGTGGCGATCACTCCTAACGAACACATAATCATTAAATCCGTAGACTCAGGCTGAGCCCAATCACGAAACAGAAAAGCGAGGGATGGATGCGTGGAAACAACCCCAGAGGCTGTGAGCAGGACAATCAAATAGGTGATTAGTCCGCCTGCTGAGTGTGCAACGGTAAAGTAGAAGGTCACTGTCCATGGATTATCTCGGGAACTGATGTAACGAGCCATGACACTGTTCAGGGCGTAGGTGAGCGCTGCTAAAAAGGCAAAAGCGATCGCGATGTTGGCAAGATGCCCTTCAAACCCGACCGCGATCAGAACGCCGACGAAACCCACAAGCGTTGCCAGCCACCGCCGCAGTCCTACCCTCTCGCCCACGAGAATCGAGGAGAAAATCACAACCAGTATTGGCGCTGTGAAAGTGATCGTCACCGCATCGATCAGCGGGAGCGACGCAAGCGAAAGGTAGTATGCGAGATAGGATAGAAACCCCAGGAAGCCTTTCAGGAGAATCTTGAACGGCTGATACACCCTGAAGCCGCTGCGCCCCAACCGTAGCGCAACGATGATGCCAATCAAACCTAACGCGATAACGCTGCGGATGATCACGAGTTGCAAAATGGAATACTCGGCGCTGAAGAGCTTGATGATCACGTCCTGCAAGGAGAAAACAAAAAGCCCCGCAATGACGGCGGCAATGCCGACAAACGGCCGGTTATCCTGATTGACTGCCGCCACCTGAAATGCCTCGCTCTGGCAATAAGGGGCGCAAGGCTAAAGTGGTTTGCGGGCCCGAACAACCATTTGATCAACGTAGAGTCGCATTCAGCAAAGACCTATTCTGGATGCGTCAAGAAAGCTCTGACCCCGTTTCAGACGGGCCCATTTCTCTTGCCCCTTCAGGACTTTTTGGGGAGCTCTAAAACCTTTAGGATGGAGGCGCGATGGGAGAGAAGAATATGGAACCACAAGAAAATATCTGGCACTTGCCGGTAGGGTGCACTCATGAGGTGGCGGCGTCAGCTGCACTGCTTTCCTTTGTGGGTGGGGCGGGAGATTTTGATCACAAAGGGCGGGTGAGATGTCCGAAGGGCTACGGCGGACAGATCAAGGGGGCAATCAAGAATGTTGGATCAGCCCTCACACAGGAGAACTGTTCTCTGTCCGACATCATCCGGGTAAAAGCCTTCGTCCAACTGTCGGACGAGGTTGGCGAGGCGGAAGTAACAGAGATGCTGTTGGAGGTACTGCCGGATTCTCCTGCTCCGGTTATCTCGATAGTGCCGGTCGAGATACAGCCTTTCCCCGACCAAAAAGTGCAGATTCAGGTGATCGCGATGCGGGGTTGGCGTGAACAGGAATGCCAGTTTGTTGAATCGGCCTTGGATCTTGCCGGGGCTAGAAAAAACCCCACGGTGACCCGAGTGTTGCGCGCGGGTGAGGTCATTGCGACATCAAACCGGACCGCGGATCATTTTTCGGTCGGGATTAAGGGCGAAATGAGCGGCGAAGATCAGTCGCATGCGATTATGACGTCTCTTAATAGTGATCTTGAGTCTGTCGGTGCCACGCTCCAGGATGCAATCAAAATGGAAGGTTACTATCGGGGCACTACCCGGGAGCAATGGACGCCGCTTGCCAAGGCGCGCGCCTCCTATTTTTCAGAGCCCGGACCACCAGCCACCGTCATCCCATGTCATTTGGGAGGGCATGATCAAACCGTTACCCGGGTTGGAGTGTTGGCAATGCGGGAACGGCGCAACAGTTACAACAAGTACATCCCGCGAGAGGATGCCTGGCCTGAGCGGGTCTGGGATTGGCCAGCTGAATTGCCTTACCGTCAGGCGCAGAAATTGCGGGACATGATTTGGTTGGGGGGCCAGGTTCCCGCACAACCGTTCTCCAATACCGGAAAACGGGTGCACCCGGGGCAATTGCTGCCGCAGGCCCGCTTTACGATGAGCTACATCAGCGACCTGTTAAGGCCTTTTGGAAAAGTCCCTGCCGATCTCAAATTGCTGGTCTGCTACTACCGAAGATTGCCGGATCATGATGAAACCGAAGCCCTGGTTCACCTGCTTGCGGATTACTGCGGGGGCGTATTGCCGCCGCTCAGCCTGATACCGGTGGATCATATGCAGGATAAAGATTCCACCATTGAAATCTGGGGTGTTGCGCAGGGTTAACATTGGCGGGCCGACGCAGGATCCAAGTGCTGGGCGGCAGGATTCGCCTTGATTTTGAGCCGATAGTGTCCTTATCATGGATGAAATAAATTTGCTGGCCAGAAACGGAAACTAGTAGAAACGGAAACTAGACAGGGGGGAGCCATGAGCGTACTGATCAAAAACGGACGTATTGTCACCGCGGTCGATGACTATCATGCGGATATCTACATAGAAGATGAAAAGATCTCCATGATAGGCAAGGACCTGAACGTTGAGGCTGCGAAGGTGATTGACGCAACGGACCGTCTCGTTATCCCTGGAGGTATCGACCCGCATACGCACTTTGATATGCCGTTTGGCGGAACGATGAGCGCAGATGATTTCGAATCTGGCCCTCGAGCCGCGGCCTTTGGCGGAACGACCTGTGTCATCGACTTTGCCATTCAGACGAAAGGCAGTTCCACCCTGGAAGGATTGGATACCTGGCACCAGAAAGCCGATGGCAAGTCACTGATCGACTATGCCTTTCACATGATCATCACAGATATGCCGGAGTCCCGTCTCCCTGAGATGCAAAAACTGGCAGATGAGGGGATCACTTCCTACAAGCTCTTTATGGCTTATCCAGGCGTGCTCTATGTAGACGATGGGACGCTTTACCGGGCGTTTCGTCAGGCGGGGGACAATGGGACACGCATTTGCATGCACGCGGAAAACGGAATCGTCATTGATGAAATCATCAAAGAAGCACTCGCAGATGGTCACACCGAGCCCAAGTACCACGGCCTGACACGCCCGACCCGAATGGAAGCTGAAGGTGTTTACCGCTCGATCGCGATTGCGGAGGTCGCCAAAGTACCGCTATACATCGTGCACTTGTCCTGCTCGGATGCCCTTGAGGAGGTCAAGCGCGCGCGTGCCCGCGGTGTTGATGTCATCGCTGAGACGTGTCCGCAATATTTGTTCCTGGATCAGAGTTATTACGATCAGGAAGGTTTTGAGGGTGCGAAATACGTGATGACACC
>WTHR01000241.1 GCA_011523045.1 Gammaproteobacteria bacterium | reverse complement strand
GTTTTACCCAATTATCGTGGGGAAGTCTAAGGGAGCGAATTAGCGCGCTCCCTTAGCGCATCCGGGCAGGGATGAAGCGGGTCATTAAACTGGTGGCCAGCATTCCAGCCCCCGTGAGGATAAAGACGGCGGGCAGGGGAAAGATCGCGAGCACCCCCGAATACACGCCGGGGAACGCCAGGGCCGAAATCGGCCGATAACTCATGAACACGGTAGCCATGGCCGACCGCTCCCAGGACCTTACTGCGCGGTAGAACAGCGTGTTTCCAACTGAATCCGTTAACATGGCAAACAGTGCAGCGGCTAATATCAGCACCACTGCGAGATCCGGTATGCCGATAAAAGCACCTATGAATATGGTTACTGATCCAGCACCAGCATAACCAACCCACAGAACGCGGCGAATCCCATAGCGTTGCAGCGTGCCACGCATTAAGGGCGTCATCATCACAAAGCTGACGGCTATTGAAACCAGCGCTCCACCCATAGCCTCTCCCAATTCGGCTGTGACGCAGAAAATCGGTACATAAATGAAGTACATGTTCCACCAACCGGAACGCATCGCGGACAGCAGATAAACCAGTGTCATGCGGGGCTGGGAGAAAAATCTAGGCAGGTAGCGAAACGGGTTGGTTATTGGGGCACGCTTTCTGGTTATCTCTGGACTTTCAGATAAGCGGCGGTATAGAAAAAAGCCTCCGAGCAATATGATGACTAGAGTCCCAACAAGAAAGGGTGCTGCGGGATCAATCGTATTGCGCAGATAGACACCTAAAAACGGTCCAAGGCTCCAGGAGAACGCGAGGAAGAACATGCGTACGGGCTCGACGCGGCCAAAATCCTGGCGCCGAACGTGCTCCATCCAGTAAAGATTGAGCGTGACATCGATGCAGGAGGCGGCAAAAAGATGCAGCGCCATGCCGGCGCAAAAGGACCATAGTTCGTTGTGAATAAAGAGCAGCATACTGGCCACGCCGGCGCCAACACCAAGCCAGAACGTGCCCCGCCGGGAGAGGTGTCTCACAAGCCAGGGCACCGCGAGACTCATCCCTACGCCCAAGACTCCCAGCACGAAAAAGAAGATGCTCACACCCTTTGCTGAGCCGAATCGTTCCAGGGCCATCAGCGGTACTACGGTCACAATGATGGATCTATACAACGGCTCAAGCGTAAATAAAACAAAGAAGGCTGACGTGGTTGATCCACTAAACGCGCCCATATCAGGGGGTGAGCCAGAGGGCTGTCATTGGCGGCAAGGATGCGAAGTAGTTATAAGTCAAATTAGCAGTATCCATAACTGCTTACTTCAAATAAAGGATACTCGGGGTAATATGCCCTAATATAGACGTCAGGAGTCATTAACTTTGCCCACTGGTTTCGATTAGGCTTTGGTATGAATTCTTCACAAAAAATTCCGTGGGGCATACAGGCGCAAACGGGTGTGCTGACCGATGTGTTGCTTGGCAAGCCCGACCACTTTAGGTGGGTGCCACTAAATTCAATTTCTGCTGTCACGTTTGCCAACCAGCAGTCAATGAACTATCGCTTCGACAAAGATACCGCTATGCGTCAGCATCAGCGTATGGTTGAGGTCTATGAAGAAAACGGTGTGCGTTGCCATTTCGCAGAATCGGATGAGGGCCTGCCCAGCAGCGTCTTTACCCGAGATTCAAGCTTTATGACCCCTTGGGGCGCTGTGATTGCCTCCATTCAGACACCGCCCCGTCGAAGAGATTATGCCGTTATCTCCGCGTTTTATCGCAGCGCCGAGATTCCAATATGGAAGTGGATAACGGCGGACCATTTCGAAGGGGGTGACTTCGTCATCATAAAGCCTGGCGTTACGTTGCTAGGCTGGTCGGGGGATCGATCAACGCGAAACGGGGCAGAGCAGGTAGCAAAATGGATGGACGAGATGGGCTGGGAAGCATTCATTGTCCCCATTCCGCCGCAATTCGTGCATATGGACGCTGTGGTCGTTATGTTGGAAAAAGGATTGGCGTTAGTCTGCGAGGACGCGCTCCCCGCCTATGCGATCGATTGGCTTGATAAACAGGAGATCCGACGAATCCCCGTGAGTTACCGGGATTGTGTAAAGCTCGGGGGTAATCTCGTCAGCCTTGGGAACCACCGCGTACTCTCGATGGCGCACAACCTGAATGTCAATGCGCAGCTGAAAGCAGAGGGATTTGAGGTTTACGCTGTGGAGTATGAGATGTTTACATTAGGCGGGGGAGGAGTACATTGCTCGTGCCACGAATTACACCGCGAGCCGGACTGACCACTGACGAGCCTCCCGCCACCTAAGTCCCGAGAATCGCGCATGCACGATCTCAATGAGCGCCCCGGGAATGACATTCCGATTTATTGCACAACTGATATAAAGTCTTTAGATGCTTCAAGGTAAGGTCTCATTGGTGATTGGCGCAAGTCGCGGAATTGGTGCAGGCGTCGCTCGAGAACTTGCCGCGCATGGCAGCCATGTCATTGCTGCTGCAAGAACACTAGAGGAGTCGCAGTCGTTTGGCGTTGGTCCAAATGCCCACGAGTTGCCGGGCAGTCTGAATCAAACAGTCGCAGATATCGTCAAGTCGGGGGGGAGTGCGGAAGCGGATCGTCTTGATGTTCTAGATTCGACTCAGGTTGCACAGTTGGTCGACAAGGTTTCTCGAAAGCACGGTGCTATCGATATCGTTGCTAATTGTGCGATGGGTTTTCCTGATACTTATAAAGGCTCTGTTTTAACAAGTGACGAGTCGCAATGGAGCGCCATGGTGGATGTTGGTGTCCGAGGAAAGTATTCTGTAATCCACCATGCCTCAAAAGTCATGGTGCAAAAACGCAGTGGATTGATCGTCAATATCTCAGCCGGAGCCTCAAAGATAGATTACTACCAGCCGCTGTTCCGTGTAGCAATGGCGGCGGTGGATAGACTTACAGAGGCAGCAGCCCAAGATTTGAAAGAGTTCGATATTACTTGTCTGTCCATTTGGCCGCGTTGGGTACGCACCGAGTGGATGTTAATGGCGGCAAAAGACTCCACTCTCGGAGTCGAGGTCACCAAACAAGATCTGGAGTCTTCCGATTCTCCAGAATTCGTTGGGCGTGCAATTGCCCACATCGCTGCCGACCCAGATATGCGGGCTCTTTCCGGTCAAATTATTCCGGTGCTTGCTCTGGCTCACCAATATGGTTTTGATGATGTCGACGGATCGCGCCCCCAACTCGACGATTTCACTAAGATCTGGTGTGAAAAGTTAGCCTCAATTAGGGCGATCACTAATGACTGAGACGAAGCGTTACACAGCGCTCCTACGTCGCACAGAAAATAAATTTCTAACTTTATCCATTACGCATCCCCGTAGTGGCTCGTCTCCTCCTATGTTTTCTGAGTCGAATATCGGGCAGAGCGATCGCGGACTTGGACGCAAGGATCCGTTGAACTACTTCTGGGTCCTTTGTTCTATAACTTGTATTGCGCTACGACCATATTAAAATCATCTGTACTCATCAAATAAAGAGGAGCAAAAAAATGAGCACATTAAGAACAGTTACTTCGTTTCTTCTGGCTGCTGTGGTTAGTCTGGGATTTGTTACATCTAGCGCGGCAGGAGGTCACGGATATGGCAAACAGAAGGTCGCCTATCACGTCAATTACTATGATGCGAAGAGGCAGACCGGTGCGCTACGCAATATTCAAAATCACATCAATGCTGTTGGCGCGGAGAATCTGGACCTTCGGGTCGTGATGCACGGCAACGGGGTTTCACTTTTGCTAGAGCCCGATCAGGTAGAGAATACCAAGATGAAAGCGGGCAATGCCGATGAGAATATGACCGCAAGAATCTCAAATCTTAAAGATCAAGGCGTCACATTCAAGATTTGCGCGAACACACTTAAGGGAAGAAAGATCGATTTGGAATATCTTTTTGATGCCTCGGAGGATGACATCGTACCAAGCGGAGTTGCAGAAATTGCGCATCTCCAGGCGGAAGGGTTCTCATATCTCAGACCTTAAACAAGGTGGGGTGCTGCCGCCGGAACGGAGTCCCGGCGGCAGTTTTCAATCACAATCAGATCTCACTGCCTCAGAGGCATGGAAAACTTAGAGGTGTTCGTTTATTCGAACAATGAGACGAAGAGACTTTTTGATCCCATCTGCAGATAAGAATTTACGGCTATTGTCCAAGGATCGACTGATTGGTCTCAAAGGGTAAACAATGGCAGGATCGAACTATCAGCCTCGCGCCGCATGAAAAGCCGTGATAAGCAGATGTTATGGGTTACAGGGGTTGGGCTGGCAATCATTGGGCTACTTTTTATGTTGTAGCATCACGTGATGACTAGATGCATTTAATGTTGGCCCTAACGTCTCCAACGACGCGCAGGGTAATCGAGCTTGTCCCTTCCATCACCCCTTCCACGATGCACCGCTCCAGTGTTTGATTGATGATCTCTCGAATTATTCCTCGTAATTCGCCGACGGTGAGCTCAATGACAAGTTGGTCGTCGATATTTTCCTGATTGCCCGCCGCTATGGGAGGCAACAAAAAAGCGAGGGCCATGATGAAGTGTTTCATCAATGAGCCTCGATGACAAAGCAAGATAACGAAAGAATTAAGAAGGTCAGGGGTCTGTACCGGGGACCGACGTCGTTTAACTGTTCAGGGGCGTTAGATTGCGTCAGTTGGAGCCATTCTTTTGTAGCGATCTATTAGGCTGGAAAAAGCGCGAGTAGAAAACTAACAATAAGTAGAGTTGCCGGCACAGCGGCGATCAACTCAAAAGAGCTGATCATATTTTTAGGGTGGGGTAGCACTGCCGGGTTGGCCCATGCTCGAGCCATCTCTGACAAAAGATGTGTATCGTTTTTCACTTTTTCTTGGAACTTCCAGAGGAATTGCCGGGCATTTGAACCAAGCTACTTGTTGTTTTTCATCTTCGAACTGGAAAACTCCTTCACAGTAAGCGCTAACGCAACGACCATTAGGGAAAAGACTGCTACTCCAGTCAGGAAAAGAATGTCATCAGTCATTGAGCTTTCCCCAAATCATCATGAGCTTGAAATAAATACCAAAACCGAGGATCGCTGGGACCCAGATTGCGGTGAAAATCCCCTCTATTCGTTGTCCGTTAAACCACAGATAGCCAGACACGAAGAATGAAATCATCACGCCTAGCAATAGAAAAAAGTCAGACCGTTTAAACATAATTAGCCTCTTATCTGTTTTTGGTCGAAAAAGCGGCAATTAGGCACCCAACGATCGCAATCCCCGCGGGAATTCTGATATTGGAAATGCTCACGCCAGTGAGTTCTAAGGGAACGACGCCGAGTAAACCAAGGCATATATAACTAGACCCGAAGAGAATTAAAACAACTCCGAAACGTTCAAAAAACGCGCTATTCATGTGTAAATGATAATCGGACCCCATGATTTTTTTGTGAAAAGCAATTTTTTGGGCGAGGGGTGCGAGAAATGGGTGCCTTCTCAATCAGCACTGATCGACGTAGCAAAAAGACTGGTTTTAAGGCAATTACCCCTTCTCGAATTGCGATATGCTTTCTCACACCAAATTGTTTATCAAGTTGGATTGATCGATACAAAGTACACAACCTAATTTAAAGAGGAAAAAAATGGCGATAATCGTAAAAGGACAGATCACGATTACCAAAGGATTTGATACGTGGCAAAAAATGGTTTACGAGCAGGACGGAAAACTCGAAGAGCATGGCATCAAGTTTCTTTTTGCAGGTACTGAGAGGGAGAATCCTGACCAACTTCACGTCGTGATGATGTTCCCAAACATGGACGCAATCCAGGCCTTTCGGGACGATGATGAATTAACCGAAAAGCGACGAGAGGCAGGGGCCGTGATTGAAAGTGGAGTAATGACGCCTATCTCGGATGACTACTTTACCAATTATCCAGATGCCTACATAAAGAATTAGGTCTTAATAAGAAAGACAACGAGTCTTTTTTTGGTCAGGCGAGGAGAATGGACATTGCCCTACGCGGAAGGCGATGAAACATTGCCGCACTGGGTAATTAGCACCTTGCCGCCGGGTATGAAATCGGACGCACTTTGACCTCGCATGAGTGATATCGCGCAATTCATCTCCGCTATGCCTAAAGCGGAACTGCATGTTCACATAGAGGGCACGATTGAAGCG
>WTHR01000179.1 GCA_011523045.1 Gammaproteobacteria bacterium | reverse complement strand
ATCAGAGTTATTACGATCAGGAAGGTTTTGAGGGTGCGAAATACGTGATGACACCGGCGCTGCGCGAAAAGTGGAACCAGGATGAACTCTGGCAGGGACTAAAATTCCGCGATCTGGAAACGATCGCAACCGATCACTGCCCATTCTGCTTCAAAGAGCAGAAAGAACTGGGTTTGGATTCCTTCACCAAGATTCCCAACGGGGCGCCCGGTGTCGAAAACCGAATGAGCCTGATTTACAACGGCGGTGTGGTGAAGGGAAGGATGGATATCAACCGCTTTGTGGAGGTCACCTCAACAGCCGCTGCCAAGGCTTTCGGCCTTTTCCCCAAAAAAGGAACGATCGCGGTGGGCACCGACGCGGATATTGTTATTTTTGACCCGGAGCGCACCGAAACGATCAGTGTCAAAAATCCCTGCACGCATCATATGCGAGTGGACTACTCTGCCTATGAGGGCTTTAAGGTGAAGGGCTTCACGGAAACTGTTCTGAGTCGTGGCCGGGTCATCATCGAAAAGAATGAGCAGAAGATAGAACGGGGCGGGCAGTTCGTAAAACGGGCGCTGACCGGCTCACCCTGTTTGCACTGACGACTCGCGTTTTAATCTGACCGACAGGTCGCCTGTTTTTGCGGCCGCCGGTCTTTATTTTGGAGATCGGGCTTTGTACAAACTCTATGGCAGTCTCGGTTCGGCCAGTCTGGCCCCGCATTGTGTACTTGAGGCGTCTGGTGCGGATTATGAATTCGTCCCGGTAGATATCTCTGATGATTCGGAGCGGGACCCGGAATACCTCAAACTCAATCCCCATGGTCGGGTACCGACGCTGGTGATGAATGGTGAGATCATGATGGAATCCGCTGCGATTTCCATGTACCTGGCGGACAAGTATCCGCAAGCAAAGATGGCGCCAGGATTGGACGATCCGCTCCGATGGGAGTACCTGCAGTGGAGCACTTACCTCACCAATACCCTCCAGGAAACGATGCTGTTGAAGAGGTATACGTCGGGGTATACAACCGATAGCGACACTTCAGCGGTGTCTGAGTGCGCTGCGAGCAGGCTTGATCACATTCTGGGCATCATCGAAGACGGGCTGGACAAACATGACGGACCGTTTTTTCTTGGAAACAGCCTGAGCACTCCGGATGTTTATCTGAATATGGTGCTGGAGTGGGATCCCGAGATCGGCGCGGGCGCGCGCGAAAGGGGAGAGTGGCCGAATATCGGCAGGAACTACGATGGATTGTTTACCCGCGATGACATCGCAAGGGTGCTGCATCAGAACGGATACCCCGGCTCTTCGGGCTGAGCCGGGTCGATTGCGCCGTCAGTTCAGCCATTGACCCTCAGGCAGGGAGTCAATCTCCTTGCCAGCCATCCAGCGCCCCTGAAACTGGAATCCTTCATCCTCCATTTTGGCGAAAAAGTTCTGAGGGTCATTGCCTTCGATATGTGCCCGGTGTGCATCGGCATCGGTAAATATCTGGGTATAGAGAAAGACATTCGGATTGTCGGCGGCCCGACAGACGAAAAACTGCTTCATCCCCGGCTGATTTTCCAGGCAGGTGTAGCGATACTCGTCAATCAGTTGCTCGATGCGATCCAGATCGCCTTCAACGACCGCTGTGACGTGAACAATGTAGGTCATGTCGAGGCCCAAAGTTCGGTACTGAGATAGCGCTCTCCGGTATCTGCCAGAATCGCAAGCAGTTGGCGCTCCCGGGCTTCCTCTCGCTTGGCGTATTCCAGCATGCCAACCACTGCGGCGCCGCATGAAATGCCGCAAAAAATTCCCTCCTGCTGCGCGAGTTGGCGGGCAACCGTGATGGCATCATCGGCATTCACCGCGATGATGTCATCGTAAGCGTCTTGGTCCAGTGTGTCTGGGATAAATCCTGGCGCGGTACCCATGATCCGATGCTTACAAGCGATGCCTTTTGAGAGAATTGGGGAGTTGTCAGGCTCGGTAGCAACGATTCTGATTCCAGGAATTTCCTGACGCAGGACAGTCGATAAACCGCTGATGGTGCCGCCCGTGCCGGTAGTGCAGATGACGGCGCCCAGGTCACCATCGAAATCGTCGATGATTTCCCTAGCGGTCTGGCGATGGGATTGCGGATTTGCCGGGTTATAGTGCTGGCCAACAAAAAAGTAGCCTTTCTCTTTTTCCAGCCGTCGGGCTTCCTCGATGGCTCCCACGGTTCCTTTTTCAGCAGGCGTCAGGATCAGCTCGGCGCCGAAAGCGCGCAGGATCGCTTTACGCTCTTCACTCATGTCGGCAGACATGACGAAGATGGCCGGATAGCCTTTGACGGCGGCCACCATCGCGAGGCCGATTCCGGTATTCCCCGAGGTAGGCTCTATCAACGTGTCACCGGGTTTCAGTAGGCCGCGGGCTTCAGCGTCCTCAATCATATTGAGTGCCGGACGGTCTTTTACCGACCCCCCGGGGTTGAAGCTTTCAAGTTTGACCCAAAGTGAGTGTGCATGGCCGCTGTCAAAACCATGCAGGCGGATCGTGGGGGTGTGTCCGATTGTTTGAAGGATGTTGTCGTACTTCATGGAGGTAGTTTAACGGTTCGTGAGTGCCCTAAACCCTCTTAAAAAAAGGAAATGACTCAATCCCAGAGATGCAAGTTTCACGAATCGTGACTGGGTCCGTTGTGCCGATCGCGATAGCAGACCGGTATCCGGAACTTGTCGGCAGGTCGTAAAGAGTGCTTCGACCAAGATCATCGGGACACCACTCGCTGGAGCAGAGTTTTGCCGGCGCATCAGGGTCGACATTGACTGAAAACTGGTCAAGTGGCAGGGAAAGTCCCAGTCCATGAAGTTTGAGGTACGCTTCTTTGCGGGTCCAGCAGGCAAAGAATGCCTTTGACTGAAGTCGTTCCGGCATGCCTGAAAGCGCCTGGATTTCGGCCGCGGAGAAAAACCGTTGGGCCAGATCGATCCAATTGTTACGGGTAGGGGGTCGAATATGCTCAACATCGACGCCGAGCGGGGCGTTTGGGCTGATCGCGATGCAGGCCTCGTTATGCGAGTGGGAGAGATTGAAAAAGAGAGGCCAGTCTTCTAGATAGGGCTTTCCTTTTTCTCCGTAAGCAAAAACGACATCCGTGGGCTCGATCTCGAGATTTTGGGCGATGACACCACGCAGTATGGCCCTGCAGGCAATGAAACGAGTACGGTCGCGCTCGAAGACGAAGCGGTCGGCCCGTTCATTCTCGCCCTCTGAAAGACACCATCGCAAGGCCGGTGCGCAGTGAACTAGATCCTCGAGCGAGAGTCGCCAGAACTCCACAGCGATCGGACGAATCATTGGCTCTCTTGAGGAGTCACAGGTTTGTCGGTGGCAGGCGCGGGCTTGGCCAGCACGATCATTGCCACGCCGGCGAGCACGACCAGGCCACCCAGTAAAACGCCGATGCTCGGACGTTCACCCAGGAGAAGCATGGAAAACCCGATAGTGAAGACCGGCAGCAACAACAGTACCGGCATGACATGGGACACAGGATTTCTGCGCAAGACTGTAAACCATGCGCCATAACCTGCGACTGTCATGATGAGACCAAGGTAAGCGACGCTTCCCCAGCCGATCCAGGTCGCCTGTCTCACCGCCTCCCACTGACCGTCCTCAAAAATCAATGAGCCGATAAGCATTTGGGGTGCGGCCAGAACGCCCAGCCAGGCAATTCCAGTAAAACCGTCGAGCTGATCACTAATTCGCTTGTACATGACCTGCCCAACCGCCCAGATGACGGCGCCACTGCCGGTCAGGAAGATTGCCAGTAATTGGCCCTGGGTATCGGGAAGTCCCGCAATGAGCACGACACCGAGAAACGAGACCACCATCCCGCAAATCCGCAGCAGACCTGGACGTTCGCGAAACACCAGGATGGCGAGCAGGACACCACTTGGAACCTCCAAATGCACAACGATAATAGCGAGCGAGGCATCAATCATGGAAAGCCCGGTAAAGGTCAGGCCATATTGAATCGTAGAACCCACCAGTGCGATCCAGAAAAGATCTTTCAGGCAGTTTCGGGGAATCGGTACGAACCAGACCAGCACCAGCGCCGCGATCGCAAAACGGATACTCATCAGCAGCAACGGGGGAAACTCTTCCAGCCCCGCCTTGGCTACGACAAACCCCAACGCCCAACTAAATGGGACGAACAGGGCGAGTAAGAATTCCCTAGCGTTCATAATCTGGATCCAATACTGCTGACCGAGGCGACTCGGGCAAGTCGATGCGACCCCACGGTTGGCAAGATCCCCGGGATCAGTTAGTCTGCCCGGAGGACTTGTTTAGTGAGACAACACTGAGTGTTTAGCGTACTGATAAAAAGCCTGGTTCGGGCCTCATTTATTTTTTCTGCGGGTATTATCCCCGCTCTTGGAGTTTCAGGGCCGTCTGATCAGACTTTCTGGCTTACGACGACGCCGCCTCAAGGCCTTGGATCCGTTCAGGCAATGGCCGGGGTCAGTCACGATGACCAACTCCTGCTCTCATCAGTTCATGGCTCAGGTTTCAGTCTGAGCGGTTTCTGGGG
The DNA here is from genome assembly GCA_011523045.1 of Gammaproteobacteria bacterium. Lineage (GTDB taxonomy): Bacteria > Pseudomonadota > Gammaproteobacteria > Arenicellales > UBA868 > UBA868. Next base: position 1,615 of record WTHR01000179.1, on the reverse strand, counting down.
CGAAGGGAAGGGGCTATCCTCTCTCAGTTCGTCGCTTTCGCTCGCGGAGCGAGATGCGAGTCTTTTTCATGGCAATTATCAGCGGCCAACCCATTTCTCAGGCGCTGCGTTTGATTTTCTGACTGCGGGAGTCCAGTTTACTGCGGGAGTGTCCCAGGTCGGTGCGACACAGACAGTTGATCGAATAAGCTGGTTTGCCGGTGCAACCTCGGGCGCACTCGCGCTGCAACTTTATCGCGTAGACAATGAAGATACTGAGCAAGCTCATGCACTTGGATTGCAGTTGCGCCTGCCAGTGGGAGAAATCCAGACGGCGTTTGCAGCGGCAGGTTCGGATGTTTCTTCTGCAAATCTGAGATGGCAGTTGCCCTTGGGGCGTCATCTGTGGCTGGGGTTTGAAGTCCGTGATGGACGAAGCAGCCGCTTTGGTAACGGCGAATATCAGCGGTGGATTGTCAATTTCAGCAGCCGGCAAGGAAGCCAAGATAGGCTGCTCGCCCGGGAAGGCGGTACCAGTACTACTGACATTGCGACCACCGTGGCGCTGGCGGCGGGAGCGGTGGGAATTGCGCTGGTCGCGAGTTCTGGCAGCGAGTCGTCTGATAACCAGCTGCGCTTCTCCACTCAACACGACGCGGCTCGGAACGTCCTGAACGGGATCAACCCGACATCCGTAGCGGAGAATCTGGAGTATGGGGGCTGGGTGTATCGCAACAGTGACAACACCTTCAGTGCGACCGAGCCTGTAAAAGGAACGGTGGACAGTGTCAGTATTGGATCTCCCTCAAGTGTCGGGGCAGGGACAGCCACCGCAACCTACCATACCCATGGGGGCTTTGATCCAAGATTCGATAGCGAGAATTTTTCTTTTGCGGATATCAGTCTGAACAATAACTGGGGTGTCGACGGCTACCTGGGCACACCTGGCGGTTTGTTCAAGTTCCATCACTTTCTGACAGGAACGATCACCACACTTGGGACGATAGCGAACTGACACAGCCTTTACTTGAGCCAAGAGGATCTCGAATCAAGATGACGAACCCTTTATCCGCCGATGCTGTTGTTATTGGAGCCGGAATTATCGGCACGGCAGTTGCTTATGAGCTTTCAAAAACCGGCCGGCGTACCATTTCGGTAGATCGGGCGCCCAAAGCAGGATACGGCTCAACCTCAAGCTCCTGCGCCATCATTCGAGTGCATTACTCGACATTGGAAGGAACGGCTTTTGCCTTCGATGCTTATCATGACTGGGAAGATTGGTCAGGATACCTAGGGGCAGCATCAGCAAAGGGGTTCGACGAGGCCCGGTTTCATAAAAGCGGATGCCTGGTTATGAAAACCGAAGGAAACGGTCACCTCACCAAAATCCTCGATAACGCGCGTTCGCTTTCCATTCCCTATGAAGAGTGGAATGAGGATGAGATTACGCGACGATTGCCCGGCTACGATCTTCGGTGCTATGCGCCCGCAAAGCGAATGGAGGATCCGTCCTTTGGTGAACCCGGGGCAGGGCGGATTGAGGGCGGGGTATTCTTCCCGACCGCGGGTTATATCAGCGATCCGCAACTGGCTTCACAGAACATCCAGTTGGCTGCTGAGGCTGCGGGAGGACGTT
>WTHR01000012.1 GCA_011523045.1 Gammaproteobacteria bacterium | reverse complement strand
GCCCTCCTCTGCGGGCTCCTCGTCAAGCAATTGACTGGCCATCTCGACGGCGGTACGCATCATGCGGTTCATCTCGTCGCTGTCCCGCTGCATATCCAGCAACAAGCGGTGGCGCACCTCCTGAAGCGTACGCCCCGCGTGACGGGAATTGAAAAAATTGCCCGCTTCGACGAGTTCACTCGCCGACAATGTCTTGTCGAGGAAGATCACGCGGTTCTGGACGCGACCGTCATCCGTTACCAGAATCGCAAGCACCCGATCCTCGGAGAGTTCAAGGAACTCAACCTGACGAAGTTTTGCCTTGTCGGATCCGGGCAACATGATCACCCCCGCATACTGGGTGATGTCCGACAGCAACTCTGAAGCAGACTCCAGCAGCTCGTCCGCATCTTTCGCGCCCGCCAAGGCGTCAACAATTTCCTTCGAACTGGACTTCACTGGCGTCTGAACCTGCAACAGGCTGTTAACGAAGACCCGGTAGCCCAGCTGAGTCGGTACGCGCCCCGCTGAAGTGTGAGGCGCGCGGATCAGTCCCAGATCCTCAAGGTCGGCCATCACGTTCCGAACGGTTGCCGCGCTAAGGTCGAGACCGGATTCGCGCGAGAGGGTTCGGGACCCCACGGGCTCCCCGTCACTGACATAGCGACGAATAAGGAATTTCAGCAGGTGCTGTGCCCGATCGTTGAGTTCCAGATGCTGCAGATTTTCAACCGGTTCCGTCACGCGCTTGCTGCCGAGAGATGAAGGTAAAATGTCGCCGAAAGATTCCTATATATTGGGTGAATCATACCACCGGATGATTCGCCCGCAATCAGTTTACCTTGACGGGATAACCCGTCTGACAAGCGGCGACCGACCCTAGAAAACTATGATTTTCAAATCCATCGGCCTGTTCGGACGCTATCAGGACGCAGCGGTCAAAACGACCCTGAACCACATCCGAGAGCACCTCGAGCAACGCGGCTGCACCGTATTGCTGGGCGATACCACACATCAGGAGATACAGGGTCTGCGCATTGGTGAGAGCGGCCAATCGCTCGCCGAGGCAATTGATCTTGGTGTCGTGGTGGGCGGCGACGGCACGATGCTCCATGTGGCGAGCGCACTGGCTCAGGTCGACCTTCCTGTGATTGGCATCAATATGGGTCGGCTGGGTTTTCTTACAGATATTCCTGCAGACGGTTTTGCGGCCGATATCGATCTCATGCTGGCCGGCGACTTCGAGATTGAAGAACGAATGATGATCAAGGCCGGGTTCGTGCGCCAGGGCGAACTCCAGGACGAGCGGCTAGCGCTGAATGATGTCGTCCTGTCCAAAGGGGCGACGGGCAAAATGATCGAGTTCGACACCCGCGTGCTCGGAGAGACTATCGGCCGGACCCGGGGCGACGGCGTTATCGTGGCAACGCCCACCGGATCCACAGCCTATGCCCTGTCTGCTGGCGGTCCGATCCTCCATCCGCTTCTTCCAGCTATCGTACTAACGCCGATCTGCCCCCATACGCTCGGTCAACGGCCGATTGTCCTGGATGGACATTCGGAGATTGAAATCGAATTTGTCGAATCGGATAACGAACGGGGTTACATTTTTGTCGATGGCCTGGATTTTGCAGAAGTTCAGCCAGGGGAGGTCCTCAGGATTACCCCTGCCGACCGTTGCGCCCGACTGATCCGAATTAAGGGTCACAGCCATTACAAGGCGTTGCATTCCAAGCTGGGCTGGGGCTGATCCGGCAGCAGACAATGATCAACTGGATCGATGTCCGCGATTTCGTTGTCATCAAACATGTCCAGATTTCCTTCGAGCCCGGCTTTACGGTAATCACCGGAGAGACCGGCGCAGGGAAATCGGTCGTCGTTGATGCGTTGGCGATGCTGCTCGGAGGACGCGCATCGGGGGACCTTGTCCGCAGCGGTTCGGAATACGCAGAGATTCAGGCTGACTTTGATGTCAGCGAGCTCGCATCGGCACGCGACTGGCTTATTCAAATGGAGCTGTCGGGGGAAGACGGCGAATGCACACTGCGACGGTTGGTCTACCCTGAGAAAGCCTCACGGGGATTTATCAACGGCCGTCCTGTCGCGATCCAGTCTTTGCGTGAACTGGGTGCCCTGCTCACGGACATTCATGGCCAGCACGAACATCACCGACTCCTGCAGCGAGAAGTCCAGCGTGCCGTCCTTGATGACAGTGCAGACATTCGGGAGGACGTCGAGGCGCTGGCCGACTCGGCCGCCCAAATCTCTCGACTGACGGCAGAACTCGCTCGAGCCCAATCTGGCCTGGAGACCCACCGCGAGCGTGAAGCCCTTCTGCGCCATCAGGTTGACGAGTTGAGTACGCTTGAGCCCGATCCTGAAGAATATGTGGAGATTGGCCAAAAACATACCCGCCTTTCGCATACACAGGAGTTAGCCCAGGGGACATGGCAACTGCTTCAGGAGCTTGACCAGGCGGAAACGGCGTCTGTCTCTTCGGTACTGACCAGAGCCGCCGGGCGACTGAAGGACCTTGCCGCCTTTGATACGCGGCTTTCCGAGTTAGCCGACCAGGTCGACGGTCTTGGCGCGCAACTCGCCGAAGTCATCGCAGCACTTCAAGGGTACAGCGACGACTACGCCGTAGAGCCTGATGAGCTTGAGCGGATCAATCAGCGCCTCGGCGCGCTACACGATGTCGGACGCAAATACCGTGTTCCTCCAGAGGCGCTCAAAGCGCTGCTGGACGAGATGTCCCAGGAACTTGACACTCTGACAACCACAGTCAATGACCCCCAGTCGCTCGAAGCGGAGCTCGATAAAGCGCGGCGCATCTATGACAAGCAGGCAAAAATGATTTCCAAGGCGCGTCAAAAAGCCGCGCAACGCCTCGAGAAAAAGGTCAATGACCAGCTGCCTTCCCTGGGGCTTGCTGCTTCAGTCTTCCGCATCACATTGCGCGAAGAGGACGCCGGTGAACGCCGCCCATGGGGTCTTGAGAACGTGCATTTTGAGCTGCAGTCGGGCCCCGACCTTCCCTTCGCACCCCTTGAGCGGGCAGCATCCGGAGGAGAACTCTCCCGCGTCAGCCTAGCCATTCAACTCACCGTCGCCCAAGCAACTCCGGCGTCTTCGTGCATCTATGATGAGGTAGATGTCGGCATAGGCGGCCGGGTCGCCGATATTGTCGGCCAGAAACTGAGAGCGCTCGCGCAAAACCGGCAGATTCTGTGTATCACCCATCTTCCCCAGGTCGCTGCACAGGGACAGCATCATCTTCGCGTCACCAAACTCTCTGGAGATGCGACGCAGGTAGAATTGGACACCCTCGACCCAACCGGCCGCACTGAGGAACTGGCAAGAATGCTGGGCGGTGTCGAGATTACCGCCAAAACTCGTGCCCACGCAGAAGAATTACTTTCCCGGACCGTGACATGACCGCATTGATTCGCCCTGCGACAACATCGGACGTCTCTTCCATTCACTCGCTGCTCCAGGATTACGCCGAGGATGGACGATTGCTCGAACGCTCGTCTGACGAGATCAATGAACGTCTCCGGGGATTCTTGGTTGCTGAAGCCGATGGAGAGGTCTGCGGCTGTGGGTCCCTTGAAATATTTACTCGGGAACTCGGGGAAGTGCGCAGCCTCGCGGTCCATCCCAGTCATCACGGACAAGGGCTTGGCCAGCAAATGGTGGATGGCATCGAGCAGATGGCCCGGGAACTCGGACTGACCCGGATGATCGCCCTGACTTACGTACCGGGCTTTTTTCGCAAGCTGGGCTATCAGATCGTCTCGATGGAAAGCCTTCCTGAGAAAGTGTTTGGGGTCTGCGTGACCTGTCCGAAGTTTGATCATTGCGATGAAATCGCAATGCAAAAATCACTCACAGATGCCTGACCGCCTCATGGGTTATTTTCATCCGGTATGATGCGGGCCATGAGTACCATCGGTTTTTCTATATCAAGAGTGCTGCTCTGCCTTTTTATCGGGGCCTCGCTGCTGGCTTCCAGCGGCTGCGTGCGCAGTTATCGGGTAGAGATTCAACAGGGCAACGTGATCAGTGCAGAACAGATTGAGAAGATTACGCCGGGAACACCACGCAACGAAGTGCGTTTCATTCTGGGTACGCCGCTTATCGAGGATCCGTTCCACGCACAACGATGGGACTACTTCTACAGTCTCGACCCCGCCAAAGGAGAGCCCGTGACCCAGTACCGGCTCAGTATCTGGTTTGAAGATGATCAGGTCGTGAGAAAAGTCGTGGAAGGCGCCGGTCTGCCTGGAGCCATTGAGCCTGATCTTGAGGAGGACAGTCCCGGCTTTTTCTCAAATCTGTGGGACAAGATTACGCCTTCGGACGACTGACCCGTTTCCTCTCTGCCCGCAGTCGGCGTGCATCGGTTGGGCTCAGTTTTAGCGGTCGATAAATCTCAACCCGATCGCCATCGGCAAGCGGCGTGTCGAGCTCCACCCGGCGGGAAAAAATGCCAAGCGGTGCGCTCTCGATCTCAATATCCGGGAAAGCTTCCAACACACCGGACTGCGCAAGCGCATCGCGGACCCGTGACCCGGGGGGCAGTTCCAGCGCCTCCTGGAACAGCTTCTGAGGCAGCGCGTAGACCACCGTCACATTAAGCAAACTCGCGTTCTCCGTATAGCGCCTTTGCACGATCTACGAATGCGTCAATGAGTTCGGCGCAGATGCGGCTGAAGATCGGACCCAGCATCTTGTTGCCAAGCGGCCCCGACAGGGAAAAGTCGACTTCCAGTGTTACCTCGCATGCCAATGCATCCAGCACCTTGAAATCCCACATGCCCTCAAGCGCGTCAAAGGCCGCCCCCTCTTCCAGGGTCATCCCAATCCGGGCATCAGGATCCATCCGGTTGCGGGTGGTAAACGAGGTGCTCCAGCCCTTGTAGCTGATATCGACCCGCGCAAGGAGCATGTCTTCTGTGGACTCCAGGATCTCAGATGCACTGCACCAGGGCAGAAACTCGTGATACCGGTCCACCTCGCCGGCCAGTGCGAACATCTCATGGGCACTGTAGGGAACGATCAGGGAGCGCTGAACTTTAGCCACGGACTATTTGGGATGAGTCAAAACACTGATTATAGAACCCGCTCGACCACCAAATGGCGCATAAGCCCTTAGAATGCGAGGAACGCACAAAAGCACTTCTAAACCGCAACCAACTCCGATGTCCGCGAACAAGGCCAAGTCAGACAACAGTATCGCCCGCAATAAAAAAGCGTGGCACGACTACTTTATCGAAGAGGAGTTCGAGGCGGGTCTTGTACTCCATGGGTGGGAAGTCAAGAGCCTGCGGGAGGGTCGCGCACAACTCAAGGAAAGCTATGTGATCATCCGCGCAGGCGAGCTGTATCTTTTTGGCGCCCACTTTTCTCCCTTGCCGGCGGCTTCCAGTCACATCTCTCCTGACCCCACACGTACCCGCAAACTGCTGCTGAACGCGAATGAAATCAGCAAACTCATCGGGGGCGTCGAGCGAAAGGGCTACACCCTGGTGCCGTTATCGCTTTATTGGAAAAAAGGCCGGGCAAAACTCAAGATCGCCCTCGCTAAGGGGAAGAAGCAGCACGATAAGCGCGCCAGCATCCGCCAGCGCGAGTGGGACCGTGACCAGCATCGTCTGATGAAGCTGAACCGATAATCACAAACGCCTTATCTGACTGATTTTCCGAAGAAAGTATCTCTGGATTACGATATAATTGCGATCGGCAATCATCGATGAAGAAACGGGGGCGACCTGGTTTCGACGTGGATTACAAAGCCATCGGAGCATGTCGAGGTGCAGATCTCCTCGTAAATCCAACTGCAAACTATTAGTTGCCAACGACGACAACTACGCCCTGGCGGCTTAAGCCCCGCTAGTCTCTCCCCCGGCTCGCCCATGGGCTGGGATAAGAGGGATCAAATCACATGGGCTCGCGTGACGGGGTGCTCGTGACCCGCCGCGCCAAACTTAAGCGGGCTCGCCGTCCGTCACCCTGTCTGTCGGGGGACGTCCGGTCAAACTGTTGACAGACTAAACATGTAGTCGCCGGTGTGTGGCGGATTTACGGACGCGGGTTCGATTCCCGCCGCCTCCACCAATTTCCTGACCTCATTCAACATCAAACGGTCAGGAGGGTTTTCGCGCACGCAGCAGCGTCGGCCGATGTTCTCCACTGTCCAGCACGACGATCATCTTTT
>WTHR01000196.1 GCA_011523045.1 Gammaproteobacteria bacterium | reverse complement strand
AAGGCATGGATCATGTCCTGGAAACCGCGGCGGCCGATCTCTACGCGACGCCCTGGCGCACCTTCACGAAAGTGACCCTGCCTTTGCTGCTGCCGGGGATCCTGGCCGGCGCTATGCTTGCTTTCGTGATTTCGCTGGATGACGTCGTGATCACTGAATTTGTGAAATCTGCCGGTCAGGACACTTTGCCCACCTATATGCTGGGTCAATTGCGGCGAAACATTACGCCGGAGATTAATGCGATCTCGACCGTACTGCTGGGTGTCTCTGTCATAATGGTCACACTCATCTTTTTCTTGAGTCGTAAGAAGACGTAAAGCTGAAATCAGTCAGCAACCCGTAACCACAACAACCGTAGGAGGAAACAATGAAGCTCATGTTCAATGCCATTCTCTCAAGCCTGATGCTCGTCTTCAGCGGCATCGCGATGGCGGCAGGGGAATTAAATTTTTACAACTGGGGTAACTACACCAATCCAGAACTCATCGAGAAGTTCGAAAAAGAAACCGGGATCAAAGTCACGATTACCGACTATGACTCCAATGAAACCGCACTTGCCAAAGTGCGCGCTGGAGGCCATGGCTTTGACCTTGCGGTTCCGTCCCACAGCCATCTTCCGATCTGGGTCTCAGAAGGCTTGATCGCGAACGCGCGGGTAGACCAGATGCCTAACTTCAAGAACGTGGCAGAAGAATGGCGCAATCCCGATTGGGACCCAGGCCGGCAATACAGTGCGCCCTGGCAGTGGGGCAGCGTCGGCGTGATGGTAGATACCTCGGTATATAGCGGCGACATCAATACCTTTGGAATCATTCTCGATCCGCCTGAAGAATTGATCGGCAAGATCAACGTGGCACCCGAAATGAACGACGTCATCAGCTCAGCCCTGCTTTATCTGGGAGGCGAAGCCTGCTCAGGTGACAAAGCACTGCTGAAGAAAGTCCGCGACAAGCTGGTTGAAGCAAAACCGAAGTGGAAATCCATGGACTACGGTGTTATCGAGAAGTTTGCAGGACGCGATCTTGCCGCTTCTCTTTACTGGAACGGGGCCGCCTTCCGTGCGCGACTCAAGAATCCGGATGTCCGCTATGGTTACCCCAGAGAGGGCTACTCACTTTGGGCCGATGCGGTCGTACTTCTGAAAGACGCCAAGAACGTCGAAGAAGCCAAGACCTTCATGAACTTCATCATGGCGCCGGAAAATGCCGGGCTGATTTCTGCATTTGCGCGATACGCCAACAGCATTGTCGGATCAGAGAAATACATGCCTGAGGATATGGCGACAGCCCCTGAGGTGGTGGTTCCGGCAGAGTTCATCGGAGCGGGCAAGTTCTACCCCACCTGCTCTCCGGAGGTTCAAAAAATCTATACCGCAATCTGGACTGAACTCCAGAAATAATCTTTCACTGCCCGGGTCGGCTCGTCCGGCCCGGGTCCGCTTTCTTTTCAAATCATGGCGACTATGAAGGGGTTTCCCGTTCCCAAAGAACAACGGGTACCGCGTGACCTTTGGGATCGCGCTCCCTGGAACATTTGGTCCTTCCAGCACATCCGAGAAATCCTGCCGACAACAGAAGTCTGGCGCGGCTCGGGGCCCGTCTGGCAACTCACAGAAAATCCAGTCGATCTTGATCCCATCTCTTTTGACAGTCAGTCAGGACAAGCCACCACAGTCATCGACTGGCTCTCGCAGAATTTTGCCGACGGGATTGTGGTTTTGCACGAGGGCGAAATCCGGTACGAGCGTTACTTCAACGACATGACAGCGCGTACGCTACACCTGTCTCAGTCGATGGCGAAATCCGTAACATCAGCAGTCGCAGGCATTCTGGTGTCACGCGGCCAGTTGGATCCCGAGGAACAAATCACTACCTATCTCCCCGAACTCGCGAAAACCGGCTGGAAAGACGCCAAGTTGCGCCACGCTCTGGATATGACTTCGGGTGTGCGTTACGTAGAGGATTACGAAGCATTGGACTCGGACATGGCCTCCACCGATATTGCGTCGGGCTGGCGGTCAGCGAAACCCGATATCCCGTACTTCCAATGTATTTGGGACCAGATTCTGAGCCTGAACGAGACCGTGCGCGAGCATGGCGAAATATTTGAATACCGCTCTATTGAGACCGATGTACTCGCCCACTGCATGGAGCGGGTAACGCAGACCCCGCTCGCTGAGCTGATCAGCCGTGAACTGTGGCAGCCGCTCGGCGTTGAGGAAAGCGCCTGCTTCACGGTCGATGGCGCGGGTTATCCCCTGGCCTGCGGTGGATTCAACGCGACGGTTCGCGACTACGCCCGCTTTGGCGAGATGCTGTGCAACGACGGAATGGCGAACGGCCGGCAAATTGTTCCCAAGGCCTGGATCGCTGATTCGCTGAATGCCGACGCCTCCCTCTTCAGCGACACCAACAACATGGATCTCGATAACGGGGCTTATCGTAACCAGTTCTGGATCCGCGATGTCGACCGGCGCATCCTGATGGCACGAGGTGTTTTCGGACAGATTATCTATGCGGATCTGGACAACCGCGTCACGATCGCGCGCCTTGCCAGTTGGCCTGAATTTATCTCAAGCGAGAGAAAAACCGATGACCTACGGGCATTTGATGCCATGACCAAATTCCTGACGAATCACTGATATGAGCGATCTTGAACTTTGTTATCTCCCGGCGACAGAAGCGATTGAGCGCTTCAAAGCCAAAACCCTTTCGCCCGTGGAACTGCTGGAAGCGCTGATCAAGCGCTCTGAAGAGGTGGACCCCGTCATTAACGCATTCACCTATCGGCATTTCGATGAAGCCATGGCAAACGCAAAAAAGGCCGAAGCCAAATACGCTTCGGGCAAGCGCACCAGGGCTCTTGAAGGATTGCCGATCGGGATCAAGGACGAGAATTTCATCAAAGGCAAACCGACGTCGAGCGGCTCGCTGATCATGAAGGATTTTGTCGCGGACACGACCTCTGTCGGCAACGAGCGCATATTACGCGCCGGCGGCATTGTGCATGCAAGAACCGCTACGCCTGAGTTTTCGTCCGCCGCATATACCCACTCACGATTGTGGGGGGTGACACGCAATCCCTGGAATCCCGAGTTCACGCCAGGAGGCTCCTCGGGTGGCGCAGCTGCCTCGCTTGCAGCGGGCACCAGCGCCATTGCGACGGGTTCTGACATCGGCGGTTCTATCCGGATTCCGGCAGCCACCTGTGGTCTCGTCGGGTACAAACCGCCCTACGGCCGCAACTCCGACGATCCGCCTCTTAATCTGGATTTTTATTGCCACACAGGACCTTTGGCGCGAAACGTCAGCGATGCCATCCTGCTCCAAAACGTCATGTGCGGACCCCACCCCAAGGATATGGCAAGCCTTCGACCCAAATTGCGCCTGCCTGCAGACTATCCTCCCATCAAAGACTGGAAGATTGCGTTTTCGATGGATCTTGGTTTTTTTGAGGTGGACCCGGACGTGCAGAAAAACACGCTCAAGGCCCTTGACGTATTTCGTGATCTTGGCGCCACGGTGGAGGAAGTTGAGATTGGCTGGGATCACCGGGCCCTCGATGCCGGTATGGCCTACCTGTCCCATATCTTCGGGGCATACATGGCGACTTACCTTGCGGAACACGCTGACAAAATGACCAGTTATGTACGCCAGTGGGCAAAAGAAGCGCAAAAATCCACCTCGGCAGATTTTCTTCAGACCCTGGAAGTGGCCAATGAGATGTACGCAACGGTCGGACCCTTGCTGGAAAAATACCAGGTGCTGGTCTGTCCTACCAATGCGCTGCCCGCGGTACCGGCTGATTTTGATCACTCGACCGACACGCTCTCAATCAACGGAAGGCAAGTTAACCCAGCTCTGGGGTGGGTAATGACCACGCCCTTTAACTCCTTGAGCCGCTGTCCGGTACTGACCCTGCCGACGGGGCGAGCGAGTAACGGCGTACCAACGAGTATCCAGATAGTCGGGCGCACCTATACCGACAAGGATGTATTCCAGGCCGGCATGGCCTATGAATCCGTTGCACCCGGATGGTTTGCGCAAAATGGCGTCAGGCCGGATATTCCCGGTGGCTGATCCTGCTTCGCTAGAGCGAGACACGATCTCGCTGGCCAACTGGCGGCAAAGCCCCTACAACCGCTTTTCGTTTCACCATGTGCGCGAGTTCATTCCCACCGCCGATGTTCCAAGCGAACACCGACCGGCGGCATTCACGCCCGAATTGATTGATGCCGCGTGGCTTGCTGGCGAGCTCAATGAACACGATCTTTCGCAAACCCTTGAAGCTTCCAGCACAGACGCATTTGTGGTGGTCAGGCAAAACGAGCTGATTTTTGAGTGGCGTGCAGATCATTACCAAAGTGCACAGCCGCACATTCTTTTTTCCGTCAGCAAATCCGTCACCGGGCTGCTGGTAGGAGTTCTTGAATCCCAGGGTCTTATTGACCCTGCAGCCGAGGTAGGCGATTACCTTTCAGAAGCCAAGGACTCGGGCTACGGCCACTGCACCGTTCAGCAGGTCCTTGACATGCAGGCCCAGGTTGCATTTGTAGAGGATTACCACGACCAAACCGGGGCCTTCGCCCGTTACCGCTCTGCCACCGGGTGGAATCCACCTTCGGCCTCCGCCGCAGCATCCGAAGGTCTGGCCGATTTTCTGTTATCCCTCAAGAACACAGGCGACCCTCACGGGGAGATTTTTAGATATCTTTCTCCGAACTCGGATCTTCTCGGTATTATCGTAGAACGTGCGACGCATCATCGTTTCGCCGATCTTTTGGCCACCCATATCTGGCAGCCGCTGGGTTGCGCACATGACGCCTACATTACGGTGGATCACAAAGGCGCGGCCCGTTCAGCCGGGGGCCTGTGTGTTCATCCATTTGATCTGGCCCTGTTAGGCAGTGCCATCGCACGGGCTGCTGCAGGCGAAGACCACCCTGTGATCCCGCGCAAGTGGATTAACGATACGCTTTCAAACGGCAATCTGGACGCGTGGCGATCAGGCGACTTTGCCAACTTCCTGCCAAACGGCAACTATCGCAATCAGTGGTACCTCAACGATAGCGGCTCACCGGCAATCCTGGCGATCGGGATTCATGGTCAATGGCTTTATATCGAGCCCAAAAGCCAGACCGTCATCGTAAAGTTTTCTTCCGAGGCGCAACCGGTCGATGAAGCCGCGGATATCGAACTGATCGAATTTTTCGACCGGGTCTGCCGCGTACTCAACTGATTCGACGCGTTGCTGCGCGTCTGACTGATTGCCGGCGGGTTCAATCAGGTGCCAATACCCCTGGTACCGCGTGGGCCTGCTTTGGATCGAAACAGCTTTCATCTACGCGCAGGTAGGCAACGCAATCCTTTGGCAGCACGGTCACCTCGTCTACTCCGTTTAGCGCGCCGAGACCCTGCTCGATAGCGCCAGACGTAAGATCACGTTCGCGATCCAGCCGCAAAGTGACACTGTTTCTCAGTTGCGGGGTTCTGCCGGTCGATGCCACCAACAGCCACATTAGCGTCGCCAGAACGCAAAAGGCGAACACCCCAGAACTGCCAAACAGGCCCAGCAGGATACCGCCCAGTGCTCCGCCCGCAAAAACGCCCGCAAATTCGAAGGTGTTGTAAACCCCGATCGCGGTGCCCTTGGCGTATCCCGGGGAAAGACGGGTCATCAGGGACGGCAACATAGCTTCGAGCAAATTGAAGCCAACGAAAAAACACACCAGACCGGCGATCAGCGATATCGCCTGATCGGCTCCGGAAAAAAGCACACACTGCCCGACCAGCACGATAAGGATGGCTAACCGGAATACCCAGAACGTCCGCTCTCGTCTCATCCCCAGAATAAGCAAGGGGGCCATCAGCAGTATTGAGCCCACCAGAACAGGAACATAGACCTGCCAATGGCTGTCCCGCTCAAGCCCGAGCGTCTCCACCAGGGCGAACGGCGCGACGACAAAAACGGCCGTCAGCACCATGTGCAAAGTAAAAATCCCCACGTCCAGCCGAAGCAGGTGGGCATTGGCCATGACCTCGCGGAAATAATCCTTCGAGGCCCTTGATCCTGGATCCCCGGCCGCATGGCGTGGCGTCGGTACCCACCAGACGACGACCACAATACAGCCCAGAGCCAGCACCGCAGTCAGCCAGAAAATCCCGCCCACCCCGATCCAGCGGTCCAGCGCCGGACCGGCCATCAAGGCAAGCAGAAACGA
>WTHR01000032.1:18937-22221 GCA_011523045.1 Gammaproteobacteria bacterium | reverse complement strand
TCTGATTGCTCAACGAGAGCGCAGGCATCCCAGTTTGCCCATTCGGCCCGGTCGGAGCCGAGGTAGCCGCCAAAGGCTTTTTCTCCCCAGGGACAGTTGACGGGGTTGCTGATCGGCGCAAATGCGGAACACGAGCGGAACACATCAGGCCTCTTTAAGGCACAGATCAGTGCACCATGCCCCCCCATCGAGTGACCCATGACACCGGCTCTTTGGGGGTCTCCCTGAAGGTCCGCTGCCACAATGCCGGGGAGTTCCTGCGTTACATAGTCGAACATCCGGTAATGCTCGCTCCAGGGCGCCTGCGTGGCATTGACGTAAAACCCGGCTCCAGAGCCGAAATCGTAGTCGTCGTCTTCGCCAGGGAGTGCAAGACCGCGGGGCGAAGTATCCGGCATGACCAGCATGATGCCGTGTTCGGCAGCATAGCGCTGGGCACCGCCTTTTTCGGCAACGTTGGCCCAGGTGCAGGTGAGGCCGGAAAGATAGAAAAGTGTCGGCTTGGGTGAGGGCTGCTCTGGCGTTGGATCGAAAACCGCAAACTCCATATCACAGCGCGTGCTCTCGCTCGTGTGGCGGAACACCCGCTGTGTTCCGCCAAATGTCCGGACTTCCTGTATGCACTCCATTTGCAGCACTGCCTAAAAAGTGACGACGCTGCGGATGGATTTGCCCTCGTGCATGAGATCGAAGGCGCTGTTGATCTCCTCGAGCGGCATGGTGTGCGTGATGAGATCATCAATGTTGATCTTGCCGTCCATGTACCAGTCAACAATTTTGGGCACATCCGTTCGGCCTTTGGCTCCGCCAAAAGCGGTGCCGCGCCAATTGCGTCCGGTAACGAGTTGAAAGGGCCGGGTCGAGATTTCTGCCCCAGCCGGTGCAACGCCGATAATGATGCTGGTGCCCCAGCCCTTATGACAGCACTCCAGAGCCTGGCGCATGACCTCAACGTTGCCAATACATTCGAAACTGTAATCGGCACCGCCGTCGGTGAGTTCGACCAGGTGGGGAACGAGATCCCCTTCAACCTCGGCCGGATTCACGAAGTGCGTCATGCCGAATTTTCTGCCAAGGGCCTCGCGGTCCGGGTTGAGGTCAACCCCGACAATCTTGTCGGCCCCGACCAGTCGGGCGCCTTGAATCACGTTCAGTCCGATCCCGCCGAGTCCGAAGACCACAACGTTCGCGCCGGGTTCGACTTTTGCCGTGTTGATTACGGCGCCGATCCCCGTGGTGACGCCACAGCCGATGTAGCACACCTTGTCGAAGGGCGCGTCTTCGCGAATCTTGGCGAGCGCGATTTCCGGCACAACGGTGTAGTTTGAGAAGGTCGACGTCCCCATGTAGTGAAACAGTTTGTCGCTGCCCAGTGAGAAGCGGCTGCTTTCATCCGGCATCAGTCCGCGTCCCTGGGTTTCGCGGATGGCCTGACACAGATTGGTCTTGCCCGAAGTACAGTAGTCACAAGTGCGGCATTCGGGGGTGTAAAGCGGAATGACATGATCGCCCGGTGACAGGGAAGTCACACCTTCGCCGACCTCCACCACGACTCCGGCGCCTTCGTGTCCGAGGATGGCGGGGAAAAGCCCCTCCGGGTCATCACCCGACAGCGTAAAGGCATCGGTATGGCACACACCGGTGGCTTTGATTTCTACCAGCACTTCTCCAGCACGTGGTCCGTCAACTTTGACCGTCTCAATACTTAATGGCTGACCGGCTTTGGTAGCGACCGCCGCTTTGGTTTCAATCATTTTCTTCCCCCTGGGGTTCTGGAAATTTCGCCCGGGCATTATAGCCAAGCCTACGGCAGGCTTGACGATGACAGGGCGCTTGCGTCACTCTGTTTGTCGCCATGCCGATTCCCCAAAGCCGCGACTCGAAAATTAAGCGTCTGTTGAGCCTGATGCTGGGAGCTCTGATCAGTCTTAGTTACTGTTTGCCGGCCTTTGCGCAACGCCTCGGTGAATTCACGAGCGAAAAGGCGTCTTTTCAGGTTGTGGTTATAGCCTCTGGTCTTGATCATCCCTGGTCAATCGCTTTTTTGCCGGAAGGCGATTTTCTTGTTACCGAGCGTTCCGGAGCGCTTCGTCTGATAAGAAAAGGCCGACTGCAGGATGAGCCGATTGCGGGCTTGCCCGAAATATCAGCCAAGCGGGATCAGGGCGGTCTTTTGGATATCGCTCTGGATCCTGCTTTTGACCAAAACGGCCGGCTCTGTCTCTCCTACGTAGCCGAGGCTGAGGGAGGCCGCGGTACCGAGATTGGCTGTGGGATCTTTCGCGACGACCGCCTGGACGAATTTAAGGTGATCTTCCGGGCACTGCCGAAGAACAAATCCGGCAGACATTTCGGCTGCCGTCTGCTTTTTGCGGATGGCTATCTTTACGCCACCCTGGGAGATCGGGGTAACCGACCCCAGGCGCAGGACCGCGCCACACACCCCGGCTCTGTGGTGCGTCTCATGGCTGATGGCACTGTCCCGGCAGATAATCCTTTTATCGGACATAGCGCATATCAGCCCGAGCTCTATGCCTACGGTAACCGCAATCCTCAAGGGCTCGTACAGGATCCGATAACAGGCGCTATCTGGATGCATGAACACGGCCCCCGTGGCGGTGATGAGCTTAATCGGCTGATGGCTGGTGCCAACTACGGATGGCCGGTGATCAGTTACGGCAAGGAGTATTTTCTGCCCAAGGCAGTCGGTGAAGGCACCCACATGAGCGGCATGGAGCAGCCCGTTCACTATTGGGTACCGTCGATCGCGCCTTCGGGAATGACCTTCTATTCGGGCCCAGATTTTCCCGGTTGGCGAGGCAGTCTGTTTCTGGGTTCGCTGAAGTTTCAGGAATTGGTGCGTCTTGAGCTGGATCAGGGCCAGGTCGTAGCAGAAGAGCGCTTACTGAGCGCAGAGTTCGGCCGGATACGGGATGTCCGGCAGGGGCCCGATGGCGCTCTATATTTATTGACGGATGCGGCCGAGGGGCAACTATTAAAATTGACGCCTGCCGAGTGAGTGCGGCGGGGCTATCATAGGCATCCCGTGCAGATCGTACTGTCGAGGCCAAGGTGAAACTTACTGATCTTGAGATTTTCGTTGTCGGCAACCCGCCTCCCGGTTGGGGCGGGCGCTACTTCATTTTTGTCAAGTTAACGACTAGTAACGGCCTGGTTGGTTACGGCGAAGTGTATTCCGCGTCAGTGGGTCCGGCGGCGATGCGCGGCGTGATTGAGGATGTGTTCTCGCGCCATATGGCGGGCGAGAATCCAGAGAACGTTGA
>WTHR01000032.1:0-18837 GCA_011523045.1 Gammaproteobacteria bacterium | reverse complement strand
TATGATCCGCTCTGGTTTGAAGAACCCTGTCCGCCGGATAATTTTCTGGAGTTCGCCAATGTGGCCCGTCAATGCCGAATCCCTATTGCCACAGGCGAACGTCTGACGACAAAGGCTGAATTTTCCGCTTTGCTGCGCACCGGGGGCGTTGCAATTTTGCAACCGGCACTTGGACGGTCAGGCGGTATTCTTGAAACGAAAAAGATCGCTGCCATGGCTGAGGCCTTCAATGCCCAGGTGGCGCCACATCTTTACGCGGGCCCGGTCGAGTGGGCTGCCAACATCCAGCTGGCTGCCAACATTCCCAATGTCCTCATGGTGGAGACTATCGAGACGGGCGGCCGTTTTCACCAGCAGCTGATCGGCAATTCCATCCGCTGGGAGTCAGGCTACGTCGAGGCACCGACTGAGCCGGGGCTGGGGATTCAGTTCGATGAAGCGCTCGCTCGGGAGCACCCCTGGGAGGGCACCGGCCTCCATCTGGAAATGCGCGAAGCCCCTTGTGATTATTCTGCTGAGAATGTTTTTTTGGGCGGAGCGCCTCCATTAAAAAATTAGTCGCAGCCGTTGTGCATCTTCCACATCGTTGGGTCGTGGCCTTCTGGAATCTGAGCGCAGGGATTGCTGTCGGCATAGCCGCGTAGCGCGTTGTACTGCTCGAGTTGTTTGGCAGTCAAGATGGGACTGCTCTCAAGATGCGCTGCAAGATGCGTGAAGCGCAGTTTTGTGCGTACTGCAGAGATGTCATTGAGTAAGGTCTCCAGACGACCGACGGACATGTGGCCAGCAGCGAACTCATCGTTCAGTGTTTTCTCAAGCTCAACATATCTCGCTCCCAGAGATTTTGCTTTTGCGTTCATCTCGGACCAGACGGCTTTTATTGCGGCGACCTGCTCAGGCGACAGTTCAATTTCGGAGCTCATCTCCAGCAAGTGTTTAGGACCCGGCACACCATTGAGCTCAGCGGCTTTGGCAAGCCCCCAGCCCCGGCCGTTTAAAAGATCGTCGATGTCGCTATCGGCTAGCGATTTGATTTGCCGAGATTCCTCACCGGCATAGGGTGATAAAAGAGAAGTAGCCGAACTCGATAGAATCGGGTTCACGAAAAGTCCCACAAGGGCGATAGCAAAAAAGGCGCGCATGATTTTCTCCGCAGATATGATTTTTAAGGCACCAGGGGTTAGCGCAGTCCAAAGATGTGTAAGACATAAAGTCGAGTGGCTAATGATATCTCCCACGGGCGGGCTTCTAAAAGGTCAATAGATCGTCAAGAGTTGCTCAGTGGCGCATTTATCATGAAGACACGTAAAAGTTGCCGTCGCTGCATCAAAGCAAATCAAGCCTTCATGACCGCGATATCAAAGATCCACCAATGAACGATAAAAACTCTGCAAGCCTTTACGAGCATCCCGTATTTTCCGCGCTGGTCTTGAAAGAAGACCTTCAGTGCTTTATGCAGCATCACGTGTTTGCGGTATGGGACTTCATGTCGCTGATTAAATCCCTGCAGGCTGCTGTGGCGCCGCCCTCGGTGCCGTGGCATCCCGTCGGCGACCCAGCGTTGAGAAGGTTTATCAATGAACTGGTCTTGGAAGAAGAATCGGACTCAACAAACCAAGAGGGCGAGTTCCTGAGTCACTTCGAGCTCTATCTTCGCGCGATGCGCGAAGTGGACGCCGATACCAAACTGATTGAAGCGTTTGTTGAAAAAGCAGCTTCAGAAGGTATTGAGCAGGCACTTGCGCTTTGTGATGCCCCCAAAGCGGCGAAGCAATTTACCCGAACGACGTTTGGATTCATTGACCCGGACAATCCACACAAGATGGCAGCCGCGCTTGCAATAGGGCGCGAGCAGCCCATCCCGAAAATGTTTCGAAATATCCTCGCCAATGCTCAGATAGATAGCGATCAGGCGCCCACTTTCTTCTTCTACCTTGGCCGTCATGTTCATCTTGACGAGGACTTCCATGGGCCGATGTCTACGCGGCTGCTGGAGGTGCTTTGCGACACAGATAAGAAACGGCAGGAGGCGCAAAGGGTTGCTCAGCAGGCAAGACAGGCAAGAACAGACTTATGGGACGGTATCCTTTCGGATCTGCTTGAACGAAGACAAGGCAATACGGGCATGTAATTGATGCTGCTCCGTCACCGGCGGGTTAGTTCTGATTGATTTGTTTGTTATGAATGTGAATGATTTTCTGGGGCCAAGTGGATTTGATATAAGACAGCACGGCGACAATCTCTTCATCAGAGAGGATGCCTTCAAATGCTGGCATATGGGTTTTGTAATCCGCCCCTGCCACGACCTGTGGGCCGTACTTGGTCAGGTCGAAGAGTAACTGGTCGCGGTGATGCCACGTGTGACCAGTCTCGTCATGAGGAGGAGCGGGAAGATAGCCGGCTGCGTTACGCCGATGCCAGTTGGGCGCGCCCTGCAAATTAATCCCATGACAGGCCGCACAATGGCTCATATACAAGCGCTGACCTCCATAGACCACAGCATCATCCTGATACTGGAGAACAATCTGGTTCAAGGACTCGGGACTTTCACTCGGAAGAACGCTATTGATGATTTCCGCAAAAGAGAAAACAGTGTCTTCTGTGGTTGGCCGGTCAGTTTGTGTACTTGCGCTTCCGATCAATGAAACAAATACGATGCTGAACACGCTGATCGCGAGCCGAGATCCAATGCCGCCCGACCTTTTGAGGGTTTTTTTCTTTTCCATCAGTAAGGCTCTATCGTCTGCTGCACCCAGCGGATAAACCGCACGATCGCGGAAGCAGATTTCGCTCTAAGACAAGTGAAGAATTCGTCATCATCATCCTGGCCTGATTTCCTTAGAATCCTAAAGCTCACGGTTTTCAGGGAGACAAAAGTGAAGATTCCAATGAAATTTAAAAAAATCGCGTTGCTCACCAAAATCCTCCTGGTGTCTACGGCCAGTCTGGCTGGTGGCTCCCATGATCATGATCACAGCGATAAGGCTGGATCTGGATTGATCGAGACCGAGTTCGGAAAGTATGGTCCCCAGATGCATCCCACCGTTACGATCGAAATCAGTATGTCGGATGATATG
Organism: Gammaproteobacteria bacterium; assembly: GCA_011523045.1. Classification (GTDB taxonomy): domain Bacteria; phylum Pseudomonadota; class Gammaproteobacteria; order Arenicellales; family UBA868; genus UBA868. Next base: position 15,760 of record WTHR01000032.1, on the reverse strand, counting down.
CGATTTACCCCTGCAACCATCCAAGTTAAACAGGGTGACATTGTGGAATTCATTCATGCGAATGAAGGTCAGTTGATGCATGAGTTTGTTCTTGGCACGCTCCAATCACTGAACGACCATGCTGAAGAGATGAAGCAAAACCCTTCGATGTCTCATGACAAACCCTTTATGGTCCATATAGCGCCGGGTGAATCGGGTACCAACACATGGCAGTTTACGGAATCGGGTGTCTTCCATTTTGGTTGCTTAATCCCGGGGCATTATGAGGCAGGCATGCGTGGGACCGTCATCGTTGGATCATAACTAGCCGCCAGTATCGTTCTGGTGATTATTGATTTTGTTTTGATAAAGTGCATTGGCAGTCGGGATGAACACCTCTCCTGAATTTCATTGGAGTTGTCCACACACCTGGCGTAGAGCCTCTGTGAACACACTATGGTGCCTCGCGGGCTGCTCGATCGGGGATTTCGGAACGATTCTTTTCTTTCAGTTGACCGGCATCGGATGGTCGACTCTTGCGATCATGTCGCTCGCCATCATGAACGGCATTCTCACTTCCATTGCGCTTGAGACCGTGGTGCTGTCGCGGCAGATGCCGCTTAAGAGTGCGTTTCGTACGGCGGTAGGGATGTCGCTTATCTCAATGGTGGCTATGGAAGCCTCCATGAACATAGTGGATGTGGTGTTAACGGGCGGTGCGGTGCTGACTTGGTGGGTGGTTCCCATCATGCTTGTGGCGGGGTTTTTGACGCCTCTGCCTTACAACTATTGGCGACTGAAGGCGCTCGGCAAGGCCTGTCACTGAAAGGGAGGTTCAGCCCAGAGTCTTTGGAATCTCGGATTCGCGCTGGGCCAGGAAATCCTGAAGAGCCGCATCGAGCGTCGAATCAATGGGCGGTGCCTCGTAACGTGACAGCCACTCACGGGCTTTGGCAAGACCCACCTCTTCGGTGGAGCGGCGGCCCTCCGCCTCCCATTGCTCGAAGGTGACGTTGTTTTGCGACGGGAAAATAAATAGGTTGGATTTGCGTGTGTGTGCCGTTCCCAGAAAGTGTCCGCCGGGACCGACATCCTTGATGGTCTCAAATATCTCTTCGAGGTCATCGTAGCGGGGCCCCTGACAGAAATGATAGAAGGCATCCAGTTGCTCAAAGTCGATGACAGTCTTGGCATATCCGACTCCCAGTGTGCCTTCCATCATGCCGCCCGCCATGGTGATCCACTGGGCACCGCTTAAAAAGGAAGGGAACAACCCCCACATCGAATCAAAGCCGGCCTGCATGTCTGCGGATTTGGAGGTGGCGCAATTGGCAATCGCGCGGTGCGGGACTTCATAGCGCCGGGCCATCTGTCCGGCGAGAAACTGCACGACGGCAGAGTCGGGACTGCCGTGCACCGGCGCGCCGGTATTTAGTGCCACAGTCATCGCCGGAACACCAAACAACATCGGTGCGCCGGGTCTTACCAGTTGTGCATAGGCAATCGCCATCAGCGCTTCTGCTGTCACCAGCGCCATGGTTCCAACATTGCTGGCCGGACTGGAGGCGCCCGCCATAGAAAAAGGGGAACACATCACGGCATGATTGTTCTGCGCATAGGTGCGCAGTGCTCCCAGCATGGTCTCATCCCAGACTAGCGGAGAGTTGGCGTTGATCAGAGATGTGGTGCAGCAGTGGTTCTGGGCAAAGTCTTCGCCGAAAACAATCTTGCACATGTCGACGGTGTCCTGAGCCCGCTCGGCAGATGTGACATTGCCGACGATAGGTTTATCGGAGAACTTGAAGCCGCTGTAGGCCATGTGCAGGTGTCGATGGGGCACAGGAATATCCATCGGTTCCACAACCGGTCCGCCGGCGATGTGTACGGTGGACGCCATGTGGTTCAGTTTCTGCAGGTTATTGAGATCCTCCACGCCGGCAGGACGACGCACCCCGTCGAGGTCATAAATGTAGGCAGGGCCGTAGGACGGAGAGACCACCATGGATTTTCCGCCGACGGTAACCGTGCGCTCCGCATTCCGACCATGATGGATATATTCCGACGGCGCTTTGGCGACCAGGGCCAGCAGCGCGTCACGACCGATACGGACCCTGGCGCCGTCGACTTCGGCCTCTGTCTTTTTCCAGGTCTCAATCGCCTGTGACTCACGGAACTCAACACCGACTTCCTCAATAATCCGCATCGCGGTTTCGTGAATCTGCTCGACGCCTTCTGCGCTTGCGACCTCGTATAACGGTACCTTTGTCGTCAGGGGCGGGTGATGGATGATGGGCGCGTTGAGCCGCTTGGCACGTCGGGCCGCCCGGCCGCCTTTACGAGTGTGGATTTCCTCTTCCATTGTGTCGTTTGTGTCGTCTTCTGCTTTAAAGCGCTTTTTCGCTGTAGCGCTTCCTACATGCGCAGTTTCTGATTGTTTGGATCATAAGGGGAATCAGCAATCACGGTCGCCGGGACCCGGCGCTCAAGCACCTGGACTTCAAGAGCCGTGCCAACCTGCGCCTGGTCGATGTTGATGTAGGCCATCGAGAGACACTGGCCGATATGGTGCGAGGTCGCGCCAGACGTGATCCGTCCGACCAGTTTGCCGTCGAAGAAGACACTTTCGTTCATCCAGGCATCGGCATCAACTGTCTCGACCTTGAGGGTCACCATTTTCTGCTCCAGGCCACGGTCCCGCTGGCGCATCAGTGCGTCACGGCCTTGGAAGTCGTCTTTATCCCATTTGATAAAGCGATCGAGGCCGGCTTCAAGCGCTGTGTGTTCAAGGTCAAGGTCCCGGTAGATCGCGCGGTAGGATTTTTCAAGCCGCAGGGATTCAATGGCCCGATATCCGCAATGCTTGAGACCGTGGGCTTCGCCGGCCCGGCAGATCTCTTCAAAAAGATGCAGGTTGTAGGCGATCGGATGGTAGAGCTCCCAGCCGAGTTCGCCTTCATAGTTGATGCGCATCATCCTCACATCAGACGCCAGTCCCACGGTTAATGACTGGGCGCTCATCCAGGGAAAGGCATCGTTACTGAGATCACCGTCGACGAGGTCGCTCAAAAGGCTGCGGGCGTTGGGTCCAACAACCGTCAAACCGCCGCGCTCGGCGGTGACATTGGTGAGTTGAACGCTGCCGTCCGCGGGTAATGATTTTTGCAATACGTCAAAATCATGACGCTCACCTCTGGGGGTGCCGACAAGGTAGAAGTGCTCATCACCTAGGCGGGTCACGGTAAATTCTGAGCGGACGGTGCCTTTGTGGGTAAGCAGATGTGCCAGCACAATGCCCCCGACTTTTCGCGGCATCCGATTGGCGAGGATACGGTTCAGCCAGTCCTCAGTGCCGGGGCCGTGCGCCTCGAACTTGGCCATTGGCGTCATCTCAAAAAGGCCGACCGAATCTCGCACTGCCCGGCATTCGGCGCCAACATGCGGCATTGAATTAAAACTGCGGTAACTCCAGATATCCCGAGCCTCTTCGCCTTTCGGCGCAAACCACAAGGGGATCTCCCATCCGTAGACCGCGCCCCAGACGGCTCCGGCGGCGTCCAATCTGTCGTAGCAGGGCATCATCTTTGCGCGTCGGGCTTCGGGCCACTCGTAGCCCGGATAGTGGATGCCGAAGTTGTGGCCGAATGCCTCTTTGTTTTTCCTGCCCGTATAGACCTTATTGGCGTACGAACCAAACCGTCTTGGATCAACCTCACCCAGATCGATATGCGGCTCACCATCCACAATCCAGTTGACCAGTTCGGACCCGAGCCCCCCGCCCATCAGCAGGCCGCCGGTGAAACTCTCAGCGAGCCAGAGATTGCGTTTGCCCCACGCCGGGCCACACAACGGCAGGTTGTCGGGAGAAGTGCAGATGGGTCCGCGCACGTTCGCCTGGATGCCGACTTCGCCCAGTATCGGTACGAGATCGAGTGCCGCAGCCCAATTGTCCTCTACGGCTTCCATGTTTTCAGGCAAAAGGTCTGCACCAAACCAGTCGGGCACGCCGTCACGGGCGAAGTGCTCCAGGTTTGCCGGGCGCTCGTACGGACCGAACATCAGGCCGTCCCGTTCCTCCCGGACATAACCGTTGATCGCTTCATTGCGCAACACAGGCATTTCCGGCAGTCCCTGATCTTTGCGCTCCCGAACCTGAGGCACCGTCTCGGTTACCCAGTATTGATGCAGGATCGGAAAGCAGGGCAGTTCCATACCCAGCATCCTCGCAGTCTGTTGCACGTAGTTGCCCGTCGCTGTTACAACGTGCTCGCAGACGATATCGCCCTGATTGGTGCTGACTTTCCACTCGCCTGAGGGCAGCATGTCGATCGAGTGGACTTCCGTATGAAGATAGATGTTGGCACCCAGCTGTTTTGCTCCCTTGGCGAGTGCCTGGGTGACATCTGCTGGTGCGATATGCCCGTCATCCGGGTTGTAGACCGCCCCGAGAAGATTTGGACTGCGCTGCATAAGCGGCCACAAATCAACGGTCTGCTCGGGCGTCAGGATTTCCGCTCTCACGCCCTGGGTCTGCGCGATCGAGGCGTAGTTGAGATATTCATCCATCCGATCCGCAGTTTCTGCGATCCGCAACTGGCCGCATTTGTGCCAGCCGATGCTCTGTCCTGTCTCCTCTTCAAGGCCCTCGTAGAGGTCAATGGTCTTTTGGATCAACCGGCCGAATTTATAGGAAAAAGAGTAGACGGGGATCAATCCGGCGGCATGCCAGGTAGAGCCGGCGGTAAGTTCTGTTCGCTCGACAAGGCAAACATCAGTCCAACCCCGATGGACGAGACTGTAAAGAATATTGGCGCCGACACAGCCGCCTCCGACGACAACGACTCGAGCATGTGATTGCATAACTTCTATCCCTTGTTGATCGGCGTCATCATTCGACGGCAGTCGTGACTGGGTGACAGACGGAACCCAAGTCTACGGCAGCGGCAGCTGGGCGAGACGGCCGCCGTCAACGGGGTATATCTGGCCCGTGACGAACGACGCTTCTTCAGACAACAGCCAGGCCACCAGTGCCGCAACTTCCTCAGGTTTGCCCGTTCGGCGTAATGGATGAATTCCTCCGATCTGTTTCCTGAAAGCCTTTGGGTCGGCCATTGATTCGATAAATTCTTCATTGAGTTCGGTATCAATCCAGCCCGGCGCAATCGCGTTGCAGCGAATGCCCTGTGGACCGGCATCGACCGCCACGGCCCGCGTCAAGGCGTGCAGGCCTGCCTTGGAGGCACAGTAGGCGGCGTGTTGGGGATTAGATCCGAGTCCCTCAATCGAGCCGATGTTAACGATAGCCCCTTCGCCCTGTAGGTGAGGTAAGGCGTATTTGATCAGGAGAAACGGTGCCGTGAGATTGATATTGAGTGTTCGGTTCCAGTCCGCCAGGGACATGCCTTCGACCGTGTCCTCCAGCATGATGCCGGCATTGTTGACGAGCGCGTCCAGACGGCCGTGCCGATCGATAACCTGTTGGATAACGCGTTTCGGTGTGTCGGGGTCTGAAAAGTCTGCTTCAATGCTATGAAAGGTGTCAGCCGGAGTTCGCTGTGCTGTGACCACCTCGTACCCGGACTGCGAGAGCTTTTGCGCACAGGCAAGACCAATCCCGCTTCGACCTCCCGTAATCAGCGCGACCTTGTCCATACGTCAATAGACGGCTTTGCCGCCGTTAACCTCAACCAGGCTGCCGCACATATAGCGCGACTCGTCTGATGCAAGAAAAAGCACCACATCAGCGATCTCCTGCGGCTCGGCAATATGACCCAAAGGCACGGAGGCATTCAGCGACGCAATGGCGGTATCCGGATCCATTCCGCGAGCGCTAAAGCCTGAGCGCAACATGGACGTATCCACCTCATTGGGGCAGACGGCGTTGATTCGAACGCCCTGATGCGCATGATCATGACCCAGACACTGGGTCATCGATGCGACCGCTGCCTTGGACATGCAATAGATCGGATGTTTAGGACCCGGATGGACTCCCCAGCAGGAGGCGATATTGACGATGGCGCCGCCGCCGGCTTCTGCCAGCAGGGGAATGGCTGCCCGGCAAATGCGAAAAGGGGCCTCGACATTGACGGCGAAAGAGGCAGCGTAGTCGTCATCGGTCGCGTCGGTTACCGGACCCCGTCGGATGATCCCTGCATTGTTGATGACAATATCGAGGCCGCCGAGTTGTTCGCGGGCATTGCCCGGCAACGCATCGCAAAAAGCCGCGTCTATCAAGTTTCCAACAATTGAGACATCCGAATTCGGACACGCGCTTTGGTCTGTCCCGGCTACGGTGACACCGTGCGCCTTAAGCGACTCGACGATAGCCTGGCCGATGCCGCCACCCGCACCAGTCACCAGAGCTTTTTTGCCTGAAAGGTTTCTTGCCATTTGGTTAATTCGAAACGGTGTGCGGCAGAGGCCTTGGCGTGGTGTACCCAGGATCCAGACGCTGACGGTTTATGGTGGTAGCAATCTCTTTCATGGCGCCAAATACCCCCTGGGTCGGTGGCGGGCACTGATCGGCAACGGCCTTGTGCAGAGCTGGCAGGGCGTGGAAGGGCACCTGCGGGAAGATATGGTGCTCGACGTGGTAGTTCATGTTCCAGTAGAGCAGGCGTAGTGCCGGGTTCACGTGCATCGTTCGTGTTGTGTGACGATGGTCCGGAATATCCTGGGCCATGCCAAAGTGCTGTGTGGCCAGGATCACTCCATGGGTCGGTGCGCCAAAGAGGCGGGGCAAGATCAGCATTAGGACCGGAAGCCAGGACTGGGCCATAAGAGACCACAAGATGATGCCGAGGTAAGCCAGCATATACACCTGTGCCTCGATAACGGCGCGGAGCATCCCTTGCGCAGGAATACAGCCTGCCGCATCCTGAGTCGGCCGGCCGATGGCGAGCCCGGCAGTGGCTTTGACGAAGTACCAGATGCTGCCAAGATCAATCAGTTCCTTGATAATGAAATCCCGCCAGGTCATCGGGTTGGTCAGGATGATCTCAGGGTCCTCTCCCACGAGTGCGGTATGGGAATGATGGCGGGCATGAACATAGCGCAGCAGGCTGGGGGTTTGCTGAACCATGAATCCGAAGATAAAGAGTACGGTCTCATTGAGCGCCCGGTTACGAAAGGCGGTACCGTGTGATGTTTCGTGCACCACGCTGGTCGCGAACACCCAGATGCCGCCATAAATCAGAAATGCCGGGATACTCCATGGCGTCCCCAGAGATTGCACTGCCCAGGCTCCGCTGATCACGAGCAGCAAGACGAAGTACAGCAGGTAGACAAGACCGTGCCAGTTTGTCCGCCGCGAAAGCGATTTCAGCAGCGCACGGTCTATCTCACAGCGATACCAGTGATCGCTCACTTGCAGCAGTTTCCCGTAGATCTGTCGTAAAGCATTATCTTCATCCTGCTCTTGATCTGGTCAGGATCAGTTCTGCCATCGGGGATCTTCAAAGCGCTGGATTTCAATCAGATATCCATTGGGATCTCTCAGAAACATCTGATAGATCTGAAAATCTGGATTAAAGACCGGTCCTTTTTCAATCGGAACTTGGTGCTCTGCCATGCGCGCCTGCCAGTGGTCCACCTCCTCTGTGACGAGTGTCAGTATGACACCCTCCTGAGGTGTCACTGAGTCTTTGAGGCAAAAACCCAAAAAGCCGCCTTTTGCAACACGATAGATGCGGCAGCGGGTCTGGTCCAGGGCCAACTCCAGTTTCAGAACCTTTTCGTAAAACTGTGCAGTTTGCGCGAGGTCCCGGGTCGGCAGGAAAGTGATGACGGAATCAAAAGACATCTGATTTCTATAATGTGTAAATCTGGATCAGATGTTGAATCTGCCAGAAAAAGCCGGCACTCGAAAGTTTTCCCGATGTCGCCATCAGTTAAGGTTGCTTCGCGTCCGAATCTGGTTGACCAGGATGGGAGAAGTATCGTTCATCTCTTAATGGGGCCGAATGGCGCCGCGTGTAAAGTCATGGTCTAGGAGTTATCAATGCCCAAGGTTCTTTCGCAGTCCCAGATAGATTATTTTCATGAATATGGCTACTGCGCACCGATTGATGTCATGTCGGAAGAGGAGGCCCATGCGCTAAAGCTTCGGGTGGAGGCTGCAGAGGCGGCGCACCCGGAAGAACTTGGGCCGACCAATCGCAACAATGCGCATCTTGCCTACACCTGCATCGATGAGGTCGCGCATCACCCGGTGATTGTTGGAGCGGTGTCCGATCTGATAGGTGAGGACATCGTGTTGTATGGCACCGTGTTGTTTTTCAAGGAACCGAAAAGCGCAGGTTTTGTGAGTTGGCATCAGGATGCCACCTATATGGGCATTGAGCCCCATACCTTTATTACGCCCTGGCTGGCATTGACGCCGAGTAACCCGGAGTTGGGTTGTATCAAAGCGATTCCCGGCAGCCATAAAGACGGTATCCGCACGCATGATGATACCTTTGGTGAGGACAATATCCTGACACGCGGGCAGACCGTTGCTGACGTGAACGAAGCCGAGGCGGTAGATCTCATCCTTCGTCCCGGACAGATGTCCATTCACCATGCCCGCACGGTTCATGGATCGATGCCGAATCAGGGCGACGAGCGACGAATGGGTATCGCGCTTCAGGCCTACATGGGTCCGGATTCCCGCCAGACGATCGGTGAGCATCTGGTTCAGGTTGTGCAGGGCTGCGAGGACGGCGGAGACTTTTCCGTTCTGCCGCGTCCTGATGCCGATCGGGATGAGTCAGGGCTGGCTGCCCGTGCACAAGCCAACGCCAACTGGGCGGAGATTCTCTACGCGGGCGCGTCGAAAGTGAGAGCCTACTGAGCCGACTCGGCGGCTGTGTTCCTAGGAGCGCGGCTCTGGATTTTCGGTGTGCCCGTCTACTGCGATGACCTGACCACTGACCAGTGACGCCTTGTCACTGGCCAAAAAGACGGCCATATCAGCAACGTCCTGTGGGCTGATCAGTTTTCTCATTGACGCACCACTGGCGTATTCCTCAAGGATCTCTTCGGTGGTCTTGCCTTTGTGCTCGCTTTCTCTTTGCGCCACAAAGGTCATGCGCTCTCCTTCGACCGGACCAGGACAGATCGCGTTGGCCCGGATATTGAAGGGGCCAAGTTCGATAGCCAGGGTTTTGGTGAGACCGATGACTCCCCATTTCGCCGCGACGTAGGGCGAGCGATTCGCAAAACCGAAAATACCGGCAGTCGAGGATGTCACGATGATGGCGCCGGAACGCTGCGCCTTCATCAGCGGCGCGGCATATTTTGCAAAAAGAAAAGCGCCTTCCAGGCTAACGGAGACGCACGCCCGCCAGTCAGCAAGGGCAACGTCTTCGATGGGATTACCGGGTCCTGCAATACCGGCATTGGAGCAAAGCGTGTCGACCGAACCCCATTCGGTAACGAGTTCCTCAAATAGACTGCTGACTGAGGACTCGTCGGTGACATCCAAGCAGCTTTTGCGCCAGTGATCAGGGCACTGCGCCAGCGCGTCGGTGTTGTTATCAACGACCCAGACCTTGGCACCCTCCGCATCAAAGGACTGTGCCATCACCCGGCCGATCCCGCCGCCACCGGCGGTGATGAGTACCCGCTGACTCATCGATTCAGACGTTTGTTCCGTTTTTCGATCCACCAGGGCTGTTCACAGATGCGGCCAAGAAACTCGACCATAACGTGGGCCCCAAGGTATGCCGTGACTCCGGTACCGACATCAAGTTGTGGATTCACTTCAACGAAGTCAAACGCAATGATTTCCGTGCGCCGGGCGATCGCATCAAGCGTATCGCGAAGTTCTGAATACTTCATCCCGTTGGGTTCAGCAGAGACACAGCCCGGTACCAGTGAGATATCCAGCACGTCGACGTCGATGCTGACGTAGGTCTTCCCACCCTCGGGCACCAGCGCGGCCAGGCCTTCTGGACCCATCTCATGGAACTGGGTCATGGTGACAACGTCATTGCCCTGAACAATCGAGTCCTCGATCATCTCCTCGGAATGACGCAGGCTGCGGATGCCGGCCTGGATCAGGTTTTTCACATTGGGCATTGGCGCGATGTGCCGAAAGGCGTGGCCGTTGGTGAACTGAAGATCATGTATGAACGGCGCGTAATCTGCGTGGGCATCAAAATGAATCACATAGATATCTTCTTCTATCGCGCGCACAACGGGATAAGTGATCGCATGGTCTCCACCCATCACGACGAGCAGGTCACATCCCTCCCGGGCCTTGCGTGTCATTTCGGTGGTGTTGTCAAAAGTCTGTTTGATGTCGGCGGGCCAGATATCAACATCGCCGAGGTCCGTGATCATCTTCTGGGACATCTCGGTTTCGAGATACTGCTTTCGGTGTTCAGGATCGTAGTAGCCTTTCCCGCCCTGACCGAAGCGAAGCGAATGTTCGCGCAGGGCCCGCGGCCCCATCCGTGAGCCGGCCATGAAGGGGGAACCCTCGTCGGTGGGGACCCCCATGACTGCAATACCGGTGTCCAGGGTGTCCAGGTTGTCGCACATCGGCGAGCGCAGAAATGTTGCGATCCCAACAAAAGGCTGATTCAGACGAAAACCGTCATCGACCATCGTTATTTCCTCCAACCGGTTTTGCGGGGGCGTCGTGTCCCAGTTACGCCTGGTCGCCCAAAAGTTTGCTCGAAAGTAGACGGCATCCTACACTACTCCGATACGAATTCGAAATGACTTTTCGCTGTGATTCGCCTGGACCGTATCGCGAATCTCATCGCGGCCAGATCAGATTCAAACAGCGCGCAAGAGACAAAAGTAAAATATTTAATAAGGAAAGAAAGACATGAGTGCTGCATTCCCTACAGCGGAGTCGATGGTTAACCGGACACGTTATCCGATTGATGCACCGGAGTCTGAGGCCGGAGCTGCTCTGCTCTCGACCTGCCGTAACGAATTTGAAACAGGCGGGCTTTGCGTACTGCCGGGATTTATCCTGCCAGACGCGTTGGCCGCGTTGGCGGACGAAGCCAATGGGGTTTTGGATGAAGCCTACTTTTGTGACAGCACGCATAACGCCTATCTGACAGATGCCGATCCGGAGCTCCCCGCAGAGGATGTGACGCAGCGACAGGAGGCCACCTTCGTCGGCTCAGTCGCTTATGACTATCTTCCCGCGGACGGACTGCTGAAACAGCTGTACCTGTGGGACCCCTTGATGAACTTCATTGGCTCAGTGTTGGGCAAGAAACCGTTCTTTCGATTTGCAGATCCCCTTGGAGCCTGTTCGATCAATGTCTTCGTTGACGGCGGTCAGCACGGTTGGCATTTTGACGAATCGGAATTCACGATCACGCTCATGCTGCAGCAGCCGAGCGAGGGCGGGTTCTTTGAGTATGTGCCGGGTATTCGGGGTTTAGACAACGAGAAGGAAATCGTCGGAGGCGTTCTGGAAGGCAAGCGTGAGGGTGTCATGCAGTTGCCGTTTACACCCGGGACGCTTTTGATATTCGGGGGCCGCCAGACAATCCATCGCGTTACCCGTGTGAGTGGGGCGACGCCTCGACTGGTACCGGTGCTTTGCTATGCCGAAAAGCCGGATCTCGTGAACAGTGAACAGGTGCGCAAACTCTTCTGGGGTCGTGCCGCGTAGTCTGGCAAGGCGACTGATATCGAGCACCTGGCGGCGAACATCGGTGCCGATGCTGATCTGATTCGTGTAGAAAATCTCAGCCGTGTTGATGGACTCTCAACTGCCCAGAATCAGGAGCAGCATCGTGCCGATACCCCAAAGCAGCAATTGGAAGTGATTGCTCTGCGCCCACTCATGACACATCCATAGAAGAAACCAGTTTCCAAATACCAAAAAGGCGCTCCAGATCAGGGTGAATCCCAGGACACCCAAGAGCGCAACGACCCGGGCCGCTTCCGGATCCTCCAGACCCAGCAGAGCCCGACCCATCATATAGACACCGACAAAAAGGACGAGACAGACGAGTGTCTCGCTGACGACGATAACGGCAAAGACCGTTTTATGTAGAGCAGGGCTTTTTATCTCGCGGTACTGCACTCTGGCGAAGTCGTCGGGGTACATCTCCTTTAATCTTTCAAAGGTCAGTACCGAGCGGGCAAAGCCGCCGTTCAGCGAAGGGGTGAGGTAGTTATCCATTACACCCAGGAAAAGCCAGCCCGCGATTGACGCCGTGACCAGCGTCTGCACGAGCAGTATCGCAGTCTCCAGGGTCATGATGGCTGCGCCGGAGGGTCAGTGTTTTGTATCTCTTCCATTAATGCGCAAAAGCCCTGCAGCATCGACTCGACATCGCGGGCACCCAGTTCTGCGCTGGCGGCACTGGCATCGCCGACGACTCCTTCAGTATTGAGATCCTCAGAGAGCCACGCGACGTTTGCGTTGGAGGAATGCAGTCCCAGATGTTTGTTGATTGCCTTGAAATCTGATTGACGGCTGGGGAAGTCAGCCGCTTTGGTCATGTCTACCAGATCAGGTCGAAGCGCCAGCATGACCGACGTTTCGCTGAGTCCGCCATGAATATCTGTGATGGGCGGATCGTAGTCATAAAGGGTTTGCCAGTCTCCGACACTCGACCAGCTTGTTGTGATCGCGAGCATGTGGTGTTTTTCCCGCAGCTCGCGGGCGACAACTGCCATCAGCGCAGAGTTCCCACCGTGACTGTTGACGATCACGAATTTACGGATTCCTGTCCGGCAAACGCTCTGCCCAATCTCAATCCAGCTTTCGATCGCGCTTTGCCATCCTATGGTCAGGGTGCCTGGGAAATTGACATGCTCATTCGATTTGCCGATAGCTTGAACCGGCAAAAACACGGCGGGACTCGATTCAGGCAAGGCTTTGGCGCATCGTGCGACCATTTCCTCGGCAATAATTGCGTCGACGCCTACCGGGAGGTGAGGCCCATGCTGTTCCACCGCCGCAATCGGCAGAATAGCGATCCATTCGCTGGTGTCGCCGGCGAAATGGGTGGTGGGCATTTCATACCAAAAGCGGGACGGGAGCATGTCAGTTCCTCTCTATGGCAATGGCTTCTACTTCTACCAGAAATTCCGGCCGGGTAAAGCCGCTGACGATCATCAGTGTGGATGCGGGCTTGCACTCGAGCGAATCAGTGAACCGATCGCGTGCACGCATGTAGCCCGCCATATGCTGTCGATCCACGACATAGGCATTCAGCCGAACGATAGCATCCCGGGAGAGGTGAGCCTCGGACAGGATCGCTTCAATATTTTTCAAACATAGATCCGTTTGTGCCTCAGCCCCCGGGGGGATAGTGCCGTCTGCATGGATGCCGAGTTGTCCCGACGTCACAACGATCCGGCCTGCTTGCGCCTCGACACCATGGGAGTAGTTCGCAAAAGGGGGATGAATGGATTGCGGATTCAGTGATTTCATGACTTGGCCTTCTGAAGCCCCGGAAAGGGCCGGTGGACGGCAGGATCAAATCTGTATTCTGCATCTTCCCAGGCAATCATCTTGCCGGGGTTAAGCAGACCCTTTGGATCATGGTCTTTTTTCATCTGGAGTTGGACGGGATCGACGTCGCTGTGCATGCCTTCCTCCAGTCGGTAAGAGTGAGGGTTGTAGCAGGTGCAGCCCGCGGCTTCGAGCCATAGTGATATCTCAAGCAGGCGCTCGGCATTCTGGTAGTGAAGCAGCGGCAGTGACGAGGCGTAGACCCGTCCCGCAGCTCGGACGAACTCGACGTGGCCGATGAGTTCGCCGGGAAACTGCCTGGAGATGGCGTCGAGTGTTTCAAGCGGCCGATCAACCGGAATGCCGACCTGAAGATACGTAATCTCGGGGTCGACTCTTCTGGCCTGAAGGGTGGTGTGATTCCAGGTGAGGTGGTGAAGCCGGGTCAGGCCTTTGCGATCGGTATCGCTCAGTTGGTCGGATTGATAGGCAATCCGCCCACCCTGTCGTTTGAGCTTATCCGATAGGGGCGCAACGGCATTGGGGGCGGCCAAGATACAAAGCACGTTATCGCCGCTTTCAAGAAATTTTCGGTAGCGGGCAAAGTACTGATACGGCGCGGGCGCCTCAACTGCCGCCAGTTCCTTGAGCCACAGACCCTCATGATGTGTGACCGTCCAGCCGGCTTCAAGCGCCTGAGTCCATGTAGGGTAGCTGACCAGCATCTCAACCCAGTCGTAGCTGGGCGCAAGCGGCAGCGTTACCTCGGTAATCACGCCGTTAGCCCCAAAGGCATGAGCCGCTGCGTCAATTGCGTCACCAGTGAGATCAACACAGCGAGGAGCCTCCTCCATGGTGACGACTCGCAGGTTGAGGATATTGCCGGGTTCACGAAGCATGCCCCAGCGGATAGAGCCCACTCCGCCGGAGCCGCCGGCGATGAATCCGCCGACTGAGGCGGTCTCCACCGTTGAGGGGTACATCCGAAGTTCAAGCCCCTGACTTGGGCGGGTGAGGTCCTCGATCGCGCTTAGCCGCGCGCCAGGTTCGACCACTACCGTGCCGGCATCGATGGACCGGACGTGGTTAAGGCTCATCATGTCGAGAACAACCCCGCCTGCCAGCGGCATCGCCTGGCCATAGTTGCCCGTGCCTCCTCCGCGAGGTGTCACCGGGATATCAAGTTCCCAGCACGCAGCCAATGTACGCATGACTTCGGATTCGTTCTTGGGAGAGACCACAGCATCGGCCGTGACGTGATCCAGTTGTGCTTTCAGTATCGGCGACCAGAAAAAGTAATCACGGCTTTTCGTGCGCACTGCTTTCTCAGCAGTGTTGATCGCGATATCGGGAATCTTGCGGGCGAGTTCTGTTATGCGAGTCATATCGAAAATTCCCCAAGACAGTCCAGTTCAGAGAAGTCGGGCGGCGTCGTGTCGACAGGTCGACCGGCACGAAGGACCGTCCGATTTGACTGCGGGCGTGCGACAAACTCGCTCCAGTTACGCGACTCGAAGATCACAAGATCAGCAGGCCCGTTTTCCCGGATTGATCCCAACCCGGCGTATCCCATGAACCTGGCCGCGGTTGTCGTGACGCTGGCCGGCCAGTCACCCACAGGATGATCCAACTGCATCATGCGAATTGCATCCCGAAAGAGGTCTGCCAGATCAAGGTCGCCGTAAGCATAGTAGGCGTCACGCGTGTTATCAGACGCGAGCGCGACGTCGATGCCTCTGCTTCTTGCTTCATGCACGGGCGCCACGCCGCGAGATCTTGGGGTTTTTCCGCTGTGCCGGTCCATAAGGTAAGCGTTGCACAGCGGAAGCGCCACGATACCAATACCCGCCTCGGCAACGAGGTCCAGTGTCCGTGCCACATTGTCCGGCGCCTGGACAGAGAGCGCACAGCAATGACCCACGAGCACGGATCCCTCAAAGCGGTTTCGCTTTACGGCCCGTGCAATGGCACGAAGACAGTGAGACTCGGGATTGAGGTTTTCATCTGCATGAAAATCGAGCGCGAGACCCCGCTGATTGGCGAGATCCATTACCACATCAAGCTGTGCATCAAGATCGGGGATATCGTAGACAAAGCTGCTAAGGACCCCTGAGAAAGGCCGGGCCGCGTGCTCAGCGAGATGAGACAGCCAGTCACGGTCGTCGGCGATATCTGCAAAAGGGCACAACTGAAGCATCAGCCGGCTGGCCCAGTTGTCTGCAAGCGTCTCCAGCTGATTGAAGCTCCGATCAAAGTTTTGTCGGTTGCCGTCGACGTGCGAACGCACCGCACAGGTGCCGTATGCGTATGCGGCTCTCAGAGAAAAATCGACGCGGCGGGATAGATCGTCAAGGTATGCCGGAC
>WTHR01000209.1 GCA_011523045.1 Gammaproteobacteria bacterium | reverse complement strand
GTTTTTGATACTGCCAGCGACGACAATAGTTCCGTAGACATACTGGTGGGCAGTCCTAACATCAGGTTGATGCTGGAGGGACAAGATCTTTCAGGTTTTCTTACGCTTCCTGTTGCAAAAGTGCTTCAAACTTCCGGGGATGGAGAGGTAGTTCTCGATGCCAGTTTTCTTCCGATCACGACATTGTTCGGGGCGGCAACCCAACTTGTCGAGCGCGTTAGGGAGGTGGAAACCCTTTTGTTGAGCCGGGCAAGAGTGCAGCTTTCGAAGATCACCGCGGAGGTTAATCCGAACACACAGCATGTTCTTTTTCGAGAATATATGCTTCTGCAGAGTCTGTATCGTTGGCGCCCATGGTTTGCTGCGGTGCTGTCCGAATGTCGATTGAGCACACAAGCACTTTACCTGAATCTATGCCAGTTTGACGCAGAACTGGCCAGCATATCTGCAGAACCGTGCCCCGAGTTTGATTCTCTGGACCCCAAGGATGCGTACCCCGCCTTTAATCGCGTTTTGAGTTCATTAAGAGAGCGTTTGACTCTGGCTCAGCAGGATTCTGTCGTCGAATTTGATGTCAATCAGGAGTTGTTTGCTGAGAACAGGTTGATGAGGGTGGCTATTGCGGACCCCGACGGGTTCGCCAAGCATAGGTTCTTTATTTCAGTGAATGCCGGAAATACTCGTATCGATGAGCTGCAGGATTTATTCCAGCACGTCTCCAAGTTGGCGGGTTCGCAAAGCATAAGTGAGCTGATTCGTCGCTCCCTGTCTGGAATTACCTTAATCCCTCTGCCTGTAGCGCCGGCTGAACTCAAGCCAGAGGTGAATACCTTCTATTTCCGTGTTGACACGGACAGCGAACTCTGGCGCGAGATCATAGAGACACGGGACATCATCACTTTGCATATCGACTCACGAGTGCCAGATCCTCGCGTCCGATTCTTTGCGATCAGGTAAGTTTGGCATATGGAATTTCTGGATGAAGAAACAGTAACGATCGACCAATCGGGTGACTTACCGGATCAGGCCGGCGTTGATGGTCAGGGTGGTGGAGGGTTGGTTCTTGCTCCAGGCTTCAGCGCAGAGTCTTTGTCCCACGGTTCTGCATTTCCAAACAACCGACTGATGACGATCTCATCTGAACTTCTCGCCCTCTGCGTGAAGCTGCCCACACTCCCCCAGCCGGAAAACCTCGATGAGTTCCGCCGCAGGCTTTTTGGACAGATCCACTCCCTGAAGGTAAACGGAAGTCAAGCCGACTATCCGGTGGATCAGATCGATAAGGCATGTTTTCTTTTCGCAATCGTTATCGATGAAATGATTCTCTGTAGCGGATGGCCTGACGCGAACTTATGGGCGAATGATTCTCTTCTGAGCAAGATTTTTAAGGTGCGCAACGGTGGCGAGTTGTTCTTTACCCTCACTGAAAGGATGCTCCGTCAGCCAAAGAGTTATCACGAACTTCTGGAGTTGAGTTTCTTTTTTCTCTCAATCGGGTTTCAAGGAAAGTATCGAGGCGAGGTGACCGACGCGATCTTTCAGTTGAAGAATGAATTAAAGCAGGAAGTCGACAAGTATCTTCCTAGCGCGGAGTATCACGCGGGTCCTGAGATAAGTGACTCTGTCCCGCGGTCCAAGGTTGCGCGCAACCGGCTCGGCCTGATCAGCAGCGCTGGTTTGGTATTGGTCTTGCTGGGCTACTTCGGCCTGGTGACGTTCCTAAACGCTACCGCACAGAGCCGGAGCGAGCAATTCGCAAATATATCGACACAAGTGGATAAGCTGCCGGCAGCGCAGTGGGCAAATCGTAAAAAGACAATGTCTGAAAAGACTATGGGATTCTGATACGGATGATGTGTTCTGACGCAGTATTTGATGATTTGCCATCAGTTTGATGGAGCGAGAGTGAAAAAAGTTGTCGAAGCAAACCTCAGAGAATGTAAAAGATAAAAAAAGAGGATGACTTAAGAAGGGTGAAGACGAGACTGATCATCAGCCTGCTGCTCGCAGTCTTGATAACTGTGGGCATGGCAGCCGCGCTATATCTGTATCCTGTCAATTGGTCTTTTAGCGCATGGATATTGGCGCTTTTGGCGGCATTTGCCCTGTCGTTTTTTATCGCCTTTTACGGCAAACAGGTTGTCCTATTCATCTATCGATCGCTCAGGACTTGGTGGAACAAGCCAAATTTCAGGAGCGACCTATTGGTCTTGCGTAGGACGGTGCGTCGCCTGTTTAGGCGACGGTCGCTATATGACGTCCCCATTTATGTTCTGTTTACCAGAGATTTGGAGAAGGAGAAGGGGCTGCTGGGAAAACTTGGCTTTTCCCACCTTGACCGTTTTTCAAAAGACTCGCCAGTCAATTACTGGATCGGTCACGAATCAACGATTATCACGCTTGATTGGGGATCTCAAAAATCCTATCCCAAATTAGCTCGTGACCTGGGGCGCTCTTTGAGAAGGATTCGCCCACGCCAGCCTCTGAATGGCGTGTTGCTTAATCTGGATTGTGATTTGCTTGTTGATGATTCGGATTCTCGAGCCCATGAGTTTGCGGAATTGAGTCGAGAGCAATTACGTGAACTGGCTCGCGGGACGCGAATCGCTCCGCCGGTCTACACCCTTGTCAGTGGAATGTCTTCTCTGGCGGATTTCTCCCAGTTTTTTTCAACAGCCTCTGAGGAGATTTGTGACAGTCCGTTAGGGGCAACAGTCCAGGCGTCTGCAACGGGCCACTTTGATTCGGGGGAATTCGATGCAGCCTATGCCCAGGTTCTCGACCGATTTGCCTTTATTAGAAATTCCAGTTTGTTGAGTCAGTTGGATCCCGATTATCGGGTTTCGATCGCTGCTGCGCCCTTGCAGATGCTCATGCTGAAGCCGATGCTGGCAAAATTTCTTGCAGAGCTGGCACGAGTTAATGAGCGGGAGAGACCTGTCTGGATTCGTGCGATTAACTTTATTGATGCGAGCGCAGGCCGCGAGCCTAAAGATTTGCTTTCCGGGGCTGCCGCGGGAGCTGTCGGACTTCGTTTTACGAGAGAGGCCAGACAGCTGCCGAGCACTAGAACACTTTTTGCCCGGAATCTCTTTAGCCATGGAATTCGGGGTGATTCGCAGGCGATCGGGGTACGTCGTGGCGCAGATGTTATTACCAAGGTGGCGATGGTTGGCACAGCTTCAGCATGGTTCGGTGTCATGGGTTTTATGGCATGGTCGGCGAATGAGGAAGGTGCCTTCAAGGCGAATGAATTCCAGATAGCCATTAATGGGGCGGCGACTTATCGGGAGGCAATCAAGAGTGCTTCGCCACAGGACTTTGCGAGTTCTCCGCAAAAAGTGATTCAGGTCCTTAGCGAACTTCGCGATACGACTTATGCCCAATATCGGAAATCTCGACCTGCCACGAGTTTCTGGATTCCCAAGGACGAGGTGTTCGATGCAGTGCGCACAATGTATCAGCGTGAATTGGGTCGATTTGGCCTGCCGATGCTCGCCGACAAGCAATACCAGATCCTCAGGGACTACCAGAAGAATCCTAGTGTCCGCGGGGTAGCGCGAGCATTCCGCGCTGCTGCTATTTATGTAGATCTTGCCCTGTCGGATACGCCGTTCGGATTCAACACGCTAGAAAACAGCTCTACTGAAGTGGTGCAGTTTTTCTTGGCACAGTTTCAAGATCTCACAGACACACAAAAACTTAACCTGAGCCAGCTTGTTACTGACATTGACCAGATGTCCTACGGTAATAGCGATACAGCTAAGCAAGTGCAAAGATTCGCAGCGAAGCAGCTGGATACATTCGGTGTCGAACAGGTCTGCTACCAATTAATCAGGACAAGTGCCAGGAACGACCAGATGGTGGAACTGGGAAGCGCGCTTCGGGCCGATTTCAGTGATGTCTACGAGCTCACCCCAGAGCAAGGCTTGTTCGAATTCAAGAAAACTGACCAGACGCTGCTGCAGGTGCCTTATCTATTCACCCGGGATGGATTTGAGGCTCTAGATCTTTCGGCCTTCTCTCATGATCTTCGCTATGCTTTGGAATATGTATCGGTCATTAACCCCAGAGTGCGAGACGCTCTTAGTGTGCAGGCACAGGAGAACCTCGCGTCGGGGATCAGAGAGCTGTATATCCGTGACTACATCGATGTCTGGACGGGGATACTGTCGTCTGTTGAGGTAAAGGAAGCGAAAACCAGTAGTGAGCTGCAGTCTTTACTAGCGGCTGCCAGTTCATCGACCACGTCACCACTG
The DNA here is from genome assembly GCA_011523045.1 of Gammaproteobacteria bacterium. Taxonomy (GTDB): domain Bacteria; phylum Pseudomonadota; class Gammaproteobacteria; order Arenicellales; family UBA868; genus UBA868. Next base: position 2,028 of record WTHR01000209.1, on the reverse strand, counting down.
GCTCAGTTGATGGGCATTACAAATACCCACACGAAGTTATATACCCCTGCTCCTCAAGAAAAGAAGAAAGGATCCTCTTCGAAATCGACAGGAGTCAAGGCGCCCGCGTCACTCAGCAAGCTTCTGAAACTGGAAAAGAAAGCCCAAAAAAGTGAGCAGGCCCGTAAGGCCCGTGAGCAACTGCAGAAGAATTTGATGGCTGAGTCGATCACGACCGCCTTTGTCAATTTTCACAAGTTACTTGACCCCGCGGCGAAGCAGACTCAGGTGGCTGCGCTCATGGGTAACTTGCATGCACTGAATCAGTGGATTCAGCCCTTCGTCAGCAGCGCGGACAGTGGCCGCGATATCTTTGAAAGCTGGAAAGCGCCGGACGCAAGCGGTACGAACCCGATCGCGCGAATGCGACTGAGCGCAGATAACTATCCTGAAGTCATTAAGGCCTGGCTTGTCGATTTATCCACAAACGCGAATAGCCTGCTGATCGGTGTGGCGCACGAATGGCTGTCGCGCCAGTGGCGAAATCAGGTTGTCAGCGGGTTTAATCAATCTCTTGCCACCCGATTCCCTTTTCAACCTGCTAGCTCGGCTGACGCAGATCTAGATGAGTTTTCATCGTTCTTTAGGGCAAGAGGAATTGTTGACAGTTTTGTTTCAGATTGGATCTCACCTTTTCGATTTGGAGAGGCGGGGTCGGGTAAACCGCCAAGTTTCTTGTGGGATGACGGCTTGAAGTTGGATCCTGCCTTGGGAGATTTTCTGAAAGCATCGCTGATTATTAGAGAGGCGCTGTTTGATCCGAGCGGAACAAACCTGGGGTTGGAGTTCGAAATGCGCGTCAATGAGATGCCGGTCGATCTCACTGAATTTAGTGTCAGCTCCGTGCGGCCCTTGGTTGTATATCGACATGGCCCGGCATTTTGGAAATCGCAGGTATGGCCATCTAGCGCGGACAAACTGGACCTTAGGGCGTTCAAAGGACTGGCGCTTTCTTCAGAGCGGGAGATTCCGGGGGCGTGGGCTTGGTTCCGAATTCTGGCCCACTCAAGCCCGATCATGGAGGGTCGAGAGATTCCTGTCACAATTGATATGGAGGACGGTCTAATTGACGCGACAGTTAGGTTGAAGGGCCCCCACAGTCCATTTGATCTATCTCTTTACTCCAGTTTTAAGCCGCCCGGCAGTATCTGAGTGATCACTTCGTTAACGTAGAGCATCAACCCTAAAAGTGTCCCTCAGAAGAGTCACATGTTGTCACAGGCCGCAGATATTCCGGAAGACCGCCGTTTCAAAGATTGACCGTCTCCGTCTCAAAAAGGAGGCGCGAATTCTTCGTCAGGTCCAGCACCCCGCCGTACCCCGGCTGCTTGATTTTGCCGAGCGGGCGGAATCGTCTGAACTCTTTATGGAGCGAATGCCAGGGGTGGCGCTGTCTCGAGTCCTTCAGAAAGGGCAATCCGTGCCAAATGCCTGCTTGGAGCAGATAGGAGATGCGATTCGGCATTTTCATGAATTGGGATGGAATCACGCCGATATTAAGCCGGCGAATATTCTTATCAATGAAAGCGATGCTTATCTTGTAGACCTCAATGGAGCGGCACCTCTCGGGAAGAAGTACCGCGAACTCCGCGAGCGTTCTTTTTCGCCATCGTTCGCGTCGTGGAAACAGTTGACCGGGCGCGGAACCGTTTCCGAGAAGGATGATGAGTTTTCTCTGGAATTAACGCGCTTTTTGACTTCTGCCCTCCGGCATCCATTCGGGGGTCAGAGTGTTGCCGCGTTTTTTTCTCTTGACCCCAACGATATCCGTCTGACTGCAGAGTCTTTCGGCAGACGCTTTCGGGATTGCGTTATTCAGTAATACAATGATTTTGAGTCGGAAATTCAAGAGATGCGAAGCTTGAACTAGTGAGCCAACGCTATGGACGCCGATTACAGCCCTATCACCAGTCGACTCCTAGCCAAGGATAGCGGTGGAAATGAGTACATCGTTGGTGCCTTGACGGTTAGAGAGAGAATTTCTCAAAT
>WTHR01000233.1 GCA_011523045.1 Gammaproteobacteria bacterium | reverse complement strand
AATCCATCGCCAGATGTTCGATGTCGAGATTCAGGCGGCCATCGGCTCAAAGATTATTGCGCGAGAGACCGTCAAAGCGCTGCGCAAGAACGTAACCGCCAAATGCTATGGGGGAGATATCACCCGCAAGCGAAAACTTCTCGAAAAACAAAAGGAAGGAAAAAAACGCATGAAACAAATCGGCTCTGTCTCAATTCCCCAGGAGGCTTTCCTGTCCGTTCTAAAGGTAGGTGAGTGATGGATTTTGAGTTTGCGTTGTTTCTTGCGCTTGTCTTGGCGGGACTGATCATCCTGTGGGACCGAAGCATTGGGCGGCCCAAACGCGTCCGACAGAGCGAATCAGGCGTCACTTTGCGGATGCCACTGCTGGTCGAGTACTCCCGATCATTCTTCCCGGTCATCCTTGCGGTGTTCCTGCTTCGGGCTTTCGTGGTTGAGCCATTCCGTATTCCTTCGGGCTCAATGCTCCCAAGTCTTTTTATTGGTGACTTCATTCTGGTGTCCAAGTCCAGCTATGGAATCAAACTGCCTGTACTCAAACGTCAGATCATCCCAATCGGGACGCCCGAACGAGGGGATGTCATGGTCTTCCGTTTCCCCCGCGACCCTAAGACCAATTTCATTAAACGGGTGATTGGCGCCCCTGGTGATGTTGTCAGCTATCACAACAAAAGGCTGTCCATAAACGGCGAGCCCCTTCCTTTGGAATCGGTCGAGTTGATCGAATGGGCGTCGGAAGATCAGGACGACCGTATTAAAACGTTCTTGGAAAGTATCGGGGAAGAAAACCACACGATCATGATTGACTCCAGGCGATCCTCAAGCTCCATACGGGTCAAAGTGCCCGCGGGACACTACTTCGTGATGGGAGATAACCGCGATCACAGTAATGACAGCCGGTATTGGGGTTTTGTTCCTGAAGAGTTCGTTGTCGGCAAAGCGTTCTTTATCTGGTTCAGTTGGGATAGCGCCGGTGGGGGTGGTGTGAACTGGAGCCGCATCGGAAACGTCATCGAATAGCGAGTTTTGACTTGGGCGGCAACCTAGCAAAACGGATCGGCCATGAATTTTCCGATCCCAGCCTGCTCGAGGCAGCACTTCGGCATCGCAGCCTCGGAGCCCGGCACAACGAGCGTCTGGAGTTTCTGGGGGACAGCGTACTGGGGCTTGCTGTGAGTGAAATGCTCTTCGGAAAATACCCAAGCGCATCTGAAGGCGAACTCACGCAGTTGCGGGCCAGACTGGTCCGTCAGGCTACTCTCGCAACTGTCGCCCGAAGTATCGACTTGGGTCCTACGCTTCAACTCGGCCCTTCCGCGGGCCGCAGCGGTAGAAGCGACAGAGCCTCAATCTTGGCGGACGCCCTAGAGGCGATTATCGGGGCAATTTTTCTGGACGCAGGGTTTGAGAAAGCGAAACGCGTCACTCTGAGCCTTTTCGAGAACGAAGTCCAAAAACTGGACACGGAAGCGATTGAGAAGGACCCTAAAACCCAACTTCAGGAACTTCTTCAATCCCAAGGCAGTGTCCCCCCGAGCTACGAGGTGGTCTCGACCTCCGGCCAGCCGCACAAGCGGGAATTCACCGTGCATTGCCGGATAGACACGCCTGAATCGATTACCGAAGGACGAGGTGCAAGCCGAAAAGCTGCTGAACAACAAGCCGCCAGCAAGGCGCTCGAGAAAATCAGGAAAGGGTAAGGCAACTTTGACGAGTCAAAAGCACTTTGGCATGGTTTCACTTGTCGGGAGGCCGAATGTAGGGAAGTCGAGCCTGCTCAATCGAATTCTCGGCTCCAAGGTATCGATTGTTTCGCGCCGACCTCAGACCACTTGGCGCGAGATAGACGGCATTTACACGGACGAATCAGCGCAGATTGTGATCGTCGATAGCCCAGGGCTCCATAAAAGGAAAGAGCGTTTTCTGAGCAAGATCGCCAATCAGTCTGCCCGAGGCGCAGGAAGCGGTGCTGATATTATCTGTCAGGTAATAGATTCTCGGTATTGGCGAGACGAGGATCAGAACGTCCTGGAACACTTCCTGGATCGAGAAATCCCCTTGTGGCTTATCCTCAACAAGATTGATCTTTTCGCGTCATCAGATCAAATACTGCCCCGCATTGAATCCGTAAAAGAGAAGTATGCCTGGGCTCAGATCGTTCCCGTATCGGCCCGCTCAGGATATAACTGTGAGTATCTGGCCTCACTTCTCGGACAAGCGGTACCTGAGGGTCAAGCCGGTTATCCGTCCGAGACCCTCACGAATACCTCACCTAAGTTCCTCGCAGCCGAGTTGATCCGCGAGCAGGTCTTTCGACAAATGGGAGACGAGATACCCTATTGCACCGGAGTCGATCTCTCGGTGTTCAAACAACACCCCGATGGAACGATCGAGATAGATGCGCAGATCTTCTGTGAAACCGCCGGCCAGAAAGCGGCGATCATCGGATCGCAAGGGACACGGCTGAAGAGTATCGGCAGCGCTGCACGCAAGCAGATCTCCCTGGTGTTTGACGCGCCTGTCCGTCTATCCCAGCGCGTGAAAGTCAAAAAAGGCTGGGCGAGCGACCGCCGGGTAATCGCCGGTCTAGGGTATGGGGGCCGATAGGCGAACTGCGAATGAGCCAAGTTCGCGTCAAAGGGGAGCCAGGGTTCGTATTGCACTGGCGACCTTACTCTGAGTCGAGCCTTCTTTTGGAACTATATTCCAGAAGCTACGGAAGAATCACGGCAATCGCAAAAGGAGCAAGAGGGAAAAAATCGCCTTATCGGGGAACCCTGCGGCCGTTTGCACTGATCACGCTTGGATGGTCGGGCAAAGGAGAGGTAAAGACCTTAACGCAAGGGGAGTGGGCTGGGCCCGGCGCCGCTTTGGCAGGATCAGGACTCTTTTGCGGTTTTTATCTGAACGAACTGCTCATAAAATTTCTCCACCGCTACGATCCCCATGAGCGACTGTTTGACCGCTACTGGCAATGCATACATGAACTGCTGAATGAGGGCGATCAGGAATGCGCGTTGCGCTATTTCGAGAAGGTATTGCTCGAAGAAATCGGTTACGGGCTTCAACTCGAACACGATCAGACCAGCGGGGAAAAAATACTGCCCACCAGCCGATATCGTTATCAGCCCGGGGTTGGCGCGTTTGTTGAGCAAACGGACGATCAGAGCGGGATCGGTATTCATGGGGAGTCATTGATCTCATTGCGTGCCGAGTCGCCCCTCAGTCAGCGCAGTCAAAGGGAGGTGAAACAGCTTCATCGCGCAATCTTTCACAATCTTCTGGAAGGACGAACACTGGTTTCACGCTCGGTATACTCTCAGTTGTACACGAGCGATTCAGCCGCAAAGAGCAAGTCCGGCGCACCCCAACCCACCCCTAATTGATTCAAAGGAAGACAGATGGATCTAGGTGTAAATATCGATCATGTTGCTACCCTTCGCCAAGCACGGGGGACTGACTACCCAGATCCCACCGAAGCCGTTCGGGTATGTGAGGCGAACGGCGCTGACCTCATCACTCTCCATCTGAGGGAAGATCGGCGTCATATTCAGGATTCAGATGTGTTTCGGATCCGGGAGGTGATTACCACTCGGATGAACCTTGAGATGGCAGTTACCGACGAAATGGACGCCATTGCCCGCAAGGTTCAACCAGAGGATGTTTGCCTGGTTCCTGAAAAGCGCGAAGAACTCACCACTGAAGGGGGGTTGGACGTAGCCGGGCAACAGCAATCCCTGGCGGGATTCGTGCAGGGGCTGGAATCGCACGGAATTCGGGTATCGCTGTTTATTGATCCTGATCCTGTCCAAATTAAAGCCAGCGCTGATGTCGGAGCGAGCGCGATAGAACTGCATACGGGTGTTTATGCTGACGCCGAAGATGAAGACTCAGCGAAGAGAGAGCTTGCGCGGCTAGGCGCCGCGAGAGACCTCGGCGAGTCACTGGGATTGCGGGTCAACGCAGGCCATGGCCTCCATTATGAGAATGTCGAACCGATTGCCGCAATGACGGGGATCGCTGAACTCAATATCGGACACGCAATAATTGCGCGCGCCGTGTTTTCTGGGTTAGGAGATGCGGTTCGGGAGATGCGAGACTTGATGAGCCGGGCAGCTAAGTGATTTACTTCTTTCGCGGGGCAAATCCTTGAGGAACTGAGCCTAAATCTCCCTCCTCAAATAAAAACCCAAGCATGTGCTGCTCGAGCAGTTCGATAGCCTCGGGGTCTGCGGTGCTAAGCTGATTCTCGTTAATGATGAGAACCTGTCTTTGCAGCCATTGTTGCCAACCGTCCGCCGACACATTTTCGAATATCCGTTGGCCCAGCTCTCCGGGATAGGGCGGACTCTCTAGACCATCCGCTTCCTCTTTCAACACCGTGCAGTTGACTCGCCTCATGGTAAGATGTCCTCGGATTTTTTATGAGCTCGGTCTTGATCAGGAAGGGAGGTGTTCCTCCCGATCCCCAAAGACCGCACAATTTTACAGGCAAACCCATCAGGATGCTGTTATGACCGAACCAAATGTTGCCCTCCAACCTCCGTCCGATTCCGGCATTTCGGTGACGCCCTCAGCGAAAGCCAAAATCGCAGAGTTACTTGCCGGTGCGGATGAATCCCATAGCGCGGTTCGCGTTTTCGTCAGCGGAGGCGGCTGCGGCGGAATGAGCTATGGGATGACCTTTGCCGAATCGGTGTCGGAAAAAGATCGCCTCTTGAACGATGACTCCGGTTTTGCCCTGACTATTGATCCGGTCGCATTTTCCTATCTTCAGGGGGCCGAGATTGACTTTCAGGACAGCGACGTCAACGCAACATTTGTGTTTAATAACGTTTTTCAGGCTGTCGGCGGAAGCGGGGCCTGTGCTGGCTGCGGCGGAGCAGGCTGAACCGATTTCATCGGACACGCAACATCCTTAGCGAAATAGGCGCCCAGGCCTGATCAGAGCGCCATCGGAGCATGAATGGCGTTGCCACCGCGGGTCCTCCTGGTCGCACCAGAGCGAAGTTACCGTACTGGCGCTTTCGTGCGCGCGGCGGCCGACCTGGGGATTGAGTTAACCGTCGCTTCCTGGGGTCAACATCCTCTCGCGATCAACTCAAACGGCATCCGTCTCAGATCTGAGTGCGCAGATCAGGCCATCTCGCAGATTCAAGAAACTGCGACCCGGCATCCTTTTTCTGCCGTGATAGCCACCGACGATGCCACGGTCCCACTGGCCAACGGTGTCTCGGAAAAACTGGGATTGCCCACAAACGGATCGCGAGCATTGTCCGCCAGCACCGACAAGGTTGCTTTTCGTGCCGCCTGCATTGAACAAGGTCTTCCATGCCCTGCGTTTTTTGTTGTTGGCCCTGACCAACCGGCCGATCCGTGTTTTGAGAGCGTCGGTTTCCCCTGCGTCGCAAAACCCCTTTCTCTTTCGGCAAGTCGAGGGGTGATTCGGTGCGACACCCGGGAAGCATTGCTCAGCGCGGTTGAAAGAATTCGCAAACTCGTTGGGCAGGAGAAACCCCAAGCAGAGCAAAAGATTCTGGTCGAGAAATATCTTCCCGGGGACGAATATTCGGTTGAGGCCCTGTTACACGATGGCCAATTGGAGCTGCTGGCGATTTTTGAAAAACCCGAACCCATGACCGGACCATTTTTTGAAGAGACGATCTATGTGACACCACCGAAGCTGAACGGCGACAAGTTGGCAGCGATCAAGACCGCTTTAATAGAAATGGCAGTCGCTTTGGAATTTCGCGAAGGGCCGTTGCATGCTGAACTCCGTATTTCCGAGTCGGGGATATCTTTTATCGAAGTCGCCAGCCGAACAATCGGGGGACGGTGCGGCAAGGTGATCGAATTCCTCACGGGCGCTTCCCTCGAAAACTGGGTGTTGGCGAATGCCGTAAGGCAGTCGATTAAAACCAGGGAAAGCTCTGACGCTTTTGGCGTAATGATGATTCCGGTACCTAAAGCAGGCGTGTTGAGGAGGGTGGAGGGAGTCACCAACGCGCGGAAGGTGAAGGGAATTGTCTCGGTTGAGGTAGATGCTCGGGAAGGTCAAAAATTAACCCCCTGGCCCGAGGGTGGTGCCTATCCCGGTTTTATTTTTAGCCGAGGGACTAGCGCGACGGAAGCGGCGTCTGCACTTCGAGCGGCGCACGACGAACTTGTTTTTGTCACGGCGCCGGAGTTCTCGGTCAAAGTTGCGTGAGGGATTTGCCACCAGAAACACGCCAGCTCCTGAACGCTTGACAGCTATTCGACTGATTGTTCAAGAAAGAAATCAGAAAATCATGTGAAAGTAGGCCAAATCCGGGTTTTCCTTAGAC
>WTHR01000090.1 GCA_011523045.1 Gammaproteobacteria bacterium | reverse complement strand
CAGGCCGTCTTCAAAACTGAGGCTGACGATGCCAACGCTGGCCACGGCGAGGCCTGCCGTCGCGAATGGGGGAAAGTGTTCACCGGCGACCAGTGTCCCGGATACGGCGATCAGGAGAGGCGCGCTGCCCCGGGCCAACGGATAAACCACTCCAAGGTCTCCATGCTGATACCCGTTGATGAGAAAGACGTAGTAACCCCAGTGCAACGTTACCGAAAGTGCGAGATAGGGCCAAGAGGCGGGATCAGGCAAGGGAAAGAAGGGCAGCAGGCAAAGACCCAGCATCCCGGAGCAGGCATGCATGAGGCCGATACTCAGCAGCTTGTCGTTGCCCGCTTTAACAAAGGCGTTCCAGGAGGCATGCAGCAGCGCCGCCACCAGGACAAGAAACATCACCGGCAAAGTCACAGCATAGATCCGAACATTCTCAGCCGCAGAATTGGGTGAAGGGTCTAATGCATCAGAGGATCAAAGCAGTCTATCTGAAATAGTCGGCAAACATAGGACACGTACGATCCGTGAATCGGAGAGTTATATGAAACAGTCTGCCAAGCTCTTTGTTGTGCAGTCAGAGCACGCCGGATTACACTTCCTCCGGAACGTAAAACTTGATTCAGGACAGCGTAATGGCATCCAGTGACGGCAGGAGCCGGGACCTAGTAAGCACGATACCGGGCGCCGGTTGGGATTTTGGCCTGGACCGCCATCCTTATCACGAGATCGAAAGGCCCTTTGGACCGCGTTATACGGTTTACAACCGGCGCTTGATGGCTTGTCAGTTTGACAAGATTGATACCGAAGAGGGTTACTGGCTGCTGCGCCAGAAGGCAGCGGTGCTGAACACGGGCGAATACCCCTTACAGTTCGAGGGCCCGGATGCGGAGCGTCTTCTTGACCTGCTTTTCACCAAAGACTTCACAAAACTGAAGCCCGGTCGATGCGGCTACGGTATTCCCTGTTACGAAGATGGCGGGATGATTACAGATGGGGTGGTGCTTCGTCTGGCGAACGATCTTTTCTGGTATGCCCAGGCGGATGGGGACTTCTATAGTTGGGCACGTTCGCATGCTCGTGGAATGGATGTCACGATTTCTGATCCCGATATCTATGTCTCCCAGGTGCAGGGCCCGCTTTCAATGAAAGTGCTTGAGGCCGCTTCGGATGACGGCATGCCCGAACCCTTCGGATACTTCGGGATCGCCCGGGTCCGTTTTGGCGGTCAAGAGGTCGTGATTTCACGGACCGGCTATACCAACGAGCTGGGGTGGGAGTTCTATACGGAGCCCCATCATGATGCGCAAGCGTTATGGCACCACCTTCAAACAAAAGGCGCGCCCTACGGGATCGGCCTGCATGGACTTGATTCGATGCACATTCGTCGAATCGAAGCCGGGATTCTGAACGCGGGATCAGATTTTGACCGGTTCACGACGCCTTTTGACGTCGGCCTCGGGCGTTTCGTGGATCTGGAGAAAGGGGATTTCATGGGCAAGGAGGCGCTGGCCAATGCGTCTCGCGAGACTCGGCTGTTCGGCATTATCTGTCCTTCAGCCGAGCCCCACATTGGCGCCGAGGTTGAGGTGTCAGGCCAACCGTGTGGTGTCGTTACTGCGGGTGCGTTTTCACCCTTTCTAGAGCATGGGATCGGATATGCCCTGATGGATGCTTCTGACTCGAAGGGAGGGGTCGCTGTGCGCGTAGGATGTATTGATGGTGAGCAACATGAAGGCACACTCACCTCTCTTCCTTTTTACGATCCCAACGCCGAGATTCCAAGGGGCAAGCGAGTCGATATCCCGGAGCGTACCTAAGCGAGTGCGTTTGTCCACCGCGCAGTACCCGGGAGCGAGGCTGCGGCCAGGTTGAGACTAAATCGTTTGCCGGATGCCGAAGTCCTTTCGGTAAATCGCGACCAGCATGGCCCCGGTCGTCGCCATCAGTCCGATCTGAAAAGCAGAATTGGCGATTGTCCAGACCGGAATGGCTGGAATAATCAGGATCGCGCTCAAAAAGCTCGTAATGAAAATCAGGCGGGATTCAGTTTCAGGATAATTCCACGCTTTCACAAAGGTCGGGACAGAAGCCAGCGTATTGGCGGTCGTCGCGAGCAAAACCGCGACCAGGGGAGAGTCGGCCAGCTGCCAGAAAACCAGTGCTGCCAGGGAAAGTCCGCCACAGAACCAGTCGAATCGTCCAAGACGCCAGTAACTGTTCTTATTTATAAAAGAAGCGAGAAAGATGACGCCGGGAACCACTCCGCCGATCAACACCCTGATAGAAGCCCAAACATCGGCATCCGCATCAAACGCTGCACCAAGACTGATCAGGGGAGCCAGAGCCCAGAGTGACCAGGAGACCCGGTTGGGCTTCGTCCTCCCTGCAAGGGTGTCACGCAGATAGCCATAACCCCCCCAGACCATCAGCAGGCCGCTGACGACAACAAGAAACTGGGGGAAGGTCATCTACGTTATTCAGCGATCATGTAGAACTTGCGAAGAGTCTCGGTCACTTCCCAAACACATTGGGTTCCTTTAGCGATAAAGAACGTGTCTCCAGCGGTAAAGGTGTCCGACGAACCATCTGCATTGGTCATGGTCACGGATCCTGAGATCACCGTCATCATTTCATGTACGGGATAAGCCTCGATATCTTCACGGCAGGGCGCACACTCCCACACACCGCTCAGGATGGAATTGTCATCCGTCTGAAAAAAAGTATGGTTGGTCTCACTGTGGTCGGAGGTTGTAAATGCAGAGGCGTCGATCATGTCGGATGGCCCCATGCCTGTTTTAGGGTCTCCGTCTGGCAGCAGTCTGAATACCTTGGTGGTCATTGTTTTTCCTGAGATGGGAGTTTTGGTGAAGCGAGGGACAAGATTCTATTATTTTTTGAAATACCCAAGGGCTGTGCATAATACCGGGCTACGAATCCCCTTAAGGCGTATCCAATGCACCTAGCCCGTTTCCCCCGTATTTTCCTTGCTCATCTTCCCACGCCTCTAGAGCGAATGGATCGCCTTACTGAAGCACTGGGCGGACCCGAGATCTGGATTAAACGTGATGACTGTACGGGTCTTTCGACTGGGGGAAATAAGACTCGAAAGCTGGAATTCCTGATGGCAGAGGCCAAGGCCTGGGGGGCAGATCTTGTTATCACTCAGGGCGCCACCCAATCAAACCATGCGCGCCAGACTGCTGCTTTTTCCGCCAAGTTAGGAATGGACTGCCATCTTCTGCTGGAAGACCGTACCGGCTACAAAGAAGAGAACTACAACCATAACGGCAACGTGTTGCTTGATGTGTTGCACGGGGCGACTTATGAGCGGCGCGGCCCTGGGCTGGACATGAATGCAGAGATGGAAGCCGTTGCCCAGACCTTTCGGGAGCAGGGGAGGAAGGTCTATACCATCCCCGGAGGGGGTTCCAATACAACGGGTGCGTTGGGTTACGCCAATTGTGCCCTGGAGTTGGTCGGGCAAGCGAATGATCGGGACCTCGTCATCGATCATATCGTCCACGCAACCGGCAGCACGGGAACCCAGGCGGGTCTTGTCACGGGATTGAAGGCGCTGAATGCACAGATTCCTGTCTATGGGATTTCAGTCCGGGCCGAAAAAGAGACTCAGGAAAAAAATGTCCTGAAGCTCGCTGAAGGCACAGCGGATCTTATCGGCTGCCACGGGATCGTCAGTGGTGCAGATATTGTCGCCAACTCAGATTACGTGGGCGATGGTTACGGGATTCCTACCGACGCCGGCATCGAGGCAATTAAAATGTTTGCGAAACTCGAAGGAATTCTGCTCGATCCTGTGTATTCCGCAAAGGGGGCAGCGGGGATGATTGATCTGATTCGAAAGGGCCAATATAAGAAAGGCGAGCGTATCGTGTTTCTGCATACCGGAGGATCGGCATCCTTGTTTGGCTATCCTTCGGCTTTTGGGGTTCCAGCCAATTCCTGACTTCAGGGAAAAAGACGTTTTATCGTCGATAAGCGTCTAGATCGTCGTGACAGACATCAAAGCAAATGTCTAAGCGTGAAAAAGACCTTAGCCGCGAATACGAAGCGGTTTACTCCCAATTTGACTCACCGCTGATTCAGAAAGTCCGCTCCGAGGCTTTCGAGGAAGACATCGGCCAGCACTCATGGCTTGTCGCAAACGAGTTGCGTGAATATCTCAACTGGTTCTCGTTGTCTTGCGCCGATCAGGTACTCGATTTCGGTTGTGGGCCGGCGGGTCCACTGACCTACTTGGTCACCCACAGCGAGGCAACGGCTGCCGGTGTTGATATCAATGCTGCAGCGCTCACGTCTGCGCAAAAGCGGGTTACCGCCATGGGACTAAGCGACCGCATCGCACTTCATGATGTGAGTGACAATGCAGAGCTACCCTTTGCGAATGAGAGTTTCAGCCACGTCATCAGTGTTGATGTGGTGATGCATCTTCCTGATCGTCAAGAAAGTTTGGCCGAGTTGTGGCGGGTACTCAAACCGGGTGGACATTTGCTGTTTACAGACGCCTGTATTGTTAATGGGGTCTTGTCGGATGAGGACATCCGGATACGCAGCCACTACGGCCTTAGCCATTTCGTTCCTGAAGGATTTAACGAATCAGCGCTTGGCTCAGCCGGATTTACGCTCGAGAAAAAAGAAAAACACAGTGATGGCCTAATCGCAATCTGCAGCGGCCGCTGGCAGGCGAGAGAAAAATACAAAAAAGAGTTGGTGGCTGAGTTTGGCGAAGCCGCGTTCGAACACGAGCAGGCTTATCTCAAAAAACTCGTCGAGCTCTATTCAGAGCAAAAATTACTCCGCTACGCTTATCTCGCAAACAAGTCATAAAAGCCAAAGTACTTGACTATCTTGTTGGGTCGGCCACCAACGCCAAACCATAGAGCATAACGGTGGCGGCGAGAAACGCGGTCATTCCGCCTACGTCATGCGGCGGGCTCACGGTGTTGACGTCAACGGCAACGATGTTGAGCCCCCGAAGACCGCTGATCAAAGTCAATCCTTCGCGGGCAGATGCGCCACCGAAAGTGGGCGTACAGACGCCGGGCGCACACGAAGGATCAAAGAAATCCATATCAAAACAAAGATATACCGGCCTGCCTGCGACCTGGTCATGAAGTTCCGCCAACACATCGGCAATCCCCCGGGCATTCAGAGTGTCACCGTCAATGAGTCGGTATCCCTGTTTGCGAGTGTGGTCAAAGACGCCGGGAACCGTGACGGTACCCCGGGCCCCGATATGAAAGGAGCAGGTCGTGTCGATCAGTTGTTCTTCAGCGGCTCGAGTAAACGTCGTAGCCGTGTTGTAAAGATCATTCGTTTGGCTGCCGCTGCTGGGATAAGTATCGGTATGGGCATCGATGTGGACCAACACAAGGTCGTTGCGCACCTTGCTGAGAGCCCGTAACTGCGGAAGGCTGACCAGTCCATCACCCCCCATCGTGACAGGCACCGCACCGGTCTGGCAGATCTCGGAGACGGCGGTCTCAATCATCCTTAATGCGCTCTCAACTTCACCCGCCACACAGGCAACGTTCCCGCAATCCACGAGGTTCAAGAGTTCCAGCGGGTTAAAGTCGAAGTCCGGCGGATAGTAAGGGCGTACCAGGGAGGATTGCATGCGGATTGCGTCCGGTCCCTGACGCGCCCCAATCCGGGTCGGATGTGTGCCGCAGTCGAAAGGAATACCCAGTATGGCGGCACGACTGCCGGAGGGATCTTGGGAAAAAGGCACCCCCATGTAACTCATCGGGATCACTCGTGACGGTAAATCGCTCATGACGTGATGGACTCCTTGGTATTTCTCATTCTTGGGGGACCTGCGGCTCGCCTTTCAGGATTTGATCCAGCATCCAGTTGGCGAGCGCATGGACCAGTACCTCTTCTTGGCCAAAACGACCCTGCGCAAAGGAGGCCGTGTGACTTCCTGACTGCTGCGCTTCGCAGATGGCATTGTCTTCAGGGGTTGCGGTATCCCATCTCTCAAAATAGGCCTGAACTTTTTCTTCAAAATCGTCTCTTGAGATAACGTCCTCAGTAAAGCAGGAGCCGACTTCAAGGCGCGATTGGTTAACGGACTGCGGTCGAACCGCTAGCCACCACATGCTGTCCGGGGCAAACACAAACTGTGTACAGGGATAGATATTAGTGAAGTAGGTGCTCGTTGTTCGCTCACGAGGAATATAGGGGTTAACGGGAAGGGCGCCTTCCTGTTCACTTAATACCGAGAGAGTCTGTTTTCCCGCGACGAAGACCCGAAGGCATGACCAGTGTCCCTCTGTGGCAACGGGTTCGGATTGCTGACGACCCAGTGTTTCTCGATGCACGGTGCCGGTGTGATAGGTCTCCAGCGCATTTTCCATAAGGAACTTCCAGTTGGCGCCGACATCGAAAGAGACCCGCCTGACGCATTTGAGATCTGCCGGTTCATAGTCCTTGAAAAAACTCGGCATATTGCCAAGCCATTCCTGTAAAGAGGGGCCATCGTCGCTGAACCGAACGAACAAAAATCCCGCCCATGAGGAAAGGGTGACCGGCGACAGCGAATAGTTTTTGACGTCAAAGTCGATAGCGCAGTCCATCCCAGGCGCCCGCAGCAGTGCTCCATCGCAGGCGTAGACCCAACTGTGATAAGGGCAGACAACCTGTCGGCAGGATCCACTGCCGCTAAGCAATCTTGTGCCGCGGTGCCGGCAGGCGTTTTGAAATGCGTTGATTTCACCAGACTGAGATCGCATCACAATGACTGACCCCGGAATTCCGTCAAAAGTTAGATAGTCGCCGCACTCGGGAATCTCATCCTCGCGACCCACGAAATGCCAGCATCCACGAAAAATCTTGTCGACTTCGCGTGCGAAAAAGGCAGGGTCGGTATAGCACCAACCGGGCAGCGTACTTGCCGCGCTTAAGGGTTTTCTGACTTCCCGGTAGAGTTTTGGATCGAAAAGATTATCGAGGCTCATTGGTTCTCGCCATGCCGGTCCAGTTACATACTTTGATGACTTTTGCTCGGCAAAGCGACCAGTCTACAATTGGCTCCGACAGATGTGAATCTAAGGAGCGCATCCATCCATGATTAGCCCTTCAAGGCGACTGGATTTCACCGAGATCCCGGTGATTGATATCGGACCGCTGATCCATCAAGAGCAGTCGGAGCCGTGCATTGACGCATTGCGTGCAGCCTGCAGCGAAGTCGGTTTTTTCTATCTTCGGAATCATCAGATTTCCCTCTCCCTAATCCAGGAGGTCCGAGCCGCGGCAGAAGCATTCTTCTGTGCGCCCGATGAAGAAAAGATGGCGTTGGCGATTACGCCACAAATTAAGGGCTACCTGCCGCTTGCTTATCGAAGTTATGAGGGAGAAGACAGAGCAGGTACCAGTCATCAGGAGGGTTTTTGGATCGGACATGATCGACCCGCATCGGCCCAGTCTCCTTTGGATGGTCCCAATCGGTGGCCAGAGCAGTATCCTTCGTTGAAGTCGACCATGCTGCGCTACTTTGATGAGACAGAGCGTCTTGCCAATGTACTGCTTCGCGGATTTTCTCTGGCCCTGGGTCTTGAGCCCGATCATTTGTCACGGTACTTCAAAGCACCTCTCAGCCGTCTGAAGGTTAATCACTATCCGCCTCAACGCAGCCCCGTCCGAGAGGACAACCTTGGTGTCGTGCCTCACACTGATTCAGGGGGGTTCACAATTCTCTGGCAGGACGAAATCGGCGGGCTCGAGGTGCAGAATAAAAACGGCGAATGGGTCGGTGCGCCGCCTATTGAAGATACATTTGTTATTAACATCGGCAACATCATGGAAACCTGGAGCAACGGCTTCTTTTCCTCGACGCCGCATCGGGTCATTAACTGTGGCGGCCAGGATCGTTATTCCATTCCTCTTTTTGTTAACCCCAGTGCTGAGGTCACGATTGCACCACTGATCGGAGACATCGATTCGGTCGAGCCTTTTCACTACGGCACCTATCAAAAAGACCTTTGGCAAAAGACGTTTCCTGTTGCCAATATCACTTAAGCCTTAATCGTGCCAAAAACTTAGGAAAGGGGTTAACCATCGAAACTGTCTATGCGCTCGCGCCGGGTGAGTCAGTGGGATGCTCGGTCACTACAGGCACAACGGTACGCGTGGTGAATCCCAAGGGACATCAGGTCGTGGATCTGTGGGCATTCGTCGAGTCAGATCCTACTGAGTATCTGTCGATGGCACACAATCGGACTGCGCACTACACCACTCGGTTTCAAGCGGGCCATGTGCTGGTCAGTAACCGATTCAAGAAATTGCTCCGCTTTATTGAAGACACCACAGACGGGTTTCATGATTCCTTTCATGCAGCCTGTTCGGCGCAGAGTTACGCGCATTTTGGCAGTGACCGACAGTATCCAAACTGCGAAGATAATCTGCAAAAAGCGCTTCACGATGCCGGTATCGCCTTTCAAATTACGCCGCCCCCCTGGAATCTTTTTGAGAAATCGTTCGTTGATGAAGATGGGTTGATTCGTGATGGATCAACCAGTGCGAAAGCCGGCGATTACGTGGAACTCAATGCTGAATGTGATCTTTTTATGGTGTTTTCTGCATGTCGCTCGACGATCGGCAATATTCAAGGCGGTGACCCTGCCGGCGCACAGATACTTCTAAAACAGCACGAAACTGCTACTGGTGCTTGCTGACTGAAAAATATGAATGAACTCCATTTCTATACGGCTATCCAGTTGGCAAGAGGGTACAGTCGGGGCCAGTTTTCTCCGCTCGAGGTGATCGACGCGGTGCTGGCGCGCATTGATCATTGCGAGAGTGAGCTGAACGCCTGGCGGTTGGTGGATAATCGTCGCGCTCGATCGCAGGCGCGTGCTTCGGTAAGACGATGGCTTGCCGGAGAGCCCAGGGGACCGCTTGATGGCATACCGGTTGCCATAAAAGATGTGACGGAGACCAAAAGTTGGCCTACCCGAAACGGCTCTCTTGCTCCAGAGCAGATTTCAAAGACCCGGGTCGATGCGATTGTGGTGGAGCGCTTAAAAAAAGCCGGCGCAGTACTGATAGGCAAAACGCAGACCCCGGAGTATGCCTGGCTAGGGGTGACTGAGAGCGAACTCCACGGCATAACCCGTAACCCCTGGAATACAAAATGGACGCCGGGAGGGTCCAGCGGCGGCTCAGGCGCAGCGGTGGCGGCTGGCATGGCGGTCGTTGCCACCGGAACGGATTCTGGTGGATCGATCAGAGGACCTGCAAGCTTCTGTGGAGTCGTGGGCTTCAAGCCGACTTTTGGCCGAGTGCCGGTATGGCCACAGAGCCCACTGATGGGAATGGAACACTGTGGCCCAATCGCGCGGTCTGTTAGAGACGCGGCTATCGCGTTTGAGGTAATGGCGGGCGGTGATAGCCGTGATGGCTCCGCGATCCAGCGCAAAGCGCCAAAAGTCACCTCCGGACTTGAGCGCGGCATCAAGGATCTCAGAATAGGCTTCTCACCAGACCTCGGCGTGCCGCGGGTTGACGACGACGTGCTGAAGATAGTGTCTGAAGCAAAACGGGTGTTTGCGAGTCTCGGGGGGATTGTCTCGCGGACTCGTCTCGACCTTCGTGAAGCTAGAGAGCTTTCCTATGCAATTTGCAATCCGATGGCGGCGCGTATTCGATCGGATTTGGGCAAAGAGGCGGCACAACTGAGCAATGAGAACTTTCTGATTTGCGCCAATGATGGGGCAAAAATTAGTGCGGTGGATTACCTTGAAGCAGAGGCCAGGCGGACCGAACTTCGCGGCAGGATGAGCGCGTTTTATGAGAAGTATGATTTGTTGATCTGCCCGACCCTCGCATGCTTGCCGTTTCCTGTTGGCCACTCGCAGCCGCCACACTGGCGAAAGAGTGACGGGGAATTCATGGGTATGGCTACGCCTTTCGATCTCACGGGACAGCCCGCGATTTCTATCCCTTGCGGATTCACTGATCATGGCGCACCCGTCGGACTCCAGATTGTGGGCCCCTATGGCGCCGATGCTCTTGTTCTGAAAGCAGCACGCGCCTTTGAGAAAGCAGTCAAACTCGAAAAAGTGCATCCACCCATCTGATCATCGATAATCCGGTTGTTCATGCCCGACGAGAACGCGAGATGCCGACGCTCTCCACTCATCAGATAGCGCAGTTTAAACAAGACGGTTACCTCTTCCTTGAAGAGGCATTAACCGATGGACAGCTTCAGGGTCTGAGGCAGGACTTTGAAAAATGGAAAGAAGAGAGCAGGCATCACAGTGCGCCCTATGGCGATACTTTCGATGGGCGATGCCGCTTTGATGTTGAACCCGGACACAGTTTTGAAACGCCAGCGTTGAGGCGGATCGCATCACCCATTGAGATCTCGGATATTTATCTGGAGGTAATGCGGAACAATCGGGCGTTGGATGCCCTGGAAGACCTTCTGGGTCCCAATATCAAGTTTGAAAATGCCAAGATCAACTCCAAGTTGCCGGGCGCGGCAACCGAGATCAAGTTTCATCAGGATTTTCTCTTCGAAGCGCACACCAACGACGACATGGTGACGGTGCTGTTTTTTCTTGATGATGTGACGGAAGAAAACGGGCCGCTGGAAGTGGTGCCGGGCAGCCATAAGGGTCCGCTTTATGAGCATTGGCACGGTGGGGTGTTTACGGGAGCGGTCAGCGACGCCATTGCCGCCGAGATGGCGCCCAAGGCCGTTGCTTGCTATGGCTCTGCGGGCTCCGCCTGTCTCATGCATACCAGAGTCCTGCATGGCTCAGCACCTAATCTTTCAAACGCGCCCCGTACGCTTTTTATCTGTGAATATCTTGCGGAAGACAGTTATCCTCTGCATGCGAACCATATTCCCAGCAAGTACATGTACGAAGTCGTGCGCGGTAAGACAACCGGCAGGGTGCGTTGCAGCAACTATGAAATGGCGTTTCCTGAGATGCCTACGGGGGCATCCTTTTTCGAGCAACAGGCCAAGGCCTGAAATCCGGCTCTCTACGAGACCCTTCTTGCAAAGGCTGTTTAATGAAAGCATCTTTTGAATGTGTTGATGGCCATACGGCAGGGATGCCCGTACGGATGGTGGTCAGTGGCGCACCGAAGTTACAGGGCGCTGATCAGAGCGAACGGCGTCAGCACTTCATTCAGGAATTCGATTGGATACGACGGGCGCTGATGTTTGAACCTCGCGGACATTCCGCCATGTCGGGGAGCATTATCTACCCGCCGTCGAGTGATGACTTCGACATGGGTGTGATCTACATTGAGACCACTGGCAGTTTGCCGATGTGCGGACACGGAACCATCGGGACCGCAACATTTGCACTCGAGCGTGGCTTGGTGACGCCCAAAACACAAGGGCTGCTTCGGCTTGAAACCCCTGCGGGGCGTGTTGACGTTCAGTATGTTCGGGAAGGGGAAAAGGTCACAAGCGCCAAACTGATTAACGTGCCATCATTTCTGATGTATCGGGATATGGAGATCGAATCACCGGATCTCGGTCCGCTTAAGGTCGATATCGCCTATGGCGGCAATTTTTATCCGATTATCGAGCGCCAGGAGCACTTTAAAGACATCAAGGAGCATGATGCGCCGTCTTTGATTCAGATGGGTATCCGGTTGCGAGAAGCGATTGAAGCCGCCTGTGAAATCGTCCACCCACTTGACCCCAGTATCTCGGGCTTGCGTCACTGTATGTGGACAGGTGATGCGATGGATGCAGGAAGCGACGCTCGGGGATGCGTGATAGCGGGCGAGATGATCGACCGCTCTCCGTGTGGCACCGGGACCTCGGCACGTCTTGCCCAGCGGGCGGCCAGAGGACTCCTCGGCATCGGCGAGCCCTTTGTCCATGAGAGTTTCATCGGCAGCACATTCACCGGCACGGTGGAAGAAGAGACGACCGTGGGGGAATATGAGGCGATCATCCCGGGTATTTCCGGCTCTGCACACATCACCGGACTCAACACCATCTATGTCGACTCCAATGATCCGTTTCCAGAAGGATTCGTGATCTGAGCTCCCCGATTTAAATTTTCTGCGCTTGCGGAACCTGGCTGCACCGTGACGTGACAGTCCTTGAAAGCGTAATCACATCCGCTTGGGGATGTGACGTGAAGTGACGCCTGCCGCCATCATCCAGACGGCGCCGCCGGCGAAGACCACCGGCAGGGAAAAGAACTTCAACAGTACTGCAAAGATTCCCGGTACCGCCAGGTTGGCTGTATCCCGGTACGTTTGATAAACCCCAGCCATTTCGGTGCGTTCGCGTGGCCGAACCGCCCGTAAAAACAGTACGTGACCAGACCCATCCAACATTGTTGCGCCAAGGGCTGCCAGTATCAGCAGGGTAACTGCGAGTGAGGGAGACCCCGCGAAGGCAAAGACAGCGGTGGTGGCAAGACTGGTCATTACAAATCCTGTACGCATCAACAAGCGCAGCGAATAGCGTCGCGCGATCCAGCCCCAGAACGGAACGGTCAAGGTCCAAGCTGAGCCGATGGAGACAATCGCTGATCCCCAAAGTTCGCCGAGCCCCGTGTGCACCGCATATATCGGGGTATAGATGATGAATAGCTGCCACCATCCCGATCTTGCGAGGGTAAGAATCCAGGCCAACCGCAGACGGGGCTGCTCCAGAAACCGCTTAATGTTCTTTATCAGGTTGGAACCGACCGGATGTCTGAGAATATCAAGATGATGCAGTCCCAAGCCTTTGAAATAAATCAGGGTCATGAGCGAACCGAATAGCGCGACGACAAAGGGCACCCAGGCACCGTAACTTGTCTGAAGATAGACACCGAGCCACGGACCGATAGACAGCGCTGCGACGGCGGCAATCATCCGCCAGGGTTCAAACTGTGAAAGCTGACCCCTTGGAACACGTTGCATCACATAGAGATTGAGAATCACCTCCATTGCGGTGATGCCGAAGATGTGAAATACCATTCCGAGAGAAAAGGCAAAGAGGCTCTCCGTCGAGAGCAGAAAAATAGAAACCGTCATGACCAGGAGAGTCACCAAAAACCCGGCATACAGGCTGACATGACGCAGGATCGAATAGACGCCTAAGCTGATTCCGATCCCAAAGATACTAACGGCGAAGAACAGGACGCTGACGTGTTGCGCGCTGCCGAGCAACGCAAGTGCCTTAAGCGGCAGAATGGACAGCAGTACGGCGCGAGCGATGGTGGCTACGAAAAAGAATCCCGCGAGGGGAAGATGCCGACCTGTTGCGGCCTGATTCATCCGAATCTGAAACTTCCGTTGGAGTGTGATGAGCCTGGACTAAAGGCCTTCAGAAAAGGTCCGACCCATCTCATAAGCTTCCTGGATCATCTCTGCGGGGCGCTCGCCTCCAGCCGTGGAGTGGTGCAGATAGGCAAACCGTCCATCTGCGATTCCACAATAATTGAAGATACCCGTCACGATCTGGGTTTCAATTGCAGTATCGTATCCGCGCTTGGCATAAGTGGGCCCATCAGAGGCGGAAAGCCCGATAGCAAGCGCCCGTTTGTGTTTGAGAGTTCTCGAGCCGTAGGCGACGTCTTTGTTCCACACCCGGTCGATCCAGCCTTTCAGCATTGCGGGAAATGACCACCACCAGATCGGAAAAACCAGGATGACCCCCTGGTTGCGTTCGAGCCGCTTGATCTCTGATTGCACCGCCTCAGAGTAGATCTTGTTATCGGTCGTCTGGTCGGGTTCATCGGCGGGCAGGATCAAAGGATCAAAGCCCTCGGCATAAAGATCTGCCAATTCCGTTTCATGCCCTGCTGCTTGAAGACCCTCGATCACCGCCTTCGCGATCTGGCCAGTGAGCGAATCGGGCCTGGGATGGGCCATGACAACAAGAACCTGCACTCTTCTTTCTCCTGCGCGTAGTTGCACCTCACTATAAAGCTCAGGTCCTGGCTTTTCCAGTTATCATTGCTCAGGTAAAGAGTCACTTGATCTCCTGCGTCTGATTTGAGGCCCCTGCTTTAGTGAAAACCCCAACGGTCATTCTTCATACCGACAACCCAGAGGCGTCAAAAGCGGTGCTTGAGAAAAAGCATCCTGATCTGCCAATTTGGACCTGTAGCACGTATGAAGGTCTTGCGGGGCTGGTGAGTGAGACTGGAGCCGAGGTCGTGTACTCAGTGCGTTTCAATGGAAGCCAGGGGTTTCCAAGAGACGTACTGGTCAGTTCTGAAAGTGTGCGTTGGGTTTCGGTGGCAGGCTCAGGCACCGACCATCTCGCACCGTGGGATTCGGATCATGTTGCAGTGACGAATGCGGCCGGCGTTGCGGCAGACATGATGGCGCAGTACGTCCTGGGGGTTATGCTGCACTTCTCTTTGGGATTTCCAACATACCGCGCTGCGCAGGCCCGCCAGGAGTGGCTGATCGGGGAAGTCGAACCCATCGATGGGAAGACGGTGCTGATACTGGGTCTGGGAAAAACAGGTCAGGCTGTCGCTGCACGTTCCAAACTGATGGGATTAAAAACGCTCGGCGTCAGGGCAAACCCGAAAGAGACTCCCCATGTTGATGAAGTCCACA
This sequence comes from Gammaproteobacteria bacterium, assembly GCA_011523045.1. GTDB lineage: Bacteria > Pseudomonadota > Gammaproteobacteria > Arenicellales > UBA868 > UBA868. Next base: position 8,178 of record WTHR01000090.1, on the reverse strand, counting down.
GCCTGAGTGCGCTTGGTGCATTATGGGAACGCGCAGATTTTCTGGTGGTATGTGTTCCGCTGTTGGAGAGTACCCGGGGCCTCGTCAACGAAACCGCTTTCGATCACCTGAAGTCATCCACCGTGGTTATCGATGTGTCGCGAGGGGGTGTGATTGAGGAGTCGGCACTGATATCGGCGCTCGACAGCGGAAAAATTCGAGGAGCCGGCCTTGATGTGTTCAGAGTGGAACCGCTTGCCAAGGGACACAGGCTCTGGGATTACGAGAACGTCATCATTACCCCGCACTGTTCAGCAGTTTATGCAGGGTGGGATCTGAAATCAGTGGAGATGTTTGCCGAAAACCTGACACGCTACCGTCAGGGTCAAGCGCTCTGGAATATTGTCGATCCCGCCCGGGGTTACTGACGACCCGGGTCGATCTCTCAACCTTTGAGAAGATCAAACAACTGTCCGGGACAATTATCCTGATGCTCTAGTCCCAAAGCACGCATCAGGCAGAACATCATGGCCTGGTTGGATGTGATCACCGCTTTGCCTAGTCGAGATTCGATTCGCTCGATGACTTCCACCGAACGCATGTCGGTACAACTCAGGACCAGGGCTTGTGCGTCAGGGTGATCGGCGCAACACGCGAGCTCAGCGACTTCATCCGGACTGAGCTCTCCTTGGCCGTAGTTGCCCAGTTCCCGACCGATATCGGCACAGTTAACCGTTGTGATCTGTTGGCTTTCGAGAAAGCGGATCGCAAGTTGGTTAATCTCGCCGACATAGGGCGAAGCGAAGCCCACTCGCGAGACGGCGAGCGCGTTCAGTGCTTCGATCAGACAGCCGGCTGCCGTCAGTGATAGAGCGTTGGAGTAGGTATTTATTCTGACTGCCAGGTCTTTGTCAAAATCGGCACCGTGTGTCAGGGTAGCGGAGGTACAGCCATAAAGCACAGCATCCGGCCGGACACCACAGATCAAACGAAGATCCTCGCTGATATCGGAAGCGCCAAGACCCGCCATTTGTTCGGCCGCGGGAATCTTATCTGCGTCGTAGTTCCCCAGTCGGTGAAAGTGCAGCGTTGAGCCTCTCGGACGCATCATCATCAGGTCGGGCTCAAGGTTGGTATTGGTGAACGGCACCAAAACACCGATCCGTACGCCTCCACGATCTTCGGGGGTCACCGCATCACCTCCTTCAGTACCTCGAGGCACCGATCCATAATGTCCTGACGGCAGATTGTTGCCCTGAGGCATTCGGCAAGACCGTAAGGCCCCATGCCGCGCAGGACAAGCTTATGGGCCCGCAACTGCCTATCCGCCTCGGCCGCGATTTCAGAAGAGGGGAATCGGATCAAGACAAAATTGGTATGACTCTGGGGCACATCAAGACCCAAGGCCCGGCAATCATCAGCGAATCGCTCGCGGATCTCTATTGTCCGATGCACGATAGAGCGCATGTGTTTCTGGTCGCGCATAGCGGCAGTCGCCATCACCTGCGCCGGTACGGAAATATTGTTCGGGCTCAAGACCTTGCGCATCTGGGTAGTGACGTCCTTGGGGAAATAACCCCATCCAACCCGGATGCCTGCCAATCCGTAAGCTTTTGAAAGACTGCGCGTGACCACGGTGTTGCCCTGATCCACCAACTCAAACGTGTGGACGGGATCGTTGTAGTCGTCGGCAAATTCGCCATACGCCTGATCAATCACCAAAAGCACGTCTTCTGAAAGAGTGCGTCGCAGTCTACTGACTTCGTCATGACTGATCATTGTGCCGGTAGGATTGCCTGGGTTGCACACGAAGACAATCTTCGTTGAAGGCGATACGGTGTTGAGAATCTCATCAACACAGACGGTGCAATCGATTTCTTTCGCCTTGAGATATTGGGCATCTGTCAGAGACGCGGCAGTACGGACGTATCCGTAACCGTATTCAGTGCCCACTACCTCATCCGCCGGCCCGGCAAAAGTACGGATGATGACGTTGATGAGTTCCATCGATCCCGCTCCACACAGAATACGAGAGGAATCCAGTTGATGGACGTCGCCGATGGCCGAGCGCAAGTCAGACCACTCGGTATCGGGGTAGCGCTCAGGGCTTGAACAGGCAGCCTTGCCTTCATCTATCGCGCTGGGGCTTGCCTCGAATGCGCTTTCGTTTTGGGCAAGGGAAATAAGATCCGATTCTCCAAGATCGGCGAGCGCATAGCCGGCAATACGCTCAAGATGAGGTCGGGCATTAATCATGGATTCACACCATAGTCGGTTCTGGCGCGATCGGAACTGACCAACTCGCGCCTGATATCAAGTTCCATTGCATCCTTATTCCGATCGGCGGGCGGCCCGAAACCACCCCCTCCAGGCGTCTCAAAAATCAGATAGTCCTTTGCTGTCACCCGAAGTTCGCCTTTGCCGGAGATTTCCTGGTCATTATCTCGGAAACAGATGCGTCCAGGTGCGCCGGATAAACCCCCCATCCGTCCCAGGGGCGGAAACTTCAAGCGCTCGACCGACAGAAACACAATAAATGGTGCGCCGTTAGCTGAGGTGAGTTCGATACTTTGTCCGAGCCCTCCCCGGAATTGTCCGGGACCACCTGAATCCTGGCGCAGTTCACGCCGCCAGATGATGACAGGCGCGACAGACTCCGTGATCTCAACCTGGGAACCAAATACGCCCGAGGGGTAAGCTGTTGCCGACAGGCCGTCCGAGTGGGGCCGGGCACCGGTTCCGCCATTGTGGACGGGCTCGATCGCAAAGCACCGGCCTCCTTCGCGCGCCACTTCAGGAGCATGACGCATTGGCAGATCGAACATGCAACTGGCGCCCTCAGCGGGAACCGCTTCCGGGATTGCCTGGTGTAGACACCCCAGTACCAAATCCGGTGTGACCTGCCCCAAGGTATGGCGCATGGCAACCGGTGCGGGATGCTGGGCATTCAGGATGCAGCCGGGTGGCCCATCAACGGTAAATGGCCCGAGCGATCCAGCGTTATTGGGGATGTCTGATCCCACAACGCATCGAAGCCCAAACACTGTGTAAGCGGTTGCGTAGTTGAGCGGCACGTTAATCCCCTTTTTGGAACATCCAGAGGTACCCGAAAAATCGACATGCATTGCCGTGTCCGTCACGGTTAGGGTTGCGTGCAGTTCCAATTCAGATTCGTAACCATCGACCCGCATCATGTTGCGGTACGAGCCGTTTGGGACTTGCGCGATCGCCTGGACTGTGCCGCGGTGTGAGGTATCGATGATGTATCGGGAGAGCGTCTGCAGATCATCGATTCCAAATTCATCCATCATGGCGATAAGACGGTTCACTCCGGCTTCGCAACAGGCGATCAGGGCATAAATGTCACCTTCGTTACCGATCGGCTCGCGGCTATTGGCTCTGATAACGTCCATCAGCAGGGCATTCGGTTCACCGTTTGAGACCAGCCGGCAGGGGGGAATCAGAAGCCCCTCGTCGTAGATATCGGAGCCTTCGGGTCCCATGCCCAGCCCGCCCAGATCCACGAGATGCGAGGTGCAAGAAGCATAGCCCACGACCTTCCCGTGTTTAAAGGCCGGCATCAACAGTAGAAAGTCGTTCAGATGTCCTGCTGCCAGCCAGGGGTCATTGGTCATGTAGATCTCACCGGGTTTCATCGATTCAGCGGGAAAGTGACGGCGCAGATGCAAAACCGCCTCGGCCATTGTGTTAACGTGGCCCGGTGTGCCGGTGACGGCCTGCGCAAGCATGAGTCCATCTGCATCAAAGATACCTGCGGAGATATCGCCACACTCGCGAACGATGGGACTGAATGCGGCTCGGGTCAGCACCTGTCCCTGTTCTTCAACAAGAGAAAGCAGGCGATTCCACATCACCTGAAGGCGCGTTGTGGAGATATTGTCGGTCATGCAGAACTCCTCTTGGGCTGCTGAATCAGAACAAGGTTCCCCACGGCGTCGACATGCGCTGAGAAATCTTCACTGACAAGTGTGGTGGTTTGCGCTTCTGCAACGAGCGCGGGCCCACTGAACTGATCTCCGGGAGACAGCGAATCGCGGTGAATGAATGCTGCAGATTTTTTTGTGCCGTCGATGTCGCAGATGATCTCGCGGGTGGCATCGGGTACAACGTCGGTAAATTCGGTTTGGATCGGCTCCATGGGAAGGGATTCGGTACGCGTTGTGGCCCTGAGTCCCCAGTTTAAAATCTCGATCTCCATTCCAGGGACGGGCCGCGAAAACTGTCTGCGATATTCCTCTTCAAATGCCCTGACAAGTCCATCGATGTCATTATGAGTCAGTGATCGGTCGGGCAGAGCGATCTCAATTTCGTGCCCCTGACCGTGATAGCGCATGAAGGCGCTTCTTTTCGTATCAATCTGATTGTCCCCGGCACCCTGTCTTACCATGGCCAAGGCTTCCTCGATCATGCCGCTAAACAAAAGGTTGATCGCGCCGGTATCCAACTGCTTCAGAAATGAATACTGAGAACGAACTATCTCAAATGAGACTGGGGCAAAGAGAAAGCCCAGAGCCGATCCTACGCCGGGGTTGACCGGGATCACGATGCGGCGCACCCCTGCCGAACGGGCTACCCGAGTGGCGTGCAGAGGGCCGTTGCCCCCAAACGCGATCATCGTTCGTGATTCAAGATCCTTGCCAGACTCGACCGCATGCATCCGTCCGGCACTCGCCATGTTCTCATCCACAATCCGACTGACACCATCGGCTGCACCAACGGCATCCAGATCGAGTGCTGAGCCAATGTCCCGGACCAGCGCTTCGTCTGCTGCGTCCGTATTGATTGAGAGCCTTCCCTCAGCAAAAGTTTCAGTGGGGATATAGCCAAGAAGAATGTCAGCGTCGGTAACGGTCGGCAGATGCCCGCCACGGTCGAACGCGGCGGGACCTGGGTCCGATCCCGCAGATCGGGGACCGACCGTCAGGCGGCCAAGACGATCGACCGCTGCAATGGATCCGCCTCCTGCGCCTATCTCAATCATCTCAATAACGGGAATGCGAACCGGGATCCCGGATCCTTTGATAAACCGCTCGGCGCGGGCAATCTCAAACTGGCGGGATGTCTGTGCAACGCCCTCGTCGATAAGACAGAGTTTTGCCGTAGTGCCGCCGATGTCTAGAGACAGGACCTCGTCGAGCCCGGCCTGACGCGCTATCTGAGCGGCCAGGATCGCGCCACCGGCAGGGCCGGATTCCACCAACCGGATTGGAAAGCGTGTCGCTGTGTCTAATGTGCACATCCCTCCGCCGGCAGTCATGACAAGAATAGGACAATTCAGCCCGTCTGCTGAGAAAGCGCCGGCCAACTCTTGAAGATAGTTTTTCATGAGCGGTTGGATATACGCGTTGGCCACGGTTGTTGAAAGACGCTCATATTCCCGTGCCTCCGGACTCACTTCCGATGAGATGGAAATAGCCAGACCGGGCCGATGTTTGTTCAGCAACGCCCTGAGTTCCTGTTCATGATCAGGGTTGGCGTATGAGTGCAACAGGCAGATCGCAACAGCGGCAGCACCGCATGTATCGAGCTTTGAGATCAGTTCATCCAGCCTCGAGGGATCCAGGGGGATCAGGACATTTCCATCAACGTCAACGCGCTCCCGGACCGTGAATGATCGTTCTCGAGGTACAAGCGGTTCGGTTTTGTTCAGATTGATGTCGTACTGTGAGTATCGGCGCTCGTAGCCGATCTCCAGGATATCCCTGAATCCCTCAGTTGTAATGGAGGCGACACACGCACCTTGCCGCTCGATCAGAGCATTGGTCGCGAGAGTAGTGCCGTGAATAAATCCGTTGACATCTTCAATACTGTGGCCGGATAACTGCAGGACGCGTTTTGCGCCTTCTCGGGCTCCCTCTGCGGGGTCTGTCGCGGTGGTGAGATTCTTGCTTGAAGCAAGAATCTCCTGGTGACCCCGGATAAGAACGGTGTCGGTGAAAGTGCCGCCAATATCAATGGCGATCCGCAGCGATGGAGAAAGGGTCATCTTCTAATCCGAAACAAAGAAAGTCACTACCGCACAACAGGACATCAGGCCCTAAGGCCAAACGTCAAGATAGGGTGACGAGGTCGCAGCGCGTTGCGCGCCGATCGAGTCGTTTCGGAACGAAGCGTGATCTCATGACGTCATTGTACACCTGCCGATCTATGATCAGGGGTTGAATCTGTCTGCAAATGTGAGCGCAGTAGCTGGACCCGGCCAGACCAGTTTGTGGCGGCTCTGGGTCTCAAGTTCTCTTATTCCTTACGAGGTCATTCGGCCATGATTGCTCATTCTGCTGAGCCGGTTGTCATCGTGTGCCCTGCGGTGCTGAATGAGCATAAGCTCATTCAGTTGAGGCAGAATCAGGCACTCTTCAGGCTGAATCTACAGGCAGGATCAGGGCAAACGGTATGACTCTTTGGCACATCACCATCGCTGTGCTGATCAACCTGCTGTGGGGTTCGATGTTTATTGCCGCCGTGATTGGGTTGCGGGAGTTTCCCCCGATTTTCTTTACAGGAATTCGCTTTGCCTTGCTGGCGGTCCTGCTCTTCGCGTTTTTACGGGTGCCAAGATCGCTGATAGCGCCACTTGTCAGGATCGGACTGGTGATGGGGGCTGGCATGTACCTGACCCTGTACCTTTCCATTGCTCTTGCTGAGAACACGGCATCCATTGCGGTATTCAGCAAGCTCGAGGTGCCTTTTGCGTTGCTTTTGGGGGTCTTTTTGCTTGGAGAGAGAATGGATGTGGCGCGCATTGCGGGGGTGTGCATTGCAATGATCGGGGCCGCGATCATTACATTTGATCCCGCGGCTTTTGATGATATGCCCGCGTTATTCTGGATGGCTGTATCGTGCGGGTTCTCGGCATATGGATTTATTCAAATACGCCGGCTTGGCAAGATCCATCCGCTCAGCATCGTTGCCTGGATCTCCGCAGTCAGCGCGCCCATATTGCTGCTGACGTCTTTGGCTTTTGAGGGAGAGCATGTTGCTGTTATTCAGAACGCTACATGGTCCGGCTGGTTGGCGCTCGTTTATACCGCGGTGATGAGTTCGGTGGTGGCCAATTCCGGTCTTTATTTTCTGTTGCAGCGCTATCCCGTAAATCTGGTTACGCCATTTGGTCTGCTTTCGCCGATCTTTGCTGTCATTGGGGGAATTCTGTTCCTTGATGACGTGCTGACGCTGGGCCTTATTTTCGGCGGGACTCTGATCCTCTTTGGGGTAACGTGGATTAATCTTCGAGCCCCAAGGCCTGATGGCGTTGCAGAAAAGTCGACTTCGTGAGCATGCATTCTGATCGGTATCTCTTATGAAATGCCGAAAGCGTTTTCCAAAAGAATCTGCAGTGTGATATAGCCGCCAGTGCGTCCTCTCGTGGCGCTTTGCTCAGAAAAAGTAACCCGGATCAAAGCACGATAGATCGGGCAGCACCTCCCAGATTTTTCCCTCGGGTTGGGGCCGGTCGCTTTCTTTATCCCGTAACCGTTCCGTTATGGCATGACTGAACTCATAAGGAAAGCGTACGATCACGGAAGGTTCGTTGGTCATTTCATCAGCAATTCTTTGAGGGGTCATCCCGAGGTAAGCCAAGGCCGACTCTACGAGGTCAGGATTCTCTAGATTGCCGAACATAAATTCAAAATTCATCTCCCAATGCCAATCCTCTGGCGTGATCTGGACGAAAGTTTCAAGAGGTGTCCAGTTGCTCAGGATGGGAGATTTTTGGCCGGAGTTCCAGAAGAGATCCCCGTCGGAGAAAACATTTGCCAAAAACTGGTCTGCGAACGTAGTCGACGGAAAGTGCAGCCTTACAGTTCCTGCATGGCTCCAGGCATCCGACTGCAGTACAAAAACCCCGCTTTTCCAACAAGCCTCGACCAGCGACACGATTTTCTGGTCCACCTCAAAACTGAGATCATCTGTCAGTTTTAAATTAACGGCATCTCTGAGCCGTTGCTCATCCTCCGTGGGGGAAAAAGGGCCAGACAGTTTGCCGAAAACCCGCTCTAGCTTCTTCAGATGATCATCGTTAGGCGAGTCGTAACACATCTGGGTTCAGAAGGCGTCCTTCTTCCTTTAAAAACCTAGAGGCTCATCACTAATCAGAAAGGCGCTTTATCAACCGTCGGAGTAGAGCTTCTCCTTCTTCGATTTGATTTAATTCTATGAACTCATTCGGCTTATGCG
>WTHR01000051.1 GCA_011523045.1 Gammaproteobacteria bacterium | reverse complement strand
CCTTTATTGCGCCCACAGGCAACACGGTCAACTATCTCATGACCTGGACAGGAGCCGAGATCAATTTCGGAATTGCGGTGGTGCTCGGTATGATCCTGGGTTCTTTTCTCTACGCGGTCTTTTCCGGGAACTTCAGGGTCGAAGCTTTTGCTAACCGGGCGGATATGCGCAACCACCTGGTCGCCGGCGTGCTGATGGGGTTTGGCGGCGTGCTGTCTTTTGGCTGCACCATCGGCCAAGGAGTATCGGGTATGTCGACGCTTGCGTTAGGCTCTCTGGTAGCCTTGTTGTCGATCATGCTCGGATCGGCGTTGACCATGAAAATCCAGTACTACATGCTGGACGATGGTTTCTGGAGTTCGCTGCGCCAGTCGCTCGCTGATCTGCGGTTATTTCCCGCGCCGAAATAATTTCAATCCCTGGGTTTGGGTGCACTTCCCGGTGAACAGTGAGCGGGTATAATGCGCACGCTTTTGGGGCGTTAGCTCAGTCGGTAGAGCATCTGACTTTTAATCAGGTGGTCGCAGGTTCGATCCCTGCACGCCCCACCATATTTCAAGCACTTATGTGTGTTTTGAAAAAGGTTTCGTGCTAAAAACCTCGATCCTGTCGATCCCATCGCCATTTCCATGCTAAGTGGCATACTGTGGGTCTTAACAAGGCACGCTCTAGCAACTTCCTAATTGCGCTGGTTCAGGTCAGGCACGATTGACCGCTGAATGTCATCGAGCAGTTGTTTACCTAGAGCCGATCAAAAAGACCAGTGTTTTGCTTTCACTCGGTTGTCCACTATGAACGCATCATTATCAGCATCTGAGCGCGATCTGATCGCATTTGCCCTCTCTGCTCCCTTGGAGAGCATCGCTCGGCTCGACATTGTCAAAAAGCAATATGACGCCGGTGAAGTTGTCGCTCAGGAGGGACAAGTCGGTGATATCACCTACGTGGTTTTAAAAGGCTCTATGCGCACGGTGGCTAGAGACTCGCGTCAGCGACTCGTGACCCTTTCGCGACACGAGCAGGGTGCAGTGTTGAGGGCCGGCTTGCAGGATTTGCGCCAGCACGATGTGCAGATCCTTGCTGTGGATTGCTGCTCCGTTGCTTTGATATCCAACGAATTTGTGGGTAGACGTGGCGCCGAAAATCAAGATCGGGCCACATTAGCAGCCGGCAGTCGTGATGAAACACTGTCGCAGCTCAAAGCGCTGTCTAAAGCCGGTGGTGAGATTGCCGCAGTATTGCAGGATGCGGGTGAGATCGTTACCCGAGACGTTGCTCCCGGCGAAATACTTTTCTCAGAGGGAGCAAAGGCGGACTTCGCATGCATTGTGCTGTCTGGTCGATTGGAGGCAGTGCAGTGGGATGGCGGGGTTGCTCGGGTGCTGGGGGCGAGTGGGCCAGGAACCTTCGTTGGTGAGCTGGGAGTATTGGAGGGCAAACCACGAGCTGCCACAGTGCGCGCGCTTGAACAATCGACAGTGCTGGTTTTGTCAGCGGAGGTAACACGTAGCATCTGCACGGCAACTGGCGTTGCTGCACTAACATCGGCATTGCGTGCCGGTTATGCATTATTTGGACGGGGTATCGCATACAGCGTGATTGCTCCTGGATCTGATGAAGACCGCGTGATCACCACGATCCGGCTAGCGGATATGAGGACTGTCACAGTCGCGCGCACGTTGGCATCAGCAATGGTTACCGCGCATGACGCAATCCCATCCGAGACGATGCTTTCATCGCCCGATGGTCGCGCCCGTATCGGGGTCGCGAACGGCGTACCGGTCCTGGTCGAGGGGTACCAAGACTGGTCCGATCTCCCCTCGGTCATGGACTATTTGCTATCGGGCAAGCCACTGGAAGGGTGGCGGCAGGCAGCTTTTGAGGCCAACGGAACTTTGCTGTTCCCCCAGGATTCTGACCTAGGATCGGATACCACCGTGTGTGCCTGTACCGCCACAAGTGCTGCGACGATCCAAAGCCACGCGGAAGCTGGCGCAACGACGTTGGAGGATATCGAACGCGTCTGTGGAGCTGGCGGCGTCTGCGGGGGATGCCGAAACCGACTGGCGACGTTACTCGGGCGCGAGAACTTCACTTTATGTCGGACGGAAGTCACCTCGCTATGTGAAGGTGCAGTTCGCATCCGCCTGGAACCCATCAGCTGCGAGTTGCCAGACGTTTCGCCAGGCCAACATGTCTCAATCGAAGGCTTGATAGACGGCGCTTGGGTGTCGCGGAGCTATACGGTCGTTGAAGGCCGACCTGAGATGATCGAGTGTGGAGTCAAAATCGAACAGCAGGGGCTATTCTCACCATGGCTGGCGGCGGGAGGGGATAGTGTATTAACTCGGATCTCAACGCCGCAGGGAGAACCTGTGGCTGAAGAGGGGGATCCGCTCTTGTGCATAGTCGCAGGGATTGGTGTAACCCCGGCAGTTGCCGCGCTTCGTACGATTGCAACTCGTCGCCGCATCCATGTGACTTATATCTACAGAGGCCGGGCAGCAGCTGCTTATCTTGACGAGTTAGAAATGGCGTCTGAAGCAGGGCGTATTAGTTTTACAGCGTACGATACAACGGTTGAGGGGCGCCCAGATCTGTCGGCGTTAACTGACCACGCTATCGACGCATCTGGCGCCTCCGAGGCGTTGGTGTGTGGGCCGGTGGCCTGGGCGGAAGAGGTCACGACCTTACTGAGTGCAAGAGGGATTACCGTACGCAAAGAGGTATTTGTCCATGCCGGATTTGCAAGCGGTCCTGAGATGGTGTGCCCAGGGGCATGGCGAGATAGCGCGAAGTCGGCGAAAGAGGTGGATTGGCAACAGTTTACGGTCGAAGAGCCGGGCTCCCAAGAAGCGGAGGCGAAATCTTTTCTCCAACAGTTTTTCACCGAGAATCAAGCCCTCGGTGGGTTCGATAATCGGTGGGGTGAGGTGAAGGATGAAATCAGTCGCACCGGAAGTTACCGCCAGACCAATGAGGAACTCACTTTCGGCGCGCGGCTTGCCTGGCGCAATGCTGCACGATGTATCGGCCGCCTCTACTGGTCTGGTCTAAATGTGCGCGATTGCCGACATCTCAGTCATCCCGACGAGATCGCAACCGCGCTCTTTGAGCATCTCGACCTGGCGTATAACGATGGAAACCTGACTCCGTTAATGACGGTATTTGATCCGGGGGCGCCGGGTCAACCGGCTGTACGCCTTTGGAATTCTCAGTTAATGCGTTACGCGGGTTACCAAAAAACCGAGGGCAAGATTGTTGGAGATCCGGCTCAGTTGAGGCTCACTCGATCAATTGAGGCTTTAGGCTGGCATGGAGCAGGGGGCAAATTCGATCTGCTTCCAATTGTCATAGAAGTGGCAGGGCATAAACCTAGGTACTACGAAATTCCTCAGGCACAGCGCAAAGAGGTTCGGATTCGTCACCCTCAATTCCCAGGCATCGAAGAGTTGGATCTTAAATGGTATGCGGTACCGGCCGTATCGGATATGGCGCTTGACTGCGGCGGCATCCTATACCAATGCGCTCCTTTTAATGGCTGGTATATGGCGACCGAGATCGGCGCTCGCAACTTCACCGATGTGGATCGCTACAATCTCTCATTCGAAATCGCTGAGAAGATTGGTCTCGACACGCGGCGCGAGCGCACGCTTTGGCGTGACAAGGCGCTGACGGCAATGACAGAAGCGGTGCTCTGGAGTTTTGAGGCAGAAGGCGTAAAGATTGTCGATCACTATAGCGCGTCCCTTGAGTTTCTCCAGTTCTGCCGAAACGAGCAGGACGTCGCTCGGGAGGTGCACGGCCATTGGCCCTGGTTAGTCCCTCCAATCGGGGGAAGCGCCACACCTCTATTCCTCGACAATTGGAAAGACTCAGAGATTAAGCCGGCGCTCGTGATGCAGGAGCCTGTATGTCCATCGTGACCCTTGGAATACCAAATCAGAACGATAGGGGCCTTATTAGATGTTGAATGCAGATCTCAAAATGCAGGATATCTATAGGCATCCTGTAAATCCGAAAACAGGTTTTAAGAAGTTTAAGGTCGTTACTATCCCGAGGCACACTCTGCTATGCCGATTAGATGAGGGTGATGCACCCGAGGATCCGCGTTTCGGAGTGATCAGTGGTTGGTGGTCCCCCGTCAAACCTTTTTTCGATGATATTGAAGGGGTCGTTGGTAAATATCGTCGAGCGGTGGATAGTGGCCAAACTCTCAGGGACTACGTTCGGGACAGTTCGGCAATCAAGATGGAGTGGAACGCTCTCAGTAATTACGTGCAAGTTAAGCTTAAGCAGGACACTAAAGCGTGGTGGGGCACATTCAAAGAGATGCCGCTTTGGGACACTGCAGAATGGGTTTCGGTTAACTATGGCTGGATGGCAGACCTTAAGCCCCTTGAGAAGATGCAGCTTGCGAGAAAGGAAGGAAATAGCGGGGCGATGCCAGAAGTCCTTGGTTTGGGCGAGAGCTGGCAGTTTTATATCCCCAATCTGACTGATGCGCATGTTGAGCGAAAGCCGGAGTGGGTAGTGTCTTCAATCGATATGCCCAAACTTAGTCAGTTGCTCATGAATCAAGTCTGATATGTCTCCTCTCAGACATGACCTTCTTGGTTGTCTGACCTAAATTAAGCGGTTGCAGATTCGATCTCTGCACGGTCTGCTCTAATTCGAGCAGTTGAAGGGTTCAGCAAAGAGCCTATCCCGCGTTAAATGTGAAACTAGAATTGATTGCTCATTTGCTATCGTTACTGGTATAGATCAGTCTGAGTCCAGACCAATTCGGGTGAGTATATGGGGTCGTTCATCTTTTCCGCAGCAGAGGTCGAGGCGAGTGCGGACTTTATCCCGGGCGAAAAAGTCCATACAGCAATTCCCGTGACGGGCGAGAGCTGTCAGTTGGTCTGGGCAAAATTCGAACCCGGCGGCACCTATGAGCTTCACAGCCATACCCATGAGCAGGCGAGCGTGATGATCTCAGGCCGCATGCGTCTTACGGTGGGAGATGAAGTCAGGGAGATTGGCCCTGGTGATATGTGGTTTGCGCCAGCGAATGTTGAACACGGCGGGGAAATTCTGGGCGACGAGCCCGTCGTCTTCATTGATATATACGCGCCGCCTGCCGAATGGATTGCCCAGTGGGTCGAAAAGAACCGGCAAAGAGCGAAGAAATGAAGACTGGCCCCCGAGCAATTTTTTATACCCACCTTTAGCGGCATAAAAGAGAGGAAGCTGAAATGATCAATGCTTTTGTTCGACGAGTCGTGTTGTCATTGTTTTTATTCGGATGCGCTCTAAACGCAGGAGTTGCATCTGAGTTGCCGATTACAGTTTGGAAGAGCCCGACGTGCGGGTGTTGCCAGGCCTGGGTCGACTATTTGGAAGATAACGGGTTCAGCGTGACCGCACACGATGTTGACGATGTAACGCCAATCAAGCAGGAACTTGGGCTCACTAATCCTGCGTTGTATTCCTGCCATACGGCACTGATTGATGGATATATCGTGGAAGGTCATGTGCCTGCCTCCGATATCAAAAGGCTGCTCGCGGAGCGTCCAGAGATCGTTGGTATCACGGCACCTGGTATGCCTCAGATGTCTCCCGGAATGCATAGTCTCGAGCCCAAAGGTTACGATGTCCTCCAGTTCAATTCGCACCAGCAATTGAGCATCTTTTCCCGGTACTGATGTGTTGGCGAAACGCGAAAATCAGGGACCGGCAACCGAAGTTTGACTGAAACCACGCAGCGAATATGGGTGGACGCGGATGCGTCACCCAAAGCCGTTAAAGAAATTCTTTATCGCGCATCTGAGAGAACCAGAACCCCTGTGACGTTCGTCGCAAACCAATTGCTTGAGGTACCCCGATCTTTATTCATCAGCACCGTAAAGGTAGCGTCCGGTCTTGATGTTGCGGATAACTACATTGTTGAACATGCGAATAAGGGCGACATCGTGATCACCCAGGATATCCCTCTTGCGGCAGAGCTCGTTGCAAAAGGGTGTGTGGTCCTTAATCCGCGTGGCGAGAAGTACACAAAAGAAAATATCGGGCAACGCCTCGGCATGCGGGACTTTATGGACTCATTGCGAAGCAGTGGCGTGCAGACGGGCGGGCCCGATGCATTCAGCAAGAGGGATCGAATGACGTTTGCCAATGCTCTGGACAGCGTATTGATGCGTCGTTAGCGGTTTTAATCTCAGGACGAGGCTACTCCGTACGCTGTCGGCATATCCTGGCGATATCTTTCAACAGAACAGCACTATGGTTGACGTAAAAGGTGGATCGCTAAAGCCACGGTCACTCAATGGCTGGTATTTTTCACGTCAGCCCTGTATAGTCGCGCCTCCCCAGAGAGGGGAAAGCGCGTCTCTGATCGTGTGCTTGTCCCCCATCACTTGTGTTACTGCCCATACCACGCCGTGGCCCTTGGCGATTAATTCGCAACGAACTGGTTAAGCCAGGTGCAGCAGGGCTGCGAAACCTCGTCACTGTTTTTCTACTCATAGCCGCAAAAATGCCGTGAGGATCAATTTTGCAATTTAACGAACTTAAGCTCGATTCGAGAA
>WTHR01000166.1 GCA_011523045.1 Gammaproteobacteria bacterium | reverse complement strand
AGGGCGAACCACCGCGCTTTTCTCACCGGCGGCAAGATACCGTAGGGAAACTCTTAAATCGCCAGTGAAAGAGGATGAGTTCATAGGTCTTGGATTTTGTTCACGAGCAAATTGTAAGATGAAAGCGGGATCGATTGATGTGAATCAAAGCAGTAACATACTATGTGCTAAAGACGACGGATTCGGTGGAGGCGAGATCAAATGACGAATGTAGGGGTAGCAGCAACACAGATGGCGTGCACTTGGGAGCAGGATGAAAATATCAATAGGGCAGAGCATCTGGTACGTCAGGCGGCGGCCGGTGGGGCCTCTATTATTCTTATACAAGAGTTATTTGAAACGCCGTATTTTCCGATCGAGCAATGCCACAAGCACCGCTCGTTGGCTCGCGCGTTAGAGGAAAGTCAGGTCGTCGACCACTTTTCGAAACTCGCAAAGGAGTTGGAGGTAGTCCTGCCCATCAGCTTTTTTGAAAAAGCGGGGGAGGTCTATTTCAATTCTGTGGCGATGGCCGATGCGGATGGCACGATCCTTGGCGTCTACCGAAAATCACACATCCCCAATGCGCCAGGTTATCAGGAAAAGGAGTATTTCAGTCCGGGTGACACGGGTTTTCGGATCTGGAAGACCCGATACGGCAAAGTCGGTGTACTCATCTGCTGGGATCAATGGTTTCCCGAAGCAGCGAGATGCCTGACTCTCATGGGGGCCGACATCATTCTTTATCCTACTGCGATTGGCTCTGGCCTTGGAGGCGGCGGGGATATGCTGACAGGCAATGATTCGGTGGATGCCTGGCGTAACGCAATGTGCGGACACGCGGCGTGCAATATCCTGCCGGTCGTTGCCTCTAACCGGATCGGTCGGGAATACATGACCGAATTACCGGACGAGCATCTCGACTTTTACGGTAACTCCTTTATCGCTGATCACGAGGGCCAGGTCGTAGCACAGGCAGGGAGAGATCAGGAAGAAGTGTTGGTCCATCGCTTTGATTTCGATCAGATCAAAGAATACCGTGACTCCTGGGCAGTCTTTCGCGATCGCCGGCCTGATCTTTACGGCACGCTAGCGACCCTTGACGGCAGATAACCCGGGCCGCGGGCTTTGAACGTTTTGTTTTCTAACGAAGGTTAAACGGGCTTTATGGGTTCGCCGCTGATTGCGGTGGACCTGCGCCCATCCGTCCCAACAGGCACCTCACCATTTAGCGTCACCCGGTAGAGTTCACGACTGAAGTCGGTATCAAAAATGTCGCCGATGGCCTGATGCTGGGTGGCCCGATTGTCCCAAAAAGCGATGCTGCCAGCGTTCCAGCGAAAGCGGATGGTGAATTCGGGCTGCAGGCAGTGTTCCCAGAGATACTCCAGCAGGCACTGACTTTCTCTTGGTGTCAGGCCGACGATATGGTCAACGTAAGCCGGGTTGGTAAAGAGCGTCTTTTCACCTGTCTCGGGGTGCACGGTCACCAAGGGGTGTTCGGACACCATGCCCTTTTGTTCAATGAGTTTGTTGTAGCCGCTCTTGTCTTTGGGGTCAGATGCCGGCCGATATCGATGAACCGCGCTTAACGAAGACAAAAACTCCTGCATAGGTGAAGACAGCCCGTCGAAGGCCTTCACCATGTTCAGCCATTGAGTATCACCGCCATACGGCGGCAGAACGACTGAGCGAAGAATCGATGCTGCCGGGGGATTAATCGCCGCAGTGATGTCGGTATGCCATCCAGTCCAGGCCCGTTTGACTGTCACATCGCCCGCCTGGGCGGTACGGTGCTTCACCACCGGGTAGATTTCAGGATATTCCTCGTGATTGCCGAAAATCACATGCCCGGGGGTGGGTTCGCCGAACTGTCTTGCAAGGGCCACGTGCTCACGATGGGTTAGTTCCTGATCGCGAAAGAAGACCACCCGCCACTTCAGGAGTGCATCGCGAACCTCGCGGATCTCAACCTGGCTAAGAGGATGGCGTAGGTCGACGCCGCTGATTTCGGCGCCGGTATGCACCGACATCGGCGTAATGGAGATTTGATCCGAGGCGACTTTTTCCTGAGCGGTCATCAGTGCTGGAGATGATTTGGAGCAGGTTCACCAGAGCAGAGTATAGTCCACCCAATTATTTAATAAGAGTAAATGGGTTACCCATGAGCACGACTCCCGCCAGAAATGCCAGCCATATTAGCCGCCGCAGAATTGAGAATGTGATTTCAGGGCAGCCCACCTCTGATGGGGCGGGTGTGCGTTTAACCCGCTACATTGGGTCGCAGTCTCTCCCGGAATTGGACCCTTTCCTTTTGCTCGATTTTTTCGAGTCTGATGATCCGAATGATTACATTGCAGGCTTTCCCTCACATCCGCATAGAGGCTTTGAGACGGTAACCTATCTTCTGGCGGGGAAGATGCGCCACGAAGATAACGCAGGACATGGCGGAGTCATAGAGGCGGGCGGCATCCAGTGGATGACGGCAGGACGGGGAATTATCCACTCAGAAATGCCCGAGCAGGAGCATGGCCGGTTGGCAGGTTTTCAGCTGTGGGTAAATCTTCCTGCCAAAGAAAAACTTTGTGATCCTGCGTATCACGAGTATCCGAAGGATCAGATTCCCGTCGAGCATCGCACCCCCGGGGTAGATGTAAATGTCATCACGGGGACGACCTGTGAGGGAACAGCCGGGCCTGTCAAAGGGGTCGTAACAAGCCCGCTTTACTTTGATATTCGTCTGTCTTCCGGGGCCAGCATAGAGGAGTCGATTCCGCCAGATCATGCGGGATTCGTTTTTGTAAACGAGGGCGAGATATCGGTAAGGTCAGATACGGGCTGCGATACGGTTGCCGCAAGGCAGCTGGGGGTTCTCGGCGCGGGTAACGCCGTGCATATCGAGGCTAAAAGCACTTCCGCAAGGTTCCTGCTGGTGGCAGCCCAGGTGTTGAACGAACCGGTTGCCCGTTATGGGCCGTTTGTGATGAATACGCGGGCCGAAATAGAACAAGCCATTACGGATTTCAACGCTGGAAAGTTTTAGTCAGGTGTTCGCACTTTATTTCAAAAGCATGCTCCCATGATCGCCAGCGCGAGCGCAGTGAATCGCCTCGCTTGGCGAGACGCGATCGGCTTTCCATCTATTACGCTGCTGGCGAGCATGACGGGCTTCGGGTCTCTGGTTCATGAGAGCGGCTTGCCTCTTGCGATGGCCATTGCGGCAACGGTGGGAATCTGGGGGCTGCCGGGTCAGTTGGCACTGGTCGAGATGCACGTCGCCGGCCTGTCGGCATTTTTTGTGATTTTGGGAGTGGCTCTGGCCAATGCTCGGTTTCTCCCTATGGTGGTCGCGTTTATGCCTCTCATGAATGAGGCGCGGTCCAAGTCCCGATGGGATTTCGCACTCGTGCAGATGCTTTCGATCAACTCCTGGGCCGCGGGCCTTAAACGGTTTCCGGAGATTGAGACAACGTTACGCCGCCGTTATTACATTGTATTTGCGGTGATCTGCATGAGTGCAGGGACCCTCGGTACTGTCATTGGGTATTTTGGTGTGGGTTTGATGCCCCGACCCATTGCATTGGGGCTGATCTTTATGAACCCCCTGTTTTTTGCAGTGTTGCTGGCGGGAGTCCAGAACAGATCCTCGATGATTGCCCTTGTGGTGGGGGCGCCGCTTGGCATTATGTTTCATCTCGTCGCGCCGGATCTTGATCTTCTTTTGACCGGTGTCGTGGGCGGCACATTGGCCTTCCTCTTGAATAATCGCCTCAAGGGTCGGCAATCAGTTTCATGAACGAATCGTCTGCCATCGCACTTGTGCTGCTGACAAGCGGCGCTATCGTGGGCACGTACTTATGGCGAGGCGCGGGCGTGATGTTCGCGGCCCGAATCAAGAGTGACAGTCCGGTTTTCCAGTGGGTGACATTCGTTTCCTATGCAATGTTGGGCGGGCTTATTGCTCGAATGGTCATTTTGCCGATCGGACCGCTCATGGAAACTCCGCTCCTTTTTAGGGTGCTTGCCTTTGTGATCGGCGTGGGAGTGTTCTTTGGTGGCGGCAAAAGGGTTCTGCCCGCAGTCTTTGTGGGTGTTGCAACGTTCATTTTTCTCGTGTCATTTTTCTAATTCACAACGGTGTGTCGCAATACGCCAGTAATGAGTCGCCAGTGAAATAACAGAGCCCATTCCTTGGAATAAGACTTTCTGAGGCAGTTGAGTTCTGTGCGATTCTTTTGGTTGCGAGGGTAGAAATGGCGCTGAAGATTCTGGCGTTGGGGGGTGACGGGATCGGCCCCGAAGTCGTCCACTCCGGCCTGCAGGTGCTAGAGGCCGTCGCGGCGACTGTTTCTTTGAAACTCGATATTTCAGAGGATGTACTCCACGGCGCTGCCTTTGACGCTTACGGCGTGTTCGTCCGCAAAGAGACTCTCCACCAGGCTCATCATTCCGATGCACTCTTGGTTGGCGCAGTCGGTGGGCCGAAATGGGACCACATCGCGGTGGAGGGTGGCCCCGAAGAGCAGGATGGGCTCATGAAATTGCGCCATGAGCTTGAGGTGTTTGCCTCCCTGCGCTGGGCGCGTGCGTATGATCCTTTGCTGTCCCGCACACCGTTTCGACCCGAAGTGGTGCGAAACTCAGACGTGATGGTCGTCCGGGAGCTTTGCGGTGGCGCCATGTTTTCGCCCACCCGCGGTATCGACAATGCCGGTGAAGGTCGTCGGGCCTATGATCTCAACGAATATACAGAAGCTGAGATCGTGCGCTTTGCGCGGATCGGGTTTGAAGTGGCACGCCGTCGGACCGGAAAATTGCTTTCTGTCGACAAGGCCAACGTTTTTATGGCGGGCAAGCTTTGGCGTGAAGTCGTGCAGGAGATTGGCGAAAGTGAGTTTCCCGATGTGACGCTGACCCATTTTTTTGCGGACAATGCCGCATACCAGCTGTCCTGCAATCCAGGCGACTTTGACGTGATTCTGGCCGATAACCTCTTTGGCGACATCCTCTCCGATCAGTCAGCGGCAGTCTCGGGTTCACTCGGGATGTTGCCTTCGGCATGTCTGTCAGAGTTGCCACAGAGCGGCCGATCGGAACGACCGGCAATTTACGAACCTGTGCACGGCAGTGCGCCGGATATCGCCGGCGCCGGTATCGCTAATCCGATAGGCACCATTCTGTCCGTCGCCATGCTGCTTGAGTACAGCGCGGGAGAATCGGCGGGCGCCCGGAAAATCAGCACGGCCGTTGAGGCGGTGTTGCAGGCAGGGTTCGCAACCCCTGATCTTGGCGGTAAACACACCACTCAGCAGATGACCGAGGAGGTAATCCGGCAGGTGCGGCGCATCTAAGGGTTTCGAGAAGCGATGGAATTCGATTACGTCATTGTCGGGGGAGGTTCTGCAGGATGCGCATTGGCGGCGCGTTTGGCAGAAAACCGAGAAGCCCGTGTCTGCCTGATTGAGGCTGGGGGAAAAGGCCGGAATCTCTTTATCCGGATGCCGGCCGGTAACGGGTTGGTCTTTGGGGATGCGAAGCTGGATTGGGGTTTTGAGTCAGTTCCGCAACCGGCACTGAATGATCGCAAGATTTACTTTCCGCGCGGCCGGGCACTCGGAGGATCTTCGATCATGAACGGCATGATCTATATCCGTGGCGTTCCGCAGGATTACGACGCATGGCGGGAGAGCGGTCTTTCGGGGTGGGGATTCTCCGATCTATTGCCGTATTTTCGCCGCTCCCAGGGTGCTGTTGATCGCAAGGGTGCTTGGCATGGGGTCGATGGCCCGGTGAAGACCGAGGCCTCCGTGAATTTTGGCGAGTTGGAAGAGGCGTTTATTGAGGCTGCTGTGGCCTGTGGTCATCAGCGTCTGGATGATTTCAACGGACCTCACCGCTCCGGCGTCGGCCGCACGGACAGCACAGTTCACCGCGGAATTCGCCAGTCATCCGCGATTTCCTATCTTGCAAAGCCGCCCTCCAATCTTAAGATCCTGACACACCGGCAGGCGGTGCGGGTGATCCTTGAAGGCGGAGTGGCAAAGGGAATCGAGACGCTGGGCAAAGAGAAAATAGTTGCCCGTGAAGAGGTCATCCTGTGTCAGGGTGCGTTCGGGACGCCGCAGACACTGATGCTTTCCGGAATAGGGCCAGCCGCCCATCTCAATCAGCACGGCATCAACGCTGTCGTTGATCTGCCAGGAGTGGGCCAGAGTCTTGCGGATCATGTGGACGTATCGATGCAGTACGGATCAGATCGTATGGATCTGAGTCTGGCTCGCCACCAGCGCCTGGATCGGGCAGCCTGGCTAATGGCGAGGTGGTTGTTCAACGGCAGTGGCCCCGGTGGAGGCGCTTTTTTCTCCTCGGTAATTTTCCATGGGCTCAACGATCCGGCGATGCCTGAGTTTGAGACCTTCATGACACCGATGACGGTCCATGAAAATATGACCGACGGCGAGGTCGAGAAGGCGCCGTTAATGCAGCGACTGGGCCGCCACCTTCTGGTACGCGGCAGACAGGTGGCCAAACCCGGCGTTCAGATCGATATCAACCTGGAAAGGCCAAAGTCTCTCGGAACCGTGAGTCTGGCAAGCGCCAACCCGCTGGATCACCCGCGTATCGACCCGCGTTTCTTTTCGCACACGGATGATCTCAATGCCATGGTGGCGGGGGTAAAAAC
>WTHR01000164.1:2741-23600 GCA_011523045.1 Gammaproteobacteria bacterium | reverse complement strand
ACGCAATGTCACGCTTGCATCAGTTCAGGCACGATTAAAACCTGGCGAGGTGATGGCCTACGCCATCCCGGGGCGGCCTGAAGATGCCGTCCGCTTTCTGCTGATTAACCCACAGAACGCTTTTGCAAAAACCTTGTTCCTTTCATACCGGGAACTGGACGACCTTCTTGATCGATTTTCAAAGGCCTTTGGTGTCAGTAACTCTCAACGAGGCATCAGTCAGGTAAATACACAGGTGCCTTTAAGCAGTTCGTCGCAACAAGAATCGATATTGAGTGAACTGCAAAGGGTATTCCCCCCAGATTGGTGGGGAGCAGAGGAGCTGCTGTATATCGTCCCCAGCAGTGGCCTTTATTTCGTGCCCTGGTCATTACTGGAAACCTCTTATCCCGTCATCACTCTCCCGACAGGAGGCTGGGTAACACGAGAGCCTGCCGCCCGAGCACCTTCCTCCGCTTCAGCAGTGATCGTCGGTGATCCCGAATTCGGGGGGGAACTCACCCAGTTACCCGGTGCGCGAGAAGAAGCCATCGCGGTCGCCCGTCTTTATGAGGCAGACACACTTCTGGGTGTCGAAGCTTCCGAGGGGAAACTCCGTCTTGCAGTAGGAGAAAGCGCTGGCGTCCTGCATCTCGCTACCCACGGCGTATTTGATCATGACGTGCCTCTCAATTCTGCGGTGATGCTAAGTAACGGAACCGATGCTGAGTCCCTGACGGCCGAAGCCCTTTTTGAAAATCCGCTTCCTGCGCGACTCGTGGTCTTATCCGGATGCGAAACCGGCCTCGGCAGGGCTATCGCCGGAGACGACCTCATTGGTCTGACAAGAAGTTTTTTTCTAGGCGGTGCAAACACCGTTCTCAGCAGTCTCTGGAGAATCGACGACGCAGGAACTGTCGCTTATATGAAAAAGTTCCATGAGGCGGCGCAACAGGGAGACTTCGGTGGCGCCTGGCTTGCGGCAAGAGATGACCTCAAAGCCCGTGGTTATCCGGCTTCGGTGTATGGTGCCTTTGTACTCGCAGGCGCACGGCGCTGAGCAGGGAATCGAGAAATTAGAGCCTCGAGCGTCGCGAAAAGAGAGGGCATCTCCCCATGTCTCTCTCGCCCTCTAGAAATATTCATCGGCCCAAAGCTAGGCAGATGCTGCCGACGGTCCGTTACTCTACAGTGACTGACTTTGCCAGGTTGCGCGGCTTGTCCACATCCGTGCCCTTGATGAGCGCGACATGGTACGAAAGAAGCTGAAGCGGTACGGTGTAAATAATCGGCGCGATAGCGCTGTCTACCGGCGCCACATGCAGAATCCGGACATCATCGCTTTCAACAAAACCTGAACCCGGATCTGCAAAGAGGAAAAGGCGCCCGCCCCGTGCGCGGACTTCCTCAAGGTTGGATTTCAGTTTTTCAATCAGCATGTCGTTGGGCGCCACGGCCACAACCGGCATTCTTTCATCCACTAGTGCAAGCGGACCGTGCTTTAACTCACCTGCCGGATAGGCTTCGGCGTGGATGTAAGAAATTTCCTTTAACTTGAGCGCGCCTTCCATGGCAATCGGAAAGTGGGCACCGCGTCCCAGAAAAAGCGCATGCTCCTTGTCACCAAATACCGTGGCGACCTTGGCAATCGCCTCTTCCATCGCCAGAACAGACTCAAGGACAGCGGGCAGCGTCCGGACCTGGCGCACCACATGGGACTCAAAGCCAGAATCAAAACCGTGACGCCGTGACAGCACCAGTGCCAACAGCAACAGACCGGTCATCGCGCTCACAAAGGTTTTGGTGGAAGCCACTCCCACCTCCGGCCCGCAGTGGGTCATGAAAGACAGGTCGGATTCACGCACCAGTGAGGATTCAGGCACATTGCAAATCACCAAAGACCCTGCAATCCCCTGACGCGCGGCTTCCTCTAGCGCAGCGAGCGTATCCGCCGTCTCGCCGGATTGGGAAATCGTCACGACCAACGTGCCTTCCCGGTGGGCGTGGCGGCGGTAGCGATACTCGCTGGCCACCTCTACCTCACACGGCACCCCGACATATTCCAGCCAGTGCTGAGCGACCAAGCCGGCGTGATAACTCGTTCCGCAGGCAATGATCTGAACCTGCCGGGTCGCATCAAAGATCTCCTGAGCGCGGCTGCCAAAAGATTCCTCAAGAACGTGATCGCCCAGCAGGCGCCCTTCCAGGGTATCAGCAACCGCCCGGGGCTGTTCGTGGATTTCTTTTTGCATGAAATGGCGGTATTCACCGAGCTCTGCACTCTCGCCCGACTGCGTGCTGCTGTGCACGGTCCGCTCAACTATTTCGCCGGCTTTGTCACGAATCAGGCAATCGCTCCCGCGAATATCTGCCACATCGCCGTTTTCAAGCACCTGGTACTCGCGGGTTACCGGCAGCAGGGCGTTGATATCGGACGCCACAAAGTTTTCTTCGCCCGACCGCCCGAGCAGAAGAGGCGGGCCCTGGCGGGCCGCAACAAGCCGGCCCGGCTCGCCGGCATGCACCACAGCCAGTGCAAAACTGCCGTGCAGCTCCGCCATCGTGGCACGCACCGCATCCGCCAGATCCAACCCCTGCTGAAGGTGAAGATAGACCTGATGCACCACGACTTCCGTATCGGTTTCGGAAGTAAAACTGAGGCCCGCCGCACGCTGTGCCTCACGAAGAGTTTCGTGATTTTCAACGATCCCGTTGCACACGAGCGCCAAAGTGCCGTTGCAGATATGCGGATGGGCATTGGGCTCTGTGACGCCGCCATGCGTCGCCCAGCGGGTATGGGCGATTCCGGTTGCGCCTGCCAACGGTGTCTGACGCAGGGCCTGTTCCAATTCTCCGACTTTACCGACGGCTCTGGCCCTCTCCAGCTCTCCTTCGGGGTTGATCACCACTACCCCGGCGGAGTCATAGCCCCGATATTCAAGCCGGCGCAAACCTTCGAGCAAAAAGCCGCTCGCTTCAGAAGTTCTGACTGCCCCGACAATGCCGCACATAAATTTGTCTGCTCTGTTGGAAAGTTACGGAAAGGTTACGGGCCCGGTTGATTCAACAAACCGACCTACCGATCCATTCAGTTTTTCTTCTCTTTTTTCGGACGTTGCCAACCGCTTCGCACCTGCTGCTCAGCGCGGGTCAGCGCAAGCTGCCCGGGCGGAACATCGCGGGACACTGCAGAGCCTGCACCCACCGTCGCCCCTTTGCCGACGGTAACCGGTGCGACCAGCGCGCTGTTTGAGCCGACAAAGGCATCGTCCTCGATCACGGTGGGGTGCTTGTTGGCGCCGTCATAATTGCAGGTAATGACCCCGGCCCCGATATTAACGCGTTGCCCCACCGTGGCGTCGCCCACATAGGCAAGGTGATTCGCTTTGCTGTCCTCGCCCAGCGTTGTGTTCTTGGTTTCAACAAAATTGCCCACGCGTGCGCCTGCATGAAGAACAGTCCCGGGACGAAGGCGTGCAAAGGGTCCGATGGCACAATGATCGGCGATTTTGACACCCTCGACCACGCTATTGGCGCGAACCTCGACGCCGTTGCCGATTTCGCTATCGATGATCTGGCAGTTCGGCCCGACCGAGACTCCCTTGCCCAGGTGGACCTCTCCCGACACCACTACGTTAATGTCGAAAACACAGTCTTCCCCAAAGCTCAGGTTCCCCCGAAGATCAAAACGCGCGGGGTCCCGTAAATTGAGGCCCGCTTCCATAAGCGCTTCTGCCTGCCGCGCCTGAAAGCATCTTTCCACCTTTGCGAGTTCTGTTTGACTGTTCACACCGGTGATCTCATCAGTATCTTGGCAACCCACTGCAGTTACTGTTGCCCCTGCCTGCGCGGCGCGGCCGACGACATCAGTCAGATAGAACTCTCCCTGACGGTTACTGTTGTCGATCTCCTCCAGCCAGCCCTGAAGCTGGCCCGCAGGACAAGCCATAAAGCCGGTATTGATCTCGGCAATCTGGCGCTCGGCTTGAGACGCATCGGCTTCTTCAACGATCGCGGTAACCGCGCCTTTTCCATCACGCAGTATCCGACCATAGCCTGACGGATTGTTAAGCTCGGCCGTCAATAGCGCGGGGTGGCTGTCGTCGCTTTGATCCAGCAGGGCACGCAAGGTTTTGGCGCGAATGAGAGGCACGTCGCCGTAAAGAACCAACACCCTGGCATTCGGATTCACGTCGGGCAAGGCCTGGCTGACGGCATGTCCTGTGCCCAGTTGCTCTGCCTGCTCGACCCAGTTGATTTCCTCAGCAGCAGCCAGACGCTCACGGACTAACTCGGCGCCATGCCCATGCACCACGTGAATCCGGTCGGGGGAAAGTTCCCGAGCCGTATCCAATACATGCTGGATCAATGGTCTGCCAGCGAGATCATGGAGCACCTTTGGCAATGCTGAGCGCATACGGGTGCCTTTGCCGGCCGCCAGAATAATGACTTCAAGCGTCATGGATCAGGATATTACTGCAATCGCACGTGCGGGATTTCCCGCAAAACGGAATTCAGTGGATCTGCTGCTGGGCGTTCGCAGCAAGTTCAGCAGGTGTCGCGTCGCGAACGTCCGTCACCCGGACAATAAAGGTGATGTCCTGTCCTGCAAGAGGATGATTGCCGTCAACGGTAATCTCTGCCTCATCTACGCGGACTACCCGAAAATGCAGCGCCTCGCCCTGCTCATTTTCGGCATCGAGTTCCGCACCTACGTGGCGCAGTTCTTCAGGCGCATTCTCAATGTCATCGGAAAAAGTAAGGCCGGGATCATGCGGACCAAAAGCCTCCTGCGCCCTCAGCAACACTTCTGTGGTATCGCCTGCGCTTAAGCCTTCGAGCGCGGCGGTAACTTGAGGGAACAGCGGCAGATCATCGCCACCGTGGAGATAGGAGACCGGCAATCCGGTGTGTTCGACGATTTTTCCAGACCCGTCCCTGATGGTGTAAGCCACCGAAACGATTTTGTCTGCCTCGACCTGCTGAGACACGGTTTGCTCCCGCTGTCGCGGACGGCGCCGGGGGCTAACCCCGACCTTTGCCGCGCAGTTTCTGGATAGCGCGCAGCTGGGCCGCCGCCTGGATGAGCTCCGCTTTTGCTTTGGCGAAATCTACCTCGCTGGTGCGGTCACTCATCGCCTGCTCAGCACGGCGCTGGGCTTCAAGGGCCGCCGCTTCATCCAGATCACCGGCGCGCAGTGCCGTGTCGGAGAGCACAGTGACAAGATGTCCCTGAACCTCAAGCAGACCTCCTGAAACAAAGAAAAACTGCTCGTCGCCCGCTTCCTGCTGAACGCGGATTTCTCCGGGCTTCAGACGCGTTAAAAGCGGCGCGTGCTGCGGGGCAATCCCGATCTCGCCCATCTCGGCCGGCGCAAACACCATAGTGCCTTCACCCGACCAGACTTCTTCTTCGGCGCTAACGATCTCGACTTTAATGGTATTGGCCATTGCCGTATTTCAGCGAATTAGGTGACGGTTTTTGCCTTTTCGACAGCTTCTTCGATCCCGCCGACCATATAGAAGGCCTGCTCCGGAATATCATCGTACTGACCATCGATGATCCCCTGGAAGCTACGAATCGTGTCTTTGAGCGATACGAACTTGCCGGGCGATCCGGTAAAGGTTTCGGCCACAAAGAAGGGCTGGGACAAAAAGCGCTGAATCTTTCGGGCACGGTTGACGACCTGCTTGTCTTCTTCGGACAGCTCGTCCATGCCCAGAATTGCGATGATGTCACGCAGTTCCTTATAGCGCTGCAGCGTTCCCTGCACCGCCCGCGCAGTGTCATAGTGCTCCTGGCCAACGACCAGCGGATCAAGCTGGCGACTGGTGGAATCCAGCGGATCCACCGCCGGATAGATACCGAGCTCGGCGACCTGTCGCGACAGCACCAGCGTAGCATCCAAGTGGGCAAACGTTGTTGCCGGCGAGGGGTCCGTCAGGTCATCCGCGGGAACGTAGACGGCCTGGAATGAGGTGATCGAGCCAGTTCGGGTTGAGGTAATCCGCTCCTGCAGGACCCCCATCTCGGCCGCCAGCGTCGGCTGATAACCCACCGCAGACGGCATACGTCCAAGCAGCGCTGACACCTCGGTACCGGCCAGTGTGTATCGATAGATGTTGTCGACGAACAGCAGCACGTCACGGCTTTCGTCGCGGAAATGTTCTGCCATCGTGAGACCCGTCAACGCGACGCGCAGCCGGTTACCGGGAGGCTCGTTCATCTGGCCGAACACCATGGCCACTTTATCGAGCACGCCGGATTCTTTCATTTCATGGAAGAAGTCATTCCCCTCACGGGTCCGCTCACCCACGCCGGCAAACACGGAGAGCCCCGAGTGCTCTTTCGCGATGTTGTTGATGAGTTCCATGATGGTCACGGTCTTGCCCACACCCGCGCCACCGAACAGGCCGATTTTGCCGCCTTTGGCGATCGGCATAATGAGGTCGATGACCTTAATGCCGGTTTCGAGGATGTCGACCGTCGGTGACTGATCGGCATAACCTGGCGCCTTGCGGTGAATCGGCAGAGAAGCCTCGGCACCCACAGGGCCGGCTTCATCCACGGGATTTCCCAGAACGTCCATGATCCGTCCCAGGGTCTTTTCCCCGACGGGGACAGTAATCGGTGCGCCCGTGTTATTGACCTCGAGGCCGCGTTTGAGTCCATCGCTTGAACCCATGGCGATACTGCGAACCACCCCGTCGCCGAGTTGCTGCTGAACCTCAAGGGTCAGGCCGTTTTCGCTGACCGTCAGCGCGTCGTAGACCCGGGGCACCGCGCCGCGCGGGAACTCGACATCGACCACCGCGCCGATAATTTCAACAATGTTGCCGGTACTCATAGCGTTTTCCTCGTAAAAGTTCCTTATCTTTGCTGTTCTGTTCTGTGCTGTGCTGTTCTGTTGATACGGGCTGTTGATACGGGCTCGGTTAAACCGCTGCAGCGCCGCCGACGATTTCAGAAATTTCCTGGGTAATGGCAGCCTGACGAGCCTTGTTATAGACCAGCTGCAGTTCATCAATCAGGTTACCCGCATTGTCCGATGCGGACTTCATTGCCACCATTCTGGCGGCCATTTCGCAGGAGATGTTCTCTACCACCCCGCGATAAATCAGCGATTCGATATAGCGCATCATGAGTGCGTCTACCACCTCGCGCGCATCAGGCTCATAGAGGTAATCCCAGTGCTGCTCAAGGCGCTCATCGGGCTCGGCGGCCGACACCGGCAGCAGCTGATCCACCCGCGGCTCCTGTGTCATCGTTGTGACAAAGCCGTTGTGTGCCAGGAACAAGCGATCGATGCGGCCTTCGCTGAAGGCATCCATCATCACCTTCATGGCGCCAATGAGGTCAGCCAACTGCGGCTTGTCTCCAAGCTGGGTCGCTTCGGAGACAATGTTCACCCCCACCCGCTTGAAAAAGCCCAGGCCTTTTCGCCCAATGATCGTTACGTCGATCTCGACCCCTTTGTCACGCCACTCGGACATGCTCTGGAGCACCTGCCGGAACAGGTTGATGTTGAGCCCGCCGCACAGACCCCGATCGCTGGACACCACGATAAACCCGACCCGTTTCGGATCCCGGCTCTCGGTATAGCTATGCTTGTATTCAAGATTGGCCTGAGCCAGATGGGCCATGACGTTGGCCATCTTCTCAGCATACGGCCGCGCCTGGTTCATCCGCTCCTGCGCACGGCGCATTTTGCTCGCCGCGACCATTTCCATTGCCTTGGTGATCTTCTGAGTATTCTGGATACTCTTGATCTTGGTTCGGATTTCCTTGGCGCCTGACATCGTCCTTGCCCTTCCCGGTGCTTACCAGCTGCCGTTGGCTTTGAAGTCTTTCAGCGCATCATGCAGCTTGCCCGCCACATCGTCGCTGTAGGCCTGATCGCGGTTCATCTCGTCCATGAGGTCGCCATGCTGGCTCTTCATGTGACTCTGCATTGCCTGCTCAAACTCCACGACCTGCTTGGCGTCTACATCATCGAGGTAACCCTCGTTGACCGCGAAAAGACTCACGGCCATTTCCGCCACGGACATCGTGGAATACTGTTTTTGCTTCATGAGTTCGGTCGCACGTTCGCCGCGCTCGAGCTGCTTGCGCGTCGCCTCGTCGAGATCCGAAGCAAACTGGGAGAACGCCGCGAGTTCGCGGTACTGCGCGAGCGCCAGGCGAATGCCGCCGCCCAGTTTTTTGATCAGGGGACACTGCGCTGCGCCACCGACTCGTGACACCGACAGACCGGCGTTAATAGCAGGGCGGATACCGGCGTTGAAGAGGTCTGTCTCAAGAAAGATCTGTCCGTCGGTAATCGAGATCACGTTGGTCGGTACGAAGGCGGACACGTCGCCGGCCTGCGTCTCGATGATCGGCAATGCCGTCAATGAGCCGGTCTTGCCCTTGACCTCTCCGTTGGTCCTTTTTTCGACTTCTTCTTCATTGATTCGGGCTGCCCGCTCAAGCAAACGCGAGTGCAGGTAGAAAACGTCTCCGGGATACGCCTCACGGCCCGGCGGGCGGCGAAGCAACAGACTCACCTGACGATAGGCCCAGGCCTGCTTCGTCAGATCGTCGTAGATGATAAGCGCGTCTTCGCCGCGGTCGCGGAAATACTCGCCCATTGCACACCCCGCATAAGGCGCGATGTACTGCATCGCCGCCGAGTCCGCCGCAGACGCTGACACCACGATCGTGTGATCCATCGCGCCATGCTCTTCGAGCTTGCTCACAACGTTGGCGACCGACGATGCCTTCTGGCCAATAGCCACGTAGACACATTTAATGCCTGTGCCCTTCTGGTTGATGATGGTATCGATCGCGACGGCGGTCTTGCCCGTCTGCCGGTCACCGATGATCAGTTCACGCTGCCCGCGACCAATCGGCACCATTGAGTCGATGGCCTTGAGGCCAGTTTGCACGGGCTGCGAAACCGACTGACGCGTGATAACGCCAGGCGCGATGCTCTCAATCGGTGCCGTGCCGGCTGTTTCGATCGGGCCTTTGCCATCGATCGCCTCGCCGAGGGAATCGACCACGCGGCCGAGCAGGCCCGGGCCGATCGGAACTTCGAGGATACGCCCGGTACATTTGACCGTGTCTCCCTCAACAATGTGCTCGTAGTCGCCAAGCACCACAGCGCCGACCGAATCCTGTTCCAGGTTCAACGCCAGACCAAAGGTATCGTTGGGAAACTCCAGCATCTCGCCCTGCATCGCATCGGCGAGTCCGTGAATCCGGCAGATACCGTCGGTCAAGCTGACGACGGTGCCTTCGGTACGCGCCTCAGCACCGGCATCAAAATCCTTAATCCGTTCCTTGATCAGCTCACTGATTTCGGAGGGGTTCAGTTGCATAGACATTCTTTGATTCCTCTTGCAGCTGTTTTATGCAGCTCTTGTATGCAGCTCTTCTGGCCTGAATCAGCCGCTTACCGCAGCTGCCAACTTTTCGAGCCGGGCCCGGACAGACCCGTCAATTACGAGATCACCGGCACGGATCACCGCACCACCGATCAGCGAAGCATCAGTACTCACACTCAGTTCCACTCGCCGACCCAACCTTTTCTCAAGCGCCTCGGCGATCCGCCGCTGATGGTCTTCAGAGACGGGCAGGGCGCTCTCCACCTGGGCCTGTATCGTGCGCTCTGCCTCAGCACGCAGCAGCTCGTACTGTTGCGCGATGGCTTCCAGTGCACCCAGGCGCCGATTGCGGGCCAGTAGCCGTACCAGGTTACGCCCCGCCTCATCGAGGCCATCACCACACAATTCAATGATCACACCGGCAAGTTCCTCTCGGGCGACGCCAGGGTGTGCGAACAGCGCGTTGACCTGCGGCTCCTGGGCCAGTGCTGCCAAAGCACCGAGCGCCTCCGACCAGGTAGAGAAGTTGCCACTATCGCGGGCCATCTCAAATACGGCCTGGGCGTAAGGGCGGGCGATGCTGGCGTTTTCAGACATGATTGCGTGGGCGGCGGTAGATAAGGAACTACAGCTCAGCGATTAATTCGTCGAGCATCTTGGCATGGGCCTCAGCATCCACTTCTCGAGACAGAATTTTCGATGCGCCGGTCACCGCCAGTGCTGCCACGTGGGCGCGCAATGCTTCGCGGGCCATATTTGCTTCTTTATCTATCTCGCCCCGGGCTGCGGTCAGGATCCTGTCGCCTTCCGTACGCGCATTGCCTTTGGCTTCTTCCACCATCTCGGTTTCGCGTTTTTCCGCTCGACGGATAATCTCCTGAGCCTGTTCCTTGGCTTCGCTGGTTACCTGTTCCGCATGCTCCTGCGCCTTCGCTTTGGCCTGCTGCCCTTCCTCAGCCGCCGCGAGCCCGTCTGCGATCTTGGTCTTGCGATCGTTCAAAGCATTGACGATAGGAGGCCAGACAAACTTCATGCAGAACCAGACGAAAACGACAAAAGCCAAACTCTGGCCGATCAGCGTCAGGTTGATGTTCATAGCCGTTACCTAATTGGTTTCGTGTTTAGCCGCCGACGACAGCAAACATGATGTAGAGCGCGATGGCGACCCCGATAATCGGGATGGCGTCCACCAGACCCATGACGATAAAGAACTGGGTCCGAAGCATCGGCAGCAGTTCCGGCTGGCGGGCGATGCCCTCCAGAAAGCGTGCCCCGAGCACGCCTACGCCTACGCCAACGCCAACGCCAGCGAGACCAAGCAGTACCGCACCGGCAACGTAGAGCAGAGCTGTTTCCATGAGATTCTCCTGTTGGAAGTTTGTCAGGTTAAGTCAGATCTAGATCCGAAAAAAGTCAGTGATGGCTGTGGGCCATCTCCAGATAAACGATCGTCAGCGTCATGAAGATGAACGCCTGCAACAAAACGATCAGGATATGAAACACCGCCCACGCCCACTGCAGCGCGCCACCGGCAATAAACAGCACCGTACCGCCGGAAAACAGCAGCGCGATGAGAATAAAGATCATCTCTCCGGCAAACAGGTTGCCAAAAAGACGCAGCGAGAGCGAAACCGGCTTGGACACCAGGCTGACGAACTCAAGAAAGAAGTTCGCGGGCAGGAAAAGGATCTTGAGAATAGGGTTCTTCGCCGCAAAAGGCTGCATCGTCAACTCGGCCGTGAATCCACCGATGCCTTTGACTTTGATGCTGTAGAAGACCGTCAACACGAACACGCCAAGCGCCATTCCGAAAGTGGCGTTGGGATCAGTGGTCGGCACCACCTTCATATATTCGATGCCCATCAGTTTGGCGAGCTCAGGCAGCCAGTCGACCGGGACCAGATCCATGGTGTTCATCAACAGCACCCACACAAACAGCGTGAGAGCGAGCGGCGCTACCAGATCGTTTTTGTGAGAGAAGGATCCCCTGACATTATCGTCCACAAACTCCACCACCCACTCGACAAAGTTCAGCAGACCGCTGGGCACACCCGCGCTGGCCTTAACGGCCGCTCTCCTGAATACCCAGATAAAGAGGGCGCCCAGCAACACCGACCAGAACATGGTGTCCAGATGAATCGCCCAAAAGCCCATGGCTTTTGCTTCTGCCGCACCATGGGCAATACCCCAGGTGCCATCCGGGTGCTGCCCGAAGGTCAGGTTCTGCAGATGGTGCTTGATGTAGCCCGTTGTCGTCAGTGCTTCGCTTGATGCCATCTCAAAACGGTTCTCAAAAATCAGTTCGCCGGCCTCTCACCGACATCGTTTCTTTGGGCGAAGATCGCTCCGATTGTCGCGGCGATCAGTGTCGCCAGCAGTCCGGCCAGAAATCCCCCGAGTGCCAAATCCTCTACCAACCCAAAAGCCAACGCGCACAGCACGCCGGTAATCACCAACTTCCCGAATTCCGCCCGGTACAGATTCGCCAACGTCATGGCGCCCGACACATCAGTTGGGGCAGAAAACACCCGCCACACCGAGTATCCGTTTGCCACAAAGGCGATTCCCCCACCGAGAAGAGCCGAGCGGGCCTGACCGTCTGCCAGGAGCGCCAGCAACATCGTCGTGATGAGTGCAGCCGCACCGGCCGATACCAGCACCCAGCGAAGGATATCTCCCGCGCTGGCACCGATGGGCGCACGGACGGCTTCCGGTGCCTCTGGCATCGTGCCGATCTCTATCGGGTTAGGGGCCGCGACCAAACGGTCTTCCAGCCTTGTTGTACTGCAACAAAGCGCGCGCAGTATAGGATAGCGTGGGCCTATGGGTCAATGTATATCTACCGATAAACGCCTAAATACCGGGTCGGTTTTGGCCCACCGCCTGGCGGTTTTGGGGAGCGTTTTCAGCCGGCGAGTTCGGCCCACCTTGCCTGGAGGCGGTCAAGATCCGTATACCCCGCCGCGAGCAGCCCGTAGCGCGACTCATCACCAGGCGATTGCCAGTGCCAGATCAGGCTGGGAAACCCGGTTACCCCGAACTCCCGCACCTTCGTGAGCTCATTAGCCAGTCGCTGATCCACTGCCGCTGAGCCCAGATCCGCAGCAAACCGATCTGCATCGAGTCCTGATTCTTTCGCCAGTGTAATCAGCGTGCTTTTGTCGCTTGGGTTTTGTGCGAGGAGGAAGTAGGCGCTCTGGACAGCTTCATACATAAGTTTGCGCGCTTGCGGCCGTTGCAGTCCCGCGGCGATGACGGCACGGCACGCGGGATAAGTTGTTCGACGGGGCAAACATTCATCCCAGAACGCGAAATTGAACCTGGCGCCGGTCCTTTGAGCAACAGCCCGCCAGGCCGACTGGACATAGTCGCGGGTTTGCGCGTCCATGGGCTGTTCGGTATCTGGGGCCAATCCCCCCATCAGATCGACCACCACTACCTCATCGGGCAGCGTGGCCTGAAATTCGTCCCAGACGGGCCGAAAACCCCAGCACCAGCTGCACATTGGATCGACAATCAGATAAACCGTTAGCACCATGAGTCAACCTTGCTTTATCGCCGAAAAACGAAACGTGTCAGAAAATATCCGCACATGGTACCCAAAGATGCGAAGGGATCCAGCCCGTAGTTTCCGGGGCGTCACACTCGCTTTCTGCCACACACTGGCTCAAGAAAAACAAGACCGCCTGACGAGGCTCCATCAGTTGCTGCGTTAATCCTGCGCAGTCGGGGTTGCGTGGCTGCATGCTAAGATTTCAGTTCAGTTTCCTCTTGGTGGTTTTCTTCTGTGAACATCGAACGCGCCCGATTCAACATGATCGAGCAGCAAATCAGGCCGTGGGGCGTGTTGGAAGACAGCGTGCTCTCGGCGCTCGAAGCAGTTCCCCGGGAGGCTTTCGTTCCGCCCGCATTTCTTCACCTGGCGTTTGCGGATATTGAGATTCCGATCGGCCACGGCCAGAGCATGATGGAACCAAAACTGGGTGCACGGCTTCTGCAGGCCCTGGCACCCCAACCAGGCGAGAGAATCCTGGAGATCGGCACAGGATCGGGCTACGTCACCGCATTGCTTGCCCACACGGGCGCATCTCTTACCACGGTCGAGATTTATCCGGATCTTTTGGAAAGCGCCGCTAACGCCCTCGGCACCATTGGCATCGATAATGTCTCTCTGGAAACGGGTGACGCTTCAGCAGGTTGGTCAAAAGGGGATGCCTGGGATGGTATTTTGCTGACGGCTTCGGTGCCGCAACTGCCAGCCGGATTTGCCCAAAGCCTGGCGCCCGGAGGCCGTGCCATCGCAGTCATTGGCGAAGCCCCAGCGATGGAGGCCGTACGGGCAGAGCGCGATGGAACAGGTTCACTTTTAATGACTTCGCTATTTGACACCCAGCTCTCACCCATGGTGAACGCGAAGGACGCCCACGTTTTTCAACTCTAGATTCCGGCGATAAAGAAATGAAGGTCATCACGCGACGAGGGTTGCCGATTGTTGTCTCAATTGGGCTGGTGCTTATCGCCGGCAGGGCGGGCGGATCGGAGGATCTGGTCTACACCGTACAGGCCGGTGACACTCCCTGCGAAATTGCACAGAAATTTGGGATGAGTTGCACGGTCTTGCTGGAAGCCAACGGCCTTGGCACCGATCCCGTCATTTATCCGGGGCAGGTGCTGACCGTGACGGCTTCCGGCGCGATGCCAGAACAACCAGAAGCCGCGGTGGTTCCGGAGTCGGCAACAACCACTCAAGACAGCACAAGCGTGGCTTCGGTCTCTGCCGTTGAGGTGGATGAACCTGACACCAACGACTCCAAATCCGACCTGCTCGCTGTCTATCAGTTGGCAAGGGCGCAGGACCCCATCTTCGCCGCCCAAACCTATCGTTACCAGGCGGCACTTGAACTCATCCCCCAATCGAAAGCCGCGTTGCGACCGCAGTTAAGCGCCAGTGGCAGCCACACCGAGGGCACTTCCGATACCTCAGAGGCAACTCACGCATCGATCGCACTCTCCCAATCGCTTTACAACAAAGGCAGCCGGATAGCCGTCAATCAGGCAGGCAAACAGGTTGATCAAGCTGAACTTGAGTTCGCGATTGCCTCGGCTGACCTTGTGACTCGCGTCGTGAATGTGTATTTCTCTGTTTTGGCAGCCAGGGACAATGTCGAACTCTCCCGTCGAAACGAGCGCGCCATCAGGCGCCAATTGGAGCTCGCACAGGAACGCCTGGAGGTGGGTCTTGGGACCCGGACCGATCTGTTTGATGCTCGGGCGCGATTCGAGCAGGCGGTCGCAGACACCATTGAAGCCGAAAAACTTCTGGACGATTCGCGCCAGACGCTGGTCGCTCTGGTGGGGGAGGATATTGGTGAGTTGGAGACACTGCCTGATTCCGTGGCGCTTGGGCCACCGCTGCCGGACGACAGCGAAGCCTGGGTAGACGAGGCTCTGGCGAACAATTTCAGCCTGAAAGTAAAGTCTCTCGGTATCTCACTTTCTGACCTGGAGATCGACCGGCAAAGAGCCCAGCGCCTGCCGACTCTGGGATTAAGGCTGTCAGGAAATTACTCCGACACCTTTACCGGCGACGACTCAAGTGCGCGCGTGCTGTTTTCGGTCGACATTCCGTTTTATCAGGGTGGTCTGGTGGATTCTCGCGTCCGGCAGGCGGCGGAAAATCTCAACGCGGCCCGATACGATCACGAGGCAGCCACCCGGGAAATCCGGCGGGATACCCGGCAGACTTTCCTTGGAATCAAAAGCCGGTTGCGCGGCATTGCTGCGCTTAATGAGGCAGTTCGCGCCGGCGAGAATGCACTCGTTGCGAAAGAGGAGAGTTTCGCTGCCGGGTTGACTACGAATATCTCGGTGCTTGATGCCCAAAGAGACCTTTTTAGGGCGGAGCGTGATTACCTCAAAGCCCGTTATGACTACATTCGTCAGATGCTCGAGCTGGAGGATTTAGCCGGCAGCCTGGATGAAGAAGATATCCAACGGGTCAATGCGCTTCTTGGGGACGCGGGCTAGTTCGAGCCAGGAGAGCGGATCGCGAAGACGATCCGGCGCTGCCCCAGCGGCGTACTGAAGTCAGCGCTTAAACGTTCTGTCTCCGAAAGCGCCACGCCCGACCCGGTAGGACCCAGCCACACCAGATCCGCACTCCGCAGAAGTCGTCCCCTGGCAGACAATCTTTCTCGCAACTGGTTGATCATGCCTGACATGTCGCGGGTGGTGGAAACAGCCCTCGCCCCGGCGAGTTTCTCCCCTGAGTGATCTGCCAATAACGCTTCCAGCGGCCCGCCAAAGAGGGTGACCCCCTCTTCTTTTGTAATCTGCCACGGCATCCCCATCACGATGTAGCGGACGCCTGTGTTGGTCATGGTCATGGCTGACCAATCCCCTTTTTGCTCAGACGCTAGCAGTTTGTCGCGGATGACCACGGTGGGAATCAGTTCGGAGAAGGACTCGTGCCATGGGGTAACTTCATCCATCGCCCCGATGCCCTTTTGCCCGACCCGCAACATCCACCCCAAATGCGCGACCTGATCAGCACCCCTGGACAAATCCAAGGTGGCGCCACTGGAGGTAAACATATTCTCAAGCAGACACGACACCACCATGTCCTGATTAGAGGCAACGCTCCACCAATACCCCGCCACACCACCGTAATCGGGAGCGAGATTCATCATTACAAGATCCTGAACCTCCACGGCCAGGTCCGGATCAATTTGTGGCAACAGATGCACCATCTGCTGTCGGGACTGGAATGCTTCTAATGCCTGGTCCACGGCCGCTTGACCAATCTCCGAACCAGACGCCCAGGGCGCACCCGTTGCGATTACCAAAGCGAGTGCTCCTGAACCTAAGACCCTCACGATGGGATAACTAAGCTTGTACACAAGCCCTTGACCTCAAGAATGGATACTGCCACCATGATGCCAATCGCGCTGCTCGGCATCAAGTGACATGCCGTATTGTCATCTTAGGAAACAAAACTGGTGACAGATTCTTCCAGACCCACTTCCAGCAGAATCACGATTACGGAAGCCAGCCGGCTTTTCGGCGTGTCCACCAACACCATTCGAAGAAGGGTTAAAAAAGGGCATCTGACGCCGTTTCAGCGTCACCAACCCGGGGGCCGACCAAGATACCTATTCGACGTCAGCGATCTCGTACGTGTGTTTGGCGAACCCGCTCGTCAGAATCCCTCTGACAGCCATGGTGGTGACAGCGACATGCCACGGAACGTTCCAAATAAAGAAAGCATTGAAACCAAAGAGATTTTTGAAAGATTGAACTCGTTCCACCGACTTGAAAAGGAATACGATGCATTGAAAGCCAGATTTGAAGCCCAAAGCCGGCATCTTGAAGACCTGCAGCGTTTGCTCACCCCCCGACTTGAAGCGCCTCGCCCGATTGGTCAGCGGGCGGCACGATACCTGGGTGAACTGGCCCGAGCCTTTAAGGGGGAAAATCCATGATCACCGCCGAACTAAAAACACAAAAGCTTAGCGGTCTGTTAAGAGGTGCTTTGCTCGTTTTGGTGATGCTCTCGGCCCCTGCGTCCGCATTAGCGGAGCCGACACCAGATCCGTTGCAACCGTTCAACCGGGCCATGTTCACGTTCAACGACGCAGTGGACCGGGTGGTTTTTCGCCCGCTTGCCGTTGGCTACCGCGCCGTACTTCCGCAGCGGGTCAGAAACGGTGTCAACAATTTTTTCAATAACCTGCGCGCACCGACGACTCTCCTCAATGACATTCTTCAAGGCAAACCCAAAAGAGCGCAGGAGACGATCAATCGTTTTCTGGTGAACAGCACGATTGGGTTGCTGGGTTTTGTCGATATCGCCACCAGGCTTGGGTTTCCTGAGCATCAGGAAGACTACGGCCAAACACTGGCCGTCTGGGGGGTTCCAGCCGGGCCATATATCGTTCTGCCGCTGCTGGGTCCGAGTACACTGCGCGATGCTGTGGGAAAAGTTCCTGAGTTCTATATCGCTGATCCCCTATGGGAGCCTGATGACACGGCAGTCACCATCGCCCGTTTCGGCGTCCGGGCCGTTGATATCCGATCACGCCTTCTGGATCTTGATCGGGTGATCAAGATGCAGGTTGATCCCTATCTCTTTTTCAGGGAGACCTATCTTCAGAATCGCCAACGCGCGATTCTGGATGGCGGCCAGCCGGATCGCAGCGGCGCATCCGAAGATCTCGAGCAGAAATTGCTGGAAGAGTAGGGGAACCCCGCCGCATGGCTACCTGGGCGGTAGGAGATGTTCAGGGCTGTTTGGATTCACTGAAAATTCTTCTCGAGAAGGTTGGTTTCGATGATCAATCGGACCGGCTTTGGCTGGTGGGGGATCTGGTAGGACGGGGACCCGACCCGTGTGGCGTTCTGGATCTCGTCATTTCAATGGAAGACCGTGCGGTCTGTGTTCTGGGTAACCATGACCTTCATCTGCTCGCTGCGAGTTTTGGTCTTCGGCAGGTCAAACCCAAAGACCGACTCTCCCCAATCCTGGAACATGAACGACGATCGGAATATATCAATTTCCTTTTAAATCAATCACTTATATATTATTCACCGGATTTAAACTGCGTGATGGCGCACGCGGGACTCTATCCCTGGTGGTCACTTTCTGAAAACTTGAGCCATGCAAAGGAGGTCTCCCGTGCTCTTACCGGGCCGGACCCCAAGTCGTTTCTTGAAAACATGTATGGAGACAGTCCCACTCTCTGGGACGAAGCGCTTTGCGGTTGGGAGCGCCTGCGCTTCATCACCAATGTGTTTTCTCGTATGCGTTTATGCGACGAAAAAGGCCAACTTGACCTCAAGCATAAAGGCGGGTTGTCGGATGCCCCAGATGGTTTCTCTCCCTGGTTTGATTTTACTAATCCTGGGTTAACAGACACTCGGGTGGTTTTTGGACACTGGTCGACCTTGGGAATTGTTAACAAACCCCCTTACCTTGGTTTGGACTCGGGTTGTGTTTGGGGAAGGTGTTTAAGCGCTGTACACCTTGAGTCCGAACACGTTAACATCATCTCGGTGCCTTGTGACCAACACGCCAAGATCGACGGATAATGAATAACGCTTACGAAATCGACATTGAGGTGGAAACTTCCTATATGGCTGAACATTCAGAGCCCGAGGAAGACCGATATGTGTTTGCTTATACGATTACTTTGGTCAACCGGGGTTCTGTTGCTGCCAAGCTGCTCTCGCGCCGATGGATCATCACCGACGCAGATAACCGAACAGAGGAAGTTGAGGGAGAAGGGGTGGTAGGCGAACAACCAACCCTTAAGCCCGGCGAAGGATTTCGTTACACATCAGGCGCGGTTATTGAAACGCCCGTCGGTACCATGCACGGCTCCTATAAGATGCTGGCCGAGGATGGTGAGACTTTCGATACCGATATTCCCCAGTTTGTGCTGTCTGCGCCAAGGGTGCTGCACTGACCAAATATTATATAAGTAATTGATTTATATAATATTTTATTTAATTAGACATCGAGATTGCTGACGGCGAACGCGTTTTGCTGAATAAAATCTCGTCTGGGCGCCACTTCCTCTCCCATCAGCACGGTAAATATCTCATCGGCGCCGACGGCGTCTTCGATCTGAACCTGCGAAAGCCGGCGTTGTTCCGAATCCATAGTTGTCTCCCAGAGTTGCTCTGGGTTCATCTCACCCAGGCCTTTGTATCTCTGGATATTGATGCCTCTTCGCGCCTCAGACATTAACCAGGAAAGCGCCTCGGCAAAACTGTCTGAATGCT
Organism: Gammaproteobacteria bacterium; assembly: GCA_011523045.1. GTDB lineage: Bacteria > Pseudomonadota > Gammaproteobacteria > Arenicellales > UBA868 > UBA868. The sequence goes on along the minus strand of WTHR01000164.1, from coordinate 4,469 downwards.
GCTCGCGTTGGCCGCGTTTTACGGTGAGCGCTTTCCCGATCTCGGTCTCGAGTCGTTGCCCCAGAGACATCAGGGAAGCGTATTCTGTTGATCCAAAAAACTCCGCGGGGAACCTGCTCTGGCGGTAGCGTCCATGGCGCTCGCTATCAACGACAAGTGTTGCTCCATCCTCCTGATCATCCCAGGCCACGCGGTAGGTTGCCCCTCCCGTATTCGCTTGGACGTTCAACGCCTCACTTAATGTCTGGCCGAAGGTCTCAAGCTCAGCAGGGTTTGTGATCTCTGGCAAATCAAGAGACGCCATTCCAGATAACGTCCAGAGCACCTCTGGCTGATAACGCCTTGCCATCCTCTGAATAGCGGTCTCGACCGCAAAATAATCACTGCAGATCCCCCTCAACACACTTCCCGTCAGGGGGGAATCAGGATTGTGGTCCGGAACGATCTGGGCATCCTCAAGGGCCAGATCCAGAAGCAGTTTATGGAGTTCGTCGTCATCTTTGACGTAAGTCTCCTTCTTTCCGGAAGTCAGCTTGTAAAGCGGGGGTTGGGCAATATAGACGTGGCCACGCTCAATGAGTTCCGGCATTTGACGGTAGAAAAACGTCAGCAGCAACGTCCGGATGTGAGATCCGTCAACATCCGCATCCGTCATGATAATGACCCGGTGATAACGCAGCCGACTGACGTCGAAGTCGTCTGTGCCTATCCCGGTCCCGAGCGCGGTGATCAGTGTTCCCACTTCATCAGACGCCAGCATCTTGTCGAAGCGCGCTTTCTCCACATTGAGGATCTTGCCTTTAAGCGGCAAGATAGCCTGGAATCGTCTGTCCCGGGCCTGCTTTGCCGAGCCACCGGCAGAGTCCCCCTCGACCAGATAGATCTCACACAAAGCCGGGTCTTTTTCCTGACAATCAGCCAATTTCCCCGGTAGACCGCCGATTTCTAGCGCGCTTTTTCGGCGCGTCATTTCGCGTGCTTTTCTTGCAGCATCTCTCGCGCGCGCTGACTCAACAATCTTCTCCATAATGCCGCGTGCTTCTGTCGGATGCTCCAACAGGAAGGTGCTCAAATGATCATTGACCAGAGATTCGACAGGTCCACGAACATCTGAGGAGACCAGTTTGTCTTTGGTTTGGGAGGAGAATTTAGGATCGGGGACTTTTACCGATAAAACCGCTGTCAGGCCTTCTCGGCAATCTTCTCCACGGAGCGCGATTTTGGCTTTTTTGGCGAACCCGGATTCTTCCATGTAGCGGCCCATGGTTCTGGTGATGGCGGCTCTCAACCCCTCCAGATGAGTCCCGCCGTCACGTTGGGGAATGTTGTTGGTGTAGCAAAAAACATTCTCCTGATAGGAATCGTTCCACTGCAGCGCGACCTCAACGATGACGTTATCTCGCTCATCACGGATGTAGCAGGTGGTTGGGTGCAGAGCGCTCTTCTTTCGGTTCAGATGCGCAACAAAGGCCTCGATACCCCCTTTGTATTCGAAAATATCTTCTGTATCTGCGCGCTCATCAACAAGCCGGTTTCGCACGCCGGAATTAAGGAAAGACAACTCACGCAGCCTTTTGGCAAGGATATCGTGATGCATCACGGGATCTGAAAAAATCTCAGGATCTGGCCTGAAATGCACCTCGGTACCGGTTTTTTCAGTCTCGCCCACTACCGACAAAGATGTCTTCGCAAGACCTTTTTCAAAATCCTGGCGGAATATCTGCCCAT
>WTHR01000164.1:0-2641 GCA_011523045.1 Gammaproteobacteria bacterium | reverse complement strand
GACAAAGATGTCTTCGCAAGACCTTTTTCAAAATCCTGGCGGAATATCTGCCCATCTCTGTGGATGGTGAGTCTGAGGTGGGAAGAAAGCGCGTTAACCACCGAAACCCCAACACCGTGCAAGCCGCCTGAAACCTTGTAGGAATTCTGGTCGAATTTCCCTCCGGCATGGAGTTGGGTCATGATAACTTCAGCTGCGGATCGACCCTCTTCCTCGATCATGCCGGTCGGGATACCGCGGCCGTCATCCGACACACTAACCGTCTCATCGGCGTGGATCGTTACGTTTACCTCACTGCAAAACCCGGCCAGCGCCTCATCGATAGCGTTGTCCACCACCTCGAAAACCATGTGGTGTAGGCCGGTTCCATCATCGGTATCGCCGATGTACATACCTGGGCGTTTCCGTACCGCCTCGAGACCTTTAAGGACCTTGATGCTGCTTTCGTCATAGATGGGGGGATTTGCCATAAATACTCCTGAATTCAGCCCGAAATTATATCATTTAGGCGGGCCCAAAGTCCCACAAAACGGCTATTTCTAGGGGTTTTTGGTTCCACGTGAAACACAACCTTGGGAAGGCTGGTTGGTGTTCCACGTGGAACAATGGGGGCGCTTACAGGCGCATCGGCATGATGAGGTAGAGCGTGTCGTCGTTATCGGGTTCGTGGAGCATGCATCCCGTATTTGCATCCTGAAGTTCCGCTTCCACTTGTTCGGTTGTTAGGGCTTTAAGGGCGTCCATCAGATACGTCACATTGAAACCGATTTCTACGTCCGTTCCTGCGTAGTCGACGGGGATCTCATCTATAGCTTCCTCGTGCTCAGGGTTGTGGGCGCTGACCTTCAAACTCCCTTTGCTTAACTCCAGGCGGATGCCCCGGTATTTCTCGTTGGTAAGTACGGCGGTTCGTGCAAGCACCTCATGAAACTGTTGCCGGTCGACTACCATTTTCTGGTTAAGCACCTGAGCCATGACTGCCTTGTAATCAGGAAACTTTCCATCGATAAGCTTGCTGATTAGAGTCGCTCCGGGTCGTTGCAGGCTGATGTGGTTGCTGTTGAGCTCCAGCGTTATATCTTCAGAGCCTTCGCCGAGGAAGCGCCCGAGTTCCGCCACAGCCTTGCGAGGCACAATGACCTGTCTTTGAGAACCAACGGACGATGAAAGCTGGGTTCTGCTTCTTGCCAGCCGGTGGCCGTCTGTCGCAACTGTGGTGATGGTGTTGCCATCAAGTTCAAGGAGAACGCCGTTTAGAAAGTAGCGGACGTCCTGCTGCGCCATTGAAAAGGAGGTTCGGTCTAAAAGGGCTTTGAGGTCTTTTCGGGGAGTGGTAATTCGCTCTTCCCATGTCCCAGCTTCAAGCCTGGGGAAATCCCTGGGTGGTAGGGCCTGGAGAGTAAACCGGCTTTTGCCGGAGCTCATCTTTGCCTTGTCCCCTTCTCCAGAAAAATTAATGTTGGCGGTTTCTGGTAACGCCCGACAGATATCAAGAAGCTTTCTCGCTGTAACGGTGCACTCTCCGTCCTCACCGCTTAATACATCCGTCTGGATGCTGATTTCCACCTCAAGATCGGTACCAACCAGTGTTAGTTGTTTTCCTTCCAACCTCATGTAGACATTGGCGAGTATGGGGAGCGTCTGCCGTCTCTCGACAACACTCGTAACAATGCTGAGGGGACCTAAGAGGACTTCTCGCTCTATCTGAAATTTCATAGAAATTCTGAAAGGATGGTAATGTTAATAGGGCCTGTGGATAAGTGCAGAAATATACTTTATTGTTTTATTTCAATAGCTTAAAATTAATTTAATCCTAAAAAACCTTGTGGGTAACTGACTGAAGAATCTGGAATAAAAACATGATTTCTGTGAAATGCCATTCTATCCGAAATTATCCACAAATTATCCTCATTAAGCCCCCAGGATTCGCTGAAGGTTTTGATAGTCTTCCCGCACCCTCGAGTCTGTCGTAATCAATTCCTGAACTTTCCTTTGGGCATGCAACACGGTCGTGTGATCTCGACCACCAAAAGCATCACCGATTTCCGGAAGACTCATGCTGGTGAGTTCTTTGGCCAACGCCATCGCCATCTGGCGAGGCCGGGTGATCTGCCGGTTCCGACGCTTTGAATGCAGATCTGCGATCCGCATTTTGAAATACTCAGCCACCGTTTTTTGAATGTTCTGAATGGTGACACGGCGTTCCTGGAACACCAACAAGTCGCGCAACGCCTCCCGGGTCAAATCAAGGTCAATCGGTCGTCCTGTGAAACCACTGCTCGCCACAATACGGTGGAGCGCGCCCTCAAGCTCACGAACATTTGAGCGGATCTGCCGCGCAATAAAAAACGCGACTTCATCTGGAAGATAGACACCCTTTAACTGGGCTTTATGCTGAAGAATAGCTACCCGAGTCTCAAGTTCCGGAGGATCAATCGGCACAGTCAGTCCGCTGCCAAACCTTGAGATCAACCTTTCCTGAACACCCGTAATTTCTTTTGGGAATCGGTCGCTGGTGATAATCACCTGGCGCTGACCCTCAAGTAAAGTATTGAAAGTATGGAGAAATTCTTCTTGAGAGTGCTCTTTTACTGAGAAGAATTGAATATCGTCAATAAACAACGCGTCAAGCGAACGGTAG
>WTHR01000163.1 GCA_011523045.1 Gammaproteobacteria bacterium | reverse complement strand
ATCAAGGCAAGCAGAAACGACGCGCCGATACTCATTCCAATCAGCGCCATGGCCTTGACCCGCTGCTGTTCCCGGGTCAGATCTGCCACCAGCGCAAGCACGACCGCAGCAATCGCGCCGCTGCCCTGAAGTGCCCGGCCGATGATCACGCCGGCGAGAGTATCTGCCATGGCAGCAACGACACTGCCGGCCGCGAATACCAGCAATCCGAAAACAATCAGAGGTTTGCGGCCAAACCGGTCCGACAAAGTGCCGAAGGCGATCTGGAACAGGGCCTGCGTCAAGCCATAGATCCCGACAGCGAGGCCGATCATAAAAGGGGTTGCGCCCTCCATTTGGGCGGCATACAGCGCCATGACCGGCAGCACCAGGAATAAACCGAACATGCGCAGGCTGAATACCCCGGCAAGCGCACCAACTGAGCGCCGCTCGGAGCGGTTCATTGGGGATTTTTCGGAGCGCAACGTCAGCGGCGTCTCATCGGCATGAAAATGATCCGGGGCTTTAATCCCCTGTCAGGTTCCGGTGGGGGAACGGTTTGCGGTTCTGCGAACAAGAGTACGTGAAAAGATTTTGAACGCAGCGTCACAAGGGACGTAATATTAACAGTTTGCTTTTTCGCAACCCAGTATCCATGCGCCAAATCAAGATTCGCGGGGCCCGGACCCACAACCTGCAGAGCGTCGACGTCGACCTGCCGCGCGACAAGCTGATTGTGATCACGGGGCTTTCCGGATCCGGGAAGTCCTCCCTTGCCTTCGACACGATCTATGCCGAAGGCCAACGCCGTTACGTCGAATCGCTCTCTGCCTACGCTCGGCAATTCCTGTCTCTGATGGAAAAACCGGACGTGGACCTCATCGAAGGTCTGTCGCCGGCCATCAGTATCGAGCAAAAAGCAACGTCGCATAACCCTCGTTCGACCGTCGGGACGGTGACCGAAATCTATGACTACCTGAGGCTGCTTTATGCACGGGTCGGGGAGCCAAGGTGCCCGGATCATGATGTCACCCTGGCCGCAAGTTCGGTGAGTGAAATGGTCGACCGGGTGCTCGCCCTTGAGGAGGGAACCCGAATTTTACTCCTCGCACCGGTGGTTCAGGATCGCAAGGGGGAATATCAGCAACTGTTCAAGGGCCTGCTCAGCCAGGGCTTTATCCGGGCGCGGATCGATGGCGTGGTCCATGAATTGGATACCCCGCCTGAACTGGATCGCAAGCGAAAACACAGCATCGATGTCGTGGTCGATCGCGTCGTCATCAAGCCGGACATAGCCCAGCGCCTCGCAGAATCGTTTGAGACGGCACTCGCCATCGCGGACAGTCTCGCCCTGGTGCAGGTGCTGCCGCGGGAAGAAGGCACCCCCTCCGAGGCCCAGGAGATACTTTTCTCGGCACGCTATTCCTGCCCGCACTGCGGGTACAACCTGACAGAACTTGAGCCCCGGCTTTTTTCTTTCAACAATCCGGCTGGCGCCTGCCCCGATTGTGACGGGCTTGGGGCTCGCCAGTTTTTTGACCCTGACCGGGTGATCCATGACGAGACATTGAGTCTGGCAGCGGGTGCCATTTCAGGCTGGGACCGGCGTAACGCGTTTTATTTCCAGATGCTGAACTGTCTTGCCGAGCACTACGGCTTTGATATTGAAAAACCCTTTCGGCGCCTTTCAAAGAAAGTTCGGGACATCATTCTTTACGGCAGCGGAAAAGAAAAGATCAACTTCAGTTATCTGCGCTCGCACGGACGACGGCCGCGGCGACGGTCACACTCGTTTGAAGGCGTCATTCCCAACATGGAGCGTCGATACCGGGACTCGGAATCCAACACGATTCGTGAAGAACTTGCCCGATATCTCAACACCCAGTCCTGTGAAAGCTGTCAGGGGAGCCGTCTGAAGACCGGCGCGCGGCATGTATTCGTTGGCAATCAGCCGGTGCATCGGTTGACCGCCATGCCGATTGAGTCCTCGCTCGACTTCTTCGAATCGCTCTCACTGCCGGGGCATCAGGGCGAAATCGGCGAACGCATCATCCGCGAGATCAGTGAGCGATTGCGCTTTCTGGTCAACGTTGGCCTGGAATATCTGACGTTGGACCGCACTGCCGAAACACTGTCGGGGGGAGAGGCCCAACGTATCCGGCTCGCCTCTCAGATCGGCTCGGGACTGGTCGGCGTGATGTATATCCTGGACGAACCCTCCATCGGGCTTCATCAACGTGACAACCAGCGCTTGCTGGATACCCTGTTTCACCTCCGCGACCTCGGCAACACGGTGGTGGTGGTCGAGCATGACGAAGAGGCCATCCGCAGCGCTGATCATATCGTTGATCTTGGTCCGGGCGCGGGGGTTCATGGCGGCCGTATCGTTGCCGAGGGCAGTCTCGGCCAGGTCCTCGAGGCGCCGGAATCGGTCACCAGCCAGTACCTTCGCGGGACCCAGAGGATCGATGTGCCTGATGAGCGCACCGAAAACGATCCCGATCGACAACTCACGATTACAGGAGCGGCGGGCAACAACCTTGACCGCCTCGATATCTCGATTCCGGTGGGACTTTTGACCTGCGTGACCGGCGTTTCGGGCTCTGGCAAATCCACGCTCATCAACAACACGCTTTATCCCGCCATGGCGCACCACCTTCATGGGGGGCGTGAGCCGCCGGCAGCCCATGAGGGCATCACGGGACTGGACCAGTTTGACAAAGTTATCGATATCGACCAGAGCCCCATCGGGCGCACCCCCCGATCCAACCCGGCAACGTATACCGGCCTTTTCACCCCAATTCGGGAACTCTTTGCCGGAACACCTGAAGCCCGCGCCCGAGGCTACAAGGTCGGGCGCTTTTCGTTCAACGTGCGGGGTGGGCGCTGTGAAACCTGTCAGGGCGATGGGCTGATCAAGGTGGAAATGCACTTCTTGCCCGACATCTATGTGCCCTGCGATACCTGTCAGGGGAAGCGCTACAACCGTGAGACCCTAGACATCCGCTACAAAGGCCGCACGATTCATGAAGTCCTGGAGATGACGGTTGCAGAAGCCGGCGAGTTTTTCGACGCGATCCCTGTGATCAAGCGAAAACTCGATACCCTGCTTGCCGTAGGCCTCGGCTATATTCGGCTGGGCCAGAGCGCAACCACGCTTTCGGGCGGAGAAGCGCAGCGCATCAAACTGTCCAGAGAACTCTCCAAACGGCCCACAGGCAGAACACTCTATATTCTGGATGAACCCACCACCGGGCTTCATTTTCACGATATCCGCCAACTGCTCGGTGTGTTGCATCGCCTGCGGGATCAAGGCAATACGGTCGTCGTGATCGAGCACAACCTCGATGTCATCAAAACCGCGGACTGGTTGATCGATCTTGGACCCGAAGGCGGGCAACGCGGGGGGAGACTCGTCGGTACCGGCACGCCCGAAACTCTCGCGCAGAATGCCGAATCCTACACCGGCCAGTTTTTGAAAGACCTCTTGTAGCGGGCCTGGCAGACCGGTCCTCATAAAACTCCCTGGCGGGAAAGCCATCAAGTTTGCTTCTTGGTAAGACCGTCTGACCAAGATTTACGAGATCCCGACTCGTCATGTGTTACTGTGCTGTTCTGACTCGGTTACATTCGCTACGCCCGGGATATTTGCCGGTTTCCGGGCTCCAATCGGGAAATAACTCATGGCTGATTCAGGCCCGGATACTGATCTTGACCCCCTAGAAACCCAGGAGTGGCAGGACGCGCTTAGTGCAGTCATCGAGCGGGAAGGTCAGGAGCGGGCGCATTTTCTTCTTGAGACCCTGATCGACCAGGCGCGTCGCAGCGGTACCCATATCCCCTTCCGGCCGACGACCGCCTACCTCAATACTATTCCGGCAGCACATGAGGCCCGCAGTCCCGGCGACCCTGCGATCGAGTGGCGTATCCGATCGCTGATTCGATGGAATGCGCTCGCCATGGTGATGCGGGCCAACCAGATGAGCAGTGAACTCGGGGGTCATATTGCAAGTTTCGCCTCAGCCGCGACTCTCTATGACGTAGGTTTCAACCACTTCTGGAGAGGTCCGCAAGCAGAACACGGCGCCGATCTTGTGTTCTTCCAGGGACATTCCGCGCCGGGAATTTATGCCCGGGCCTTCCTCGAAGGTAGGCTGACCAAAGAGCAGTTGGAAGGCTTTCGCCAGGAAGTCAAAGGGCAAGGCCTGTCCTCCTATCCCCATCCCTGGCTGATGCCTGACTTCTGGCAGTTCCCGACGGTTTCCATGGGCCTTGGGCCGATCCAGGCCATTTACCAGGCTCGCTTCATGCGTTACCTCCAGAATCGCGAATTCATTCCGCACTCAAACCGAAAAGTCTGGGCATTTGTGGGCGATGGCGAGATGGACGAACCTGAGTCGACGGGCGCTCTGGGACTGGCCGGCAGAGAGCGACTCGACAACCTCGTTTTTGTCGTCAACTGCAATCTGCAAAGACTGGATGGCCCGGTCCGGGGCAACGGCAAGATCATCCAGGAGTTAGAAGGCACCTTTCGGGGCGCAGGCTGGAATGTCATCAAGCTGATCTGGGGGTCTTACTGGGACAAACTGCTGCTGCGCGATACCCACGGCCTTTTGAAGCAGCGCATGGAAGAAGCCCTGGACGGCGAATACCAGGCTTTTAAAAGCAAAGACGGTGCCTTTGTTCGTGAGCAATTCTTCGGCAAGTATCCGGAACTGGCCGCCATGGTGGCCAATATGACGGATGAGGACATCTGGAGACTCAATCGGGGCGGTCACGACCCGCACAAAGTCTATGCGGCCTATGCTCAGGCAACCGCGCACCAGGGTCAGCCAACCGTCATTCTCGCAAAGACCGTTAAAGGGTACGGGATGGGCGAATCGGGCGAGGGACAGAACATCACTCACAGCCAGAAGAAGATGGCCGATGAATCCCTGCTCGAGTTCCGAGACCGATTCCGGATTCCGCTCGATGACGAGGCGGTATTGGCCTGCGAGTTTTATCACCCGGGCGATGACAGTCCGGAAATACGCTACCTCAAGGAGCGTCGTGACGCCCTCGGTGGCAGTCTGCCCATCCGGATCGATGCTGCGCCCACTCATACCACGCCGGATCTTTCGCTGTTTCAATCACAACTGGAAGGCAGCGGTGATCGCGAGATCTCCACCACCATGGCTTTTGTGAGGCTGCTGACCGCTCTGACCCGGGACAAGTCCCTGGGACCCCACGTCGTCCCGATCGTTCCCGACGAATCGCGTACGTTCGGAATGGAAGGCATGTTTCGTCAACTGGGCATCTATGCACCCAAAGGTCAGCTCTATATCCCCGAAGATGCTGATCAGCTGATGTACTACCGTGAAGACATCAAGGGGCAGGTGCTGCAGGAGGGAATCACTGAAGCCGGCGCCATGTCCTCGTGGATCGCGGCAGCTACCGCATACAGCAATCACGGGATTGCGATGATTCCGTTTTATATCTTCTATTCCATGTTTGGGCTGCAGCGCATTGGGGATCTTGCATGGGCCGCAGGCGACCAACAGGCGCGGGGATTCCTGATTGGGGGCACCGCGGGACGGACGACTCTCGCTGGAGAGGGGCTGCAGCACCAGGATGGGCACAGCCTCCTGATGGCTGCCAGTATTCCGAACTGCGTCTCTTATGATCCGACTTTTAATTATGAGCTTGCCGTGATCATTAATGACGGCATCCGGCGGATGTACACCGACCAGGAGAATGTCTTCTATTACGTTACAGTGATGAACGAAAACTACGCTCATCCGCCAATGCCCGAGGGCGCCCAGGAGGGCATTCTTCAGGGGATGTACCGGTTACGTCAGGCGCCGAAGGGACGCAAAGCCGTGCCGCGCGTCCAGCTTTTCGGCAGCGGGACCATCCTGCGTGAATCCATGGCGGCCGCCGAACTGCTGGAGCAGGACTTCGGCGTTCTCGCCGACCTGTGGAGCGTGACCAGCTATAACGAACTCGCCCGTCAGGGACGAGAAGCGGTCCGCTGGAACCGCCTGCATCCTGAGGCTGCGGCCCGGCCCGTTTATGTCAGCGAACAGCTGGCCGATACGCAGGGGCCGATCATTGCTGCAAGTGATTACAACCAGGCATACGCCGATCAGATTCGCGAGTTCGTCAACGGTCGTCGTTACGTTGTTCTTGGCACCGACGGCTACGGCAGAAGCGGCACCAGGGAGCAGTTGCGCCGGTTCTTTGAGGTTGACCGCTACCAAATTGCGATTGCTGCCCTGTCTGCGCTGGCAGACGAAAACGCCTTGCCCCGATCCACCGTCTCTGATGCCATCAGCCGATATGGGCTGAATCCGGACAAACCCGATCCTGCTTTTCAATAAGCCGCGCGCGTGATGAGCGATTCACAGGATATTTTAGTCCCGGACATCGGCGACTTTGACAGCGTCGACGTCATTGAAGTGCTGGTCTCGCCGGGAGATACGGTCGACGTCGAGTCCCCGCTGATCACGCTTGAAAGTGACAAAGCCACGATGGACGTTCCCTCTCCGGTTGCGGGAACCGTGACCGAAGTGCGGATTGCCGTGGGGGATCAGGTCTCCCAGGGCAGTCTCGTCGCTGTCGTGACCGCAGCCGAGTCAACTTCAGAGGATGCGCCGGCGATAGCAACTCCACCGCAAGCGCAAGCCGAGGACGCAGATAACCCAAAAGAGAACGAAAGGAAAAACCAAGGCGGGGAGAAGGAGTCCGACAGGGCCTCAGAACAACCTACCAAACTCGATGCACAGTTGCCG
>WTHR01000132.1 GCA_011523045.1 Gammaproteobacteria bacterium | reverse complement strand
CCTTCAGCGCGGCGTAATCGGCAAGGTTGCGGTCCGGCATCGGCGCTTCCAGCCGCTGGGGTGGACCCACGCTGAATTTGGCGGGCATCGCACTACTGCTTTATTGGCCAATCGCTGCGAACTCCCCGGCACTAAAGCACCTGGTCCGCGCTGCGTTCGGATGGCTTTTGTTACTGCCTCCTGTGCTGCTCTTCACCGGGCTCGTGACATCCGGCCACGCGATGTATTACTTTCCGGGCAAAGAACTTGGGCGCGACATTACTGCTCTTTGGCGAAGCGCTCACCAGACACCGCTTCGCATCGTCGGCGGAGGTCACGATGCGCCCGACAGTATCGCCTTTCACTCACCGGATCATCCGTCAGTTCTTCAGCATCTTAGCCATCGATGGAGCCCCTGGATTACCCGAGAAGACATTGCACGTCACGGCATGGCTGTTATCTGCCTGAAATCAGATATCCGGTGCCTACAAAATGCCAATACACTGTTTCCGGAGTATCGGCTGGTGCCACTCAAGGTGACGGCGAAGCCGGGGCTTTTCTTTCCGGGAAGCGAACGTGAGTTTCTCTATTTCTTCGTGCCGCCGGGGGTCTCGGCAGCCAATCTGGAAACGATCACACCGCTGCCGATGCGTGCTGATCAGCAGGCCAACTAGCTCTCAGCGAAGGCGCTCAATCGGCGGCGCCTTCCCGATACAGACGCAACAAGCCGCGAATATCTCCCAAACTGAGGGGGTTGGCGAGCGCCGTGTCAGACGTGCCTCTGACTCCACTCAACAGGCGCGCCAAGAACTCGTCTGACGGCATAGTTGCCGCCATTTCTTTTAGAGGATAGGCAGGCAGGATTTTTTCTGTGCCAATTTTGTCGATATGGCACCCCTGACAGAGCTGTATATCCAACTCCCGAACTCTTTCAATATCCTCGGCCCCTGCGCGGTCTGCTGAAAATATTGCGGAGTTGAGGGGATACCGCCTGGATAACTCGTCAACCAGCGCCTGTGCCGAAACCAGATCTCTTTTTACCCACGATCGATCCAGATCCTCAAGGAGTTTTCTATCTATCTCTGACCTTGTCAGCGCGCCATACTCCAGCGCAAGCCACGAAAGCCCTGTCAATGCGGACTTGATTCGACCTTCCAGGCCCGCCACTTCAGCCGAACTCAGAGCCGCGGGCGAGATCAGTCTTTGCAGGTCCCCCCGAACGATCAGAACTTCCGCGGGGAAACGCACCCGATCGAGAGTTGTACCCAGTCCGGCACAAAAAACAGCGGCCGGACAAAGTCCGGCCGCTACGATACATCCTGCAATAACGAATGACTTGAACAATTAATTCAGATTAACCGCTGCCTCCATCGGCAATGATTTATCGTTAGTCCACTCAATCATGGAGCCGTCATACATCTTCGCATCTTTATTGCCGAGGATCTCGCTACTGGCGAACCAGCCAAGGGTCGCCCAGTGGCCTGAATTACAGAAGAAATATTCTTCCCCGCTTTCCGGCACTCCCGCGGCCGCAAAGAGTTGCTTCAGTTCGCTCTCGCTTCTCCATTTGCTTCCGCCATTAACAGTTAGCCAACTCTCGGGAAGATTGACCGAACCTGGAATGGTGCCATAGCGTGATGCCTTGGGATGCTTGTTGATGCCGAGGTACTGATGGGCGGGCCGCAGGTCAACGGTAACCCCTCCTGAACTCGAGGCAGCAGCGATATCGTCCTTGGATGGGATCATATCTTCCTGCAGATCGGCGGTAAATTTGGCCGGCATGGCTTTGTGGGTGCCCTTTTCGACCGGGTTTTTCTCATCGGCAATATAGCCAAAGTAACCGCCATTCAGAATAGAGACTTCATCGTGGCCAAGCGCTTTGAACGTCCAGTACACCCGGGTGGCGCTACCCATATCCAAAGCGTTGGTCCCCCGGCTATAGATCACCACATGATTGTCATTGGAGATCCCAAGACCGCCGATAAGTTCTTCAAGTTTTGCAACCGGCGACATCTGACCCGGGGTGTTGTCTACTTTGGCACGCCAGCCAGCGGACGAATAATCTGAATAGATCGCACAAGGGATGTGCCCTTTCTGATAGTCCCCTTTTCGAGAACCATCCCACTTATTCCGGATATCCAAGACCCGGACATTCGGATCACAGGAATGCTCCTTGATCCAAGCGACATCTACCAGAGGCTGTGCCGCCATTGCTGAGACTGCAAAGGCGCAGGTGACCGCACCGCCTACCCAGGCCATCATCTTAGTCATTTTTTGCTTCATTTCAGTTTCCTCCTCCTTTGGAAGACTAGATACACACACACTGCTCCGACTCAAGAATCTGAGCCAGAGCCCCATCCCATGCCTCGGCATCATCGCCGAGACTGTCAAGATCAATCTCCGTCACGCCCTCGCTTCGCCTCAAGGCTTCGACTACGCTGTTAAGCGAATTGCTCGTGCGATGCTGACCACGGACCAGTAGAGCCACCTTCTTCATTCGTCTGTTCCTGTTCCTGCCACTGTCCCTATTCCTATTCCTGGGCCTGTCCCTGTCGCTATTCTCATGGCCTACAGCACCAGCGTCGCGTCGGCTTCTGCTACAAACATTGCGGCTTGTTCACCCGAGACTTGTTCGCAATCTGCGAAAGGCACCAAAGTCGTGATCTCATCTACATCTGCCAGCTCCAGCAGTTCCGCGTTCTCCTCAAACCGAGGGGTCACTTCAAACTCATCGGCAAAGAGAAAACGCACTTTATGCCCGAATATCGTCAGCCCGGCCGCAACCCGCATTGCTTCCTCAGCATCGTCGCGCGCCATCACCAGAATCTTTTTTGTGGCCGCCATCAGAAACTATAAACTCACTACCTGTACCGCCTCACCGATGAGGCGACTGTGGTCAGTCTGACTGCCTGAAGTGACGGGACAGTCATTCTCAAAGAACTCTTTCCAGGAATCGGCGCAAGCCACCGCCTCAGCCGCTTCAGTCAAAGCAGTCAGCACTTCATGATTTCCGAGCGATTGAACCCCCTGGCCAGTGAAGAACACGGAAACCGCGCATGCTTTGCGAGAGCAAGCCTGAAGCATATTTTTAAGAATGTTTTCGCTATCCGGCCGTGTGACTGTGATCAGCAGCATCAGAGATACCCCACCGGCCACATAAAGAGCGCACTCGGATCCCGATTGAGGTCGCTTACAAAATCGGCCAGTTGTGCCGATGAAACTCGCCCAAAGGGTGCTGGCTGCAGGTTTTCCAGCCGAACTTTCCCAACGAAAAGGGCCCGGCGACTGAGCGCACCCGCTACCCCTTGTCCGGTGAAATCAACCTGAGCACTATTAATTAATCGACCGACCCGATCCTGGCCAGCGAGATACAAGACCGCGGCCATGGCATCCCGGGTTTTCTCATCATCTGCGTAGATGACAACCCGCTCATCGCCTGTGAGCCCAAAACTTCCCAACAACCAGCGGACATCCCTCATATTGGCGAGGCGGCCCTCTTTGTTCAACACACGATCGAGAGACAGACATAATGCGCCAGGGTGGGCCGTCTCAAGGCACTTTGTGACAGTGCCGGCATCTACGAACACGATATCTGCAGGCGCATTCAAAGACGAAACTGCAGGAATCAGCTCATCTGCCGGGGCGATGCATGGCTTGGCGAACACTAAGGCCGCGATAAACGCGACAAGGACGGTCTCTCGGAAACGACGGGATCCTGTTCTGACGTCCATGTTCAATCAGATTCCTCGCAGACTCAACAACCGCCGAACTGTCGTACCCTCGCAGCTGCACCTGCCTGCACAGTGGGGGGATTCTCAAGATAATGACTCAACAGGTCATACATACTGACCCCTTCCAGCACGCCTGAGAGTTCCACTTCTATATCATCCTCAAGCGTCTTGCACGTTGCCGCGTCCGCCGCCACCGATGCAGGCACCATGGCGGAGGGCATCAAGGCCATCACCAGTGCGAGCGACAGCACAACAGAGACAACGCAGAAAATGACTCCGGCTCTATTCACTTGAATGTTCGTCCGATGATGGACAGAGCAAAAAAATAGAACGCAGCGACGAACGCGCAAAGGTGAATGATCAGAAGAATATCCATGGCTAATTGAGAAAATGCTGGACAAGTTCCCGGGTCGAAAGACACTTTCCGGATTCGGGGTGCTGGACGCTGTGCGCGTAAAACGGTGCGCCATTCTGGCTGAACCGCAGGCTTGCCGGCGCAGCACTCGCAAGATGGAAAAAGGCTGCGGCGCCGCCAACAACAATCAGCAGTACCAACACCGCAAACTGACGCTCGGCAGTCATTCCACGGTCTCCCTGCGCCACGCGAGGCGTTTCGTCTTTATGCTCTGTATGCTCTGCATGCTCTGCGCTCCTGGTTGAGTCATGAACATAAAGATCTAATCCTTGCGAACCAGAACCTGCCATCCCCGGTCCTGGCGCAGCGTCTCAAGATGCGTTGCTCCAATCTCCGGACACATGGGCGGAATCGCCTCCATTGAGGTCGGGTTATCAATGAGCACCGCAACCACATCGCCGGCCCCTGCTGAACCGACGGCTTTTCGTGTCATGAGTTGTGGTCTGGGGCACGAATCCCCGATACAGTCAACAGTTGCCGTGACGGCTACGGATGAGCCATCGCTCAGCGCGACCGATACACTGCCGTTATCCTGTCCTGCTGCTGAGTCTTTTTTCTTTCCAAATAACCCCATCGTCAATCCTCTATCGTTGACCTGACGTTGACCTGCACAAATTAAAGCGGCAACGCTTGTGTTCCGAGCTCCATACTGTTTGCCATCTGCCGAATACCTGGCGACCTCAGCTTGTCGCAGCCGATGTCGCTTCTCGACGTTTGATTGCCCGATACAGCCCATACAGCACCGCGGCCTGAATCATGCCGAAGAAAATAGCCGGGATCCCGGTCTTCTCCTGCAAAGTCTCCGCGTTGGAGAAGCCAAACTGCAATCGCTCGACCGATAACTCTCCGGTCATCGCCGAGGGCGCCGGGGGCCAATAAATATAGGACCAAATCAGGGAGAACAGGAACATGCCCACGAAAGTGAAGATCAACGCCCATATGGCACCGAAATTTCCCTCCCCCGCCTTGACCCATGTCGACACCGTGCAGGCTCCTGCCAGCACCATACCAGTCCCAAACAGAAACAACCCGAGAATCTGATTGACCCCAACGTCAAAGCGCATCGGATTGCCTGCACCGATGGAAATGAACGCGGTAAATCCTATCGTCAGGATCATCATCGCCACCAGCAGCGCTTTGGTGTTTCGGAATGTCTTGAAAAGCATGGCATCGCGAAGCGCAGCGGTGTTGCAGAACCGGGAGCGCTGTACCAGTAGACCCACCACCGAGCCGAACACAAAAGCAACAAGACACTCAGCAAGTGCAGACATCAACCGCCCTCCAGCACACGTTTGTAGATGAGCGAACCAAACCAGGCGCCAGCCAGAATTCCGCTGATCGCCAGGTATCCCCCCAGATTAAGCTCCGGTGTCAAACCAAAGAAGGTGCTTACGTTGCAGACGAATGCGAGGCGGATACCGATACCCATCAGTAGTCCGCCGACCGTGATCATGACCCACTCGGAAAGCCGCTTGGGAAAGCGCCAGAAAAATTCTTTGCTGGCAACAGCACCCACAATCGCGCCAAATAACATCCCAAGGGAGATGTAAATCTTCCAATAGCCCGCGTCCGGCTTGAAGACCTCATGCCAGAAAGGAATGCGATCGATGGTATCGCCCAAAAAGAACTGGGCGATGAGGCCCGTCATCATTGTTTCACCGCCGCCCACTGTCCAGGCGCCGACGATCAGAAAAAGAAAAATATCCAGTACAGCAATCGCGGATAACGCGATGACGGGATCAAGTGTCTTTCTGAATAGTTCCATTAACGATGAAGGTTTGTCTCAGATTCTTAAACTGGCGCACCCCCTGATCATGGCTATAATCAGCGCAAGCAGGTGGTATTTATTGCTTACAACCTTCGGGAGATCTGTTGTGTCCATCTTTATTGAATCAGACAGCGCACTGGCACATATGTTTAATGCCTGTACGACCGAACAGATTAACGAATTCATTCCCGAAAAACGCAGCCTGCGCATCCATGGTCAGTCCACAACTCTGCGACTTGAACGTGCGTTCTGGAACGTACTCGACGAGATCGCCCACGACCATAAAATGAGCGTTAACGGCGTCATTCAGGAAATCGCAGATCAATGCCTCGTTGCCAACGACAAGAATCTGGCTTCTTGTCTGAGAGTGATCTGCCTTAAATATCTGAACATCTACTCAAAGACTCCCGCCTGAATGACAGGAAGCCGCGTCACTGCACTGCTGACGCTGACCCTGCTTTAGATGGAAAAAGCGTTCGCAATTCAGGGTGCTGATCCAGACAGGGTTTGAAGGCCTCAAACTTCTCCACCTGTATGTGCCCATTCTCATAAAGACTCCGACCATCCAACTGTACCGTCGGACACTCAACCATCCAGCAGATCTCACCGGGCGGATACTCTCCACAGGTGTGAAAGTGAAGGTATTGAGGGCTCGTGAACAGGGTTTCACCCCAAAGACACAGATCCTCTTCAGGCCTGGGGCTGGCATCCGTTCCCGGATGCAGGCCCTGGTGCCATGAGTCAACAATCATCGGCTCGATCCCGAAAAGACCAGCTACTTTTTCGTAGTGGGAGCGTACCGCTTGGGCGTCTTCCTCAGGTCCATCAAAGCGCTCAATCCGCCCCCTGGTTACATGCGCCACGACCTGCGAGGCAATCGGCAGGTTCGGCGGGTCATAAACCTTTGAGCCGGTCGAGGTAAGCCCCTGTCTCAATACGACCTGGCCGGAAAAGGTTTTGGCAGAAACGGGTGTGCTGACCGCTGCGGGAAACCTGACAACCGTGACGTCTTTGCTTTCGCCTGTCTTGGAAACTTTCGGGTTTGGTTTGCCGATCAATTTTGTGCCATGAGGGCAGGTTATCGTGATGGTTGTTGCGTTATTGATTAGATCATCGACCACCTTTTTCAATGTGATCATGGCATTTTGAGGCACCGTGCCAAAAGTGCTCGCCAACTGCGAGAATCGGCGCGTGTAGACCATCAGTTTGCGAGGCCCATCGTGATCCTCATCAAAACGACCCTGGTCTCCCAGACGGGCAAGAAAGATGATCCAGTCGAATCTTTTCTCCTGAAGCTTTTCTTCCAACGGGACAGACGGCGTATTGGCGGGAAGCCCCACCTCCACGGAGTCGACCTTGGCAGTCAGTCTTTCCCGGCAATACTCGATCACTCGGTCTTTAAGTTCCGCGTCATACCAGCCCAGCGATGCATCTTCATAAGCGACCAGCACGCTTGCACCGGGCGGGATAGTGACCGCGCCCTCCAGCATATTGGCCAGACCCTGGCCGTGCGGGTTATCGGAATTAGTCAAAACGTGCTCCCAACGTGTCAGGCTGAATCACTGGAACTGTAATACCCCACGATATCTCCTTCAGTAGTCACGCCCAAGCCGTTAAGACATCGGTTGACGTAGTTAAAGTAGCCGATAATCTGATTGGCCTCGAGTATTTCTCCGTCATCAACCCCTGCCTCGGTCAGCGCGGTCACATCCTCTCGCGCCATTTCTCCCGGCGTCAGCGTCAGCTTCTGTGCATAGCGCAATAGCGCCAGCGTCTTGCCATCGAAAGCATCCTCTGGCTTTCTATTCTTAAGAGCGCTCTCTGCGGCATCAGCCTTCGCATCATCACCCATAAGATGTTTGGCATTTGCCCAATGGTTTGCATAGGAATAATCACAGTCGTTCAGCAAAGAGACGTAGGAGCCTATTACTTCCTGAAGCCACATGGGAAGTGTGTTGGCATCATCATGCAGGGCAGCACGATAAAGGATCACATGCCCTTTCATGGTGTTGGGCCGCAAGGAATGAACACGCATTACGTTGTCCACGGTCCCGTGCGGCGTGCGGGCGAGCTTCAGTACCTCCAACAACTCAGGATCTGCATCCTGATCCTCAATCATCCTGATCCACGCTGTCATAGTATTCAGTCCCTGTTTCGTTTATGCTGATCTGATCCGGCCACTTCCCAAATCGAGTTATCTTGAACCCGCTTCATCGGGAGCGCCTTCATCAGTGTCTGAGCCCATCACATTATATGCCGTGCCCGAGAGCACTTACTGTGCTCGAGTGAGGCTTGTGCTTGAACTAAAGTCCATTGAATATACCGAGGAGCGGCCGGCTGGCGGGAGCTACAAAAGCGAGGACTATCGCCGCCTTGTGCCCGCAGGCTCCGTGCCGGCCATAAACATCAACGGCAGAATTCTTCACGACTCTGACGCCATCGTAGAACTGCTTGAAGATCTCTTTGCCGAGCCCAAAATGCGCCCGGCTGACCCCCTTGATCGGGCCATTCTGAAATCAATTACCCGATTCCACGATACCCGCCTTGAGCCTGCTCTTCGCACGCTTTTTCCGCTGGTAGGCAATTCTGAGCACATCGAGGGCGCCAAGGCGTCGATTGAGATGATGAATGCACACCTCGATCGTCTGGATGTTCTTGTGAACCCCAGGCCGTATCTAGGGGGAGAAACGCTCTCGCTCGCCGACTGTGCCTATGCCACCACCCTGTTCATGATGGAGGACATCGCAACCAGCATGGGCCTCACACCTCGAATCTCAAAGAAGATTATTGACTGGCGACGCGCCCTCTACGAAACCGACGTGGTTCGCCAAATTATTGATCAAAATCGGGCCGCCATAGCCGCCTGGATCGCGACAAAACTCAACTGAATCTGGTCGCAGGATAAATCGCTCACCTACTGACCCAGAAAAGGCTCGCGGGAAGGCTCCAACATTCTTTTGCGGATCTTCTCCGGAAAGACCATCCCCGGCTGACGGTCATAGCTGAACAACAAGGTTTGACGGGATCGTCGACTCTTGCCGATCGGTGCCACGCGATGCAACGACCGCCTGCCCATGAAAAGGATGAACGTCCCAGCAGGTGCATCGGCTACATCAGGAGTTTCCTCTCCTGAAAAAATCGCACCTACCTGATCATAATTTTCATCTGCCTCGTTACGGATCAACGGGGCATATTCAAAATCGCCACCCTCTTCCGCAGATTGAAGAACCAATGACACCGCTCCGTCGTTGGTGTCGTAATGCCACCCAAACTCATCACCGGATTCCATGATGTTGAGCCTTACCGATATATTGGGACAGGCCGAATTGAACAGCTGTTCATAACCAAGAAGTTGTCGAACAAATTCGGTCAACTCCGGGAACTGGAAAAGGCGCACGCAAAGCCCCTTGGAGTCCAATTGGTCCCTGGTCAAGACACCACAACGCCGATCGAAAACACGGCTTCTGGGGTGGGTTTTCGAGAATCCTGTGTTCTTGAGCCAGCCATAGGGAGTCGCAGGAAAATCTACACGACGCATCTCGCTCTCAAGTTGCGTCACTTCAGCTGATATCTCTTGCAAAAAGACAGGCTTCAGAAAGCCTTTCAGAGCGCAGATGGCCCGCTCTCGCATCATGGCCTGACAACTCTCAATCAGAGTTCGGCCAGCGCAGGACTCCAAGTTGTCAATCGGATAACGTTCGAGGTCGATGAAATCGGCAAGTGCGTCCATTGGTGCGATGGCCTAGGTATGTGATGAATTAAGCATTAACTCGGCAAGGTTATTGATTCGTCTTAACTTCACCGAATGAGAGACGTTCTGCCACTGAGCTTCGGTTTATCTGGATATAATCGCCCATCTCGCAACTGCGGGCATTTTGATGCTCGTCCCACTTCGATGCAACACGTGACCTGAATGAAGAAGCGCTTTAGATTTTTATTTCTGTTTGCTGCTGTGGTGTCTGTTGGCGGTTGCGCTGGGTCCGGCGACAGTGGCACGTGGGGCTGGTACGTTATCTCGCCCAGCACAGCGCAGGGCATGACCAATATTCAATTCCTGCTTGGCGGGTTGAAGGATACGATCGTGCTGTCCATTGTTTCCATCGCGCTCGCGATGGTGCTGGGTTTTCTCATCGCACTGCCGGGTATTGCAACCAACCGAACGGCACAGGCAATCAACGTCGCCTACGTGGAATTGGTTCGAGCGGTCCCTCTGCTGGTCCTGATACTCTGGGTGTATTACGGCCTTCCCCAGGTGGCTGGCATGAGTATCAGTATTTTCCTGGCGAGCGTGCTGGCACTTGGGATATCCGACTCCGCCTTTCAGGCCGAGATTTTCCGGGCGGGAATCCAATCGATTCAAAGAGGTCAGATTGAGGCGGCAGACGCACTGGGCCTGAAATACAGCCAGAAAATGCGCCTCATTATTCTTCCTCAGGCGATTAAGGTGATCCTGCCTCCTTTGGGCAACCAGTTCGTCTATATGCTGAAAATGTCATCACTGGCATCAGTGATCGGCATGCAGGAACTCACCCGCAGGGCAAACGAGCTTGTCGTAACCGAATACCGCCCGCTGGAGATCTACACCTTCCTGATTCTGGAATACCTGGTATTGATTCTGATCGTGTCGGCCGGTGTGCGATGGCTGGAGCGGAAGATGCACACCGAAGAGCGTTGATCGGCAACGCTAAGCAATAAACACGATCAAGCGGCTATTCCTTCACAAACGCCCTGAACTCCTCAATCAGTGCGTTGGCGGCGGCTGTGACAAACTGCCTGCCGTGCTCGTGTTCAGCGAGTTCTGAAAAAGACCCCACCCTGCCGTCTGGAAAATTCTCCCTATGCTCACTCGCGGGCCCGTGGTAATCGCCGGCCGTTTCGCGAATTTCATCTTTCGACAATGCGCGCGGCGGATCCGCGTTCTCGCGCTTAACCGTGCGCACAGCATATTGGGTGATCGCGACTTCGGACGGGGTACCGTGCAGGCCTTCCCACTCGCCATAGAGTTGTTGACGCAAGGCATTTACCTTAGGGAAATCCCACCAGTTACGGATCTTGATCCTCGGGGCGGCATCGTCGTGCCTGAGGTAAAGATCATGGACTGCGCTTCTCAATGGCGCAAGATTGGCGCCATGGCCATTTAATACGTAGATCCGGTCAAACCCACTGCGCATGAGTGAGTTTGAAATTTCAGTGAATATCCTTGAAAAAGTCTGCGCAGAAAGCGAAATCGTTCCGGCAAACCCAAGATTAAACTGCGCTGGGGCATAGTTCAGCACCGGCGCAACCAGAACAGATTCTTGCTCTGCTGCCCGCAGTGCAATGGTTTCAACGCAGATGGCATCTGTCCCGATCAGTCCAACTGGGCCGTGCTGCTCCAGCGAACCGGTGGGTAAGATAATGGCGGTGCAGGTCTTTAGGTAATCTTCGACCTCCTGGCTGGTTGCCGTTTGAAGATTCAAGTTCTAGACCTATTCATGTAGGGATCAAGCCGATATTGTAGAAACAAAAAAGGCCCGTGAAAACGGGCCTTTTCCGTCAGTCTTGAGGACTACAACTGATTACAGGCCCCACTTCTTTTTGAGACCGTCAAAAAAGCCGCGAGCCTGCTGCAGTGAAATCCAGTGATTCACGTAGTTGATCCAAACCTGATCACCCTGCGGCAGCAAGACAGCAAGCGGTGTACGGGCCTTTGCCTGATCCACCGGCACAATCATCATCTGATCCGGATACTTCTCGACCAGTTTGTGTGCTTCAATGTTTGAAGTAATGCTGGCATCAGAGCGCCCCGCCAAAACGTCCTGCCAATCACGGGCCGGTGATTCAACGACGACGTGAGTTGCGTTGGGGAAGAAGGTCTTGATGTACTGCTCCTGTGTGGTGCCAAGGTTGGCCGCAACCTTCACTCCCGCCTGGTTGATGTCATCCCAGGATTTGAAACGGTCTGCATTCTTTTTGTGGATCATCGGCAATTGACCGACTTCCACATAAGAAATTGAATATCCTGCGACCTTGGCACGCTTGGGATTTACCGAAGCCGAACCGGTCATGTGGTACTTGTCGGCGGTAACGCCGGCCACCAGGGTTTTCCAGTCCGTCGGGACATACTCAATCTCAACGCCAAGATCTTCGGCCAGTTTGGTGCTGACATCGATGTCAAAACCGGTGTACTTGTTGGTCGCGGCATCGCGCATCGTCATGGGGTTCCAGTCACCGGTGGTACCCACCTTCAATACACCCTCTTTGAGAATTGTATGGAGCACGGAGTCCTCCGCCTGCGCGCTGGTGGCCAGCAACGGCGCGGCGAGAACAAAAATACTTCGCGCAATTAATTTCTTAAACTGATTCATCGGGTTACTTCCTCCGTTATTTCCTCTCGGGTTAAAACTAAAAAACTTCCTTAAACTTCCTTATTACTGTGGTGGAATCTCTTCTACTCCCCCTCAAATGTCTCACAGGTCTGCTTTACCATCAACTCCCGCTCTTGAGGGTCCTTATCCCCGCTGTTAACTACCGTGTTGGCGACCGCTTGCCCAAACCCCTTTCTTTGCTGGTCGTTGAGTTGCGTCCTGAACACCGTGTCTTGGGTGTAGGTCGGGACGATCTCGCCTTCCTCTCTTGCCTGAGGCGCCGGCTCCTCGCCCGAACGCAACTCTGTCACACGTTTTCGCAAAAGACGCCGCAGACGAGCAACGCCGGCATCGGAACTCGCGAGATTTTCACGATCATGGATGGCAATCGGGCCTTGGGATACCTGCGCCTCATAGTCTCCCGGATGTCTCTGCGCTTCCTCGTGAGATCGCTCGGTCGCGGTCTGGCCGATAAAGTCGATTCCTTCCTTGCCAATCTGCGAACGATCGCCCTGATTCTCGGGATCCAATTCAGGGCTTAAGTAGCGCCAGCCAATGGTGCGTGTTGAGGTATTGTCCAACGGCACGACCCAGCGCAACAGTGAACTTCGCTGGAAAAACTTCTCGTTTTGCGCTTCTTCCCAGATTGCGCCAGTCTGATTGGCATTGGGCAGGATCGACTCCACCGTTCGGTTCCAGACAAATTCGCCGACCTGCCGTGTTTGAATATTGATCATTCCCAAAGGACTGTCCTGATACTCAATGATCTGATCTACTCCAGAAGCGACTCCAAATTGGATTCCGCTGACATTGGAGTGCAGATGAACCACGTGCACGGGGTCCTGGGTGTTCTCATAGATCTGCAGCCAGTTGCATGGCGTTGAGAGAGAAAAAGGCACTTTTTCCACTCCCGTGTCGGCCTGCGTATCAAATATTGGAAAAGGCGGTCTGAATTCTGGGGGGCCAAGATAAGCGAACACCAGCCCGTCTCTCTCAATTACCGGATAGGCGCCATGAACCACCTTTTTGCATATTGGTCCGTCTTCGCGCTCTGAGCCTGCGCGAATCAGGGTGCCATCCACCGCGTAATGCCATCCGTGGTAACAACAGATGATCCCGTGATCCGCAACAATGCCAAATTCAAGAGAGGCGCCCCGATGAGAGCAGTGCTTATGCAGCAGCCCAAAGTCCCCGCTTCTGTCTCTAAAGAGGACCAGCTCCTCCCCCAAGACTTTAACCAACAACGGCAGGTCGGTGACCTCCTCGGTCATCGCTATCGGATGCCAGTAGCGCCGCAAGTATTCGCCACAGGGTGTGCCCCGGGTGATATGCGTTAACTCCGGATCTTCAGTCCAGTCCAGCTTGCGGTGGTAACCGGAAAAACCTTCTGGTTTTTCAGTTGTCATTTTCTGATCAAGTTGCGGTAAAGGCCGGACGATACCACTTTCCGTGTGCGCAGAGTATTTCTTTGAGAAACCGCGCTTGGTGGTTGGCGCTATTCTCGCAAGGCATCCAACTCAAGATGACAGGCCACAGTATGTCCTTTGGATACTTGCCGAAGCGGCGCATCTTGCCGGTTGCAAACATCATTAACCGCCACGGCGCACCGGCTAAAGAACGGGCACCCGACTTTGCCGCTATTCACTGCCTGACCGAGATGATCCAGGTGCGCTTTCGAGGCAACCACGCCATCAAGCCAGTCAGTGCGCAGTTCGGGTACAGAATTCAGCAGCAAACGCGTGTAGGGATGAAACGGGGGTGCCAGAACTGAAGCAAGCGGTCCCTGCTCGACAACGCGGCCGGCATACAAAACGACGACATGGTCAGCAAAGGAAGCGACTGTGGACAGGTCATGACTGATGAAGAGATAAGCGACCCCCAGATTTGCCTGAAGCTTTTTTAGAAGGTCGATGATGGCCTTGCCAACGACCGTATCCAGGGCCGAGGTGACCTCATCACACAAAATGACTTCGGGCTCAGCCGCGAGCGCACGGGCGAGGTTGATCCGCTGTTTCTCGCCGCCCGACAGCTCTCCTGGCAATCGGGTTTTGTAGGACGTGGGCAGTTCAACCAGCTCGAGCAACTCATCAATGCGCGATTCCCGAGCACTTGCAGACAGGCCAATAAAAAGATCCAACGGCCGACCGAGGATCTCCCGAACGCGTTGACGCGGGTTGATCGCAACGTCAGGCATCTGAAAGACAATCTGAATATTCTTAAGGACGCTGCGGGTTCTGCGTCTTGCTACATTGGGAAGCTCCTGGCCATGGTGGTAAATCTCACCTGAGCGTTGGGGAAGCAAACCGGCAATAACCCTCGCCAGGGTGCTCTTGCCACAGCCTGACTCCCCAATCACGCCAACGACCTTTCCCTTGGGCACCGCCACGCTAACATCCTGCAGCACAATTTTCGTTTCGGTTCGACCGTAACCCGCCGTAATCGAGTCCACGCTGACAATCGTCTCATCGTCAGTCTGATCTGAGCCTTCACCCTCAACGGATATCGATTTTGGCGGCGGCCTGACAGCCGCCATCAACGTCTGGGTATAGGTATTCTCTGGACGGGAGATGATTTGTTCAGTAGCACCCGCTTCCATGACTTTGCCGTTTTGCATCACGACGATGCGGTCCGCAATCTGTGCCACTACCGCGAGATCGTGGGTAACATAAATAGCAGCGGTGTTCTGACCCCGGATCAGATCTTTAAAAGCGCTAAGGACCGAGATCTGAGTCGTCACATCGAGCGCTGTCGTGGGTTCATCAAGAATGAGCAGTGCAGGACTCGATGACATTGCCATCGCCGCCATCAGCCTCTGTAGCTGGCCCCCACTTACCTGATGGGGATATCGGCTGCTGAGCCGCTCGGGGTCGGGAAGATCCAAACGCTGATAGAGTTTTACTGCCTCACGCAGCGCATCATCGCGAGGCATAAGCTGGTGAATCGCTGTACTTTCAATAACCTGATCGCCGATACGGATCGCTGGATTGAAAGCAGCTGCTGCACTTTGAGCCACATAGGCCGCCTCTCGCCCGCGCAACTGACGGCGCTCCTCTTGATCCAGCTTTAGAAGATCACGACCATTCAGGGTGATGCTGCCGCCTACAATACGGCACCCAGGCTTGCTGTACGCCATGGCCGACAATGCGGTTGTGGTCTTTCCGGACCCGGATTCGCCAATGAGCGCCACCACCTCACCCGGGTACACGCTGACACTGACTCCTTCAACAATAGGTTGAAAGCTGCCGCCTGACGAACGGGCCTCCACCCAAAGATCTTGAATGTCGATAACTGCGCTCATACTGCGCTCGGGCTAGTTCATCAGTTCCTGAGAGACGTCACCGCCCATGCGCCTCAGGAACCAATCGACGATCAGGTTCACTCCAACAGTCAATGAAGCAACGGCGGCGGCAGGCATCAGTGCAGCGGCAGAACCAAACAGCAACCCCTGAAGATTTTCCTTCACCATTACACCCCAATCAGCGGCGGGGGGCTGTACCCCGAGCCCGAGAAAGCTCAGCGCACTGATAAAGAGGATCGCGAAAGTAAACCTGATCCCAAATTCTGCCGCGAGGGGTGCGAGTGTATTGGGCAGAATCTCGCGGACCGTGATCCACCACAAGCTCTCTCCACGGGAGCGGGCCACATCGACAAAATCCATCACCGAGATATCCATCGCCAAGGCGCGCGACAGTCGGAATACCCGGGTCGAGTCGATTATTGCGACGGTGACGATCATGATCATCAAGGAGGTGCCGAGTGCCGACATCACGATTAGCGCCAGGATGATCGAGGGGAAGGCCATCAATGCGTCATTGATCCGACTCATTAACCCGTCAATCCAGCGACCGCTGATTGCGGCAATAAATCCCAGGATCACGCCCAGAGAAAATGACAGCAGCGTCACCAGCAGCGCGAGACCCATCGTCATCCGGGCGCCGTACAACAGGCGGGAGAACACATCCCGACCAAGATAGTCGCTTCCCAGCAGACCGACTTCCCCTGCGGGCGCGTAACTCATGTCCGTCACAATATCCGACTCCAGATGAGGAGCAAGTGCGGGGCCAAAGAGTGCCACCAACAGCCAGAAACCGACGATCACCACCCCAATAATGAGTGAAGGCGTAAATCGCGTCTTCAGATCCGTCTCAGACGGTGCTCGCGAAGCTGCACTCATCGCGGATGCCTTAATCGGGGATTGGCAATGATGGCCATGACATCTGCGATCAGATTAAACCCAACATAAGTCACACAAAACAACATACCGATCGCCTGCACCGTGGGGATATCTCGGTAAATGACAGACTCAACCATCAGGGTGCCCAGGCCAGGAATTCTGAAAATTGCCTCAACCACCACCACACCACTGACAAGATAGGCAAGATTCAGCGCAATCACATTGACAATCGGGGCAACAGCATTGGGCAATGCGTGTCGAATGATTACCCGAGTTCTTGACGCACCTTTTAGAACCGCCTGCTCGATATAGGGCGACGACATGACGTTAAGCACGGCGGTTCTGGTCATCCGTGTCATATGTGCGAGAACGGCAAACGTCAGTGTCGCAATAGGCAGTGCCAGCGCTTCAATCACTTCGAGAAAGTCCCCCCTCGTAAGGTCGCGATAATTCGCTACCGCCGGCATCCACCGAAGTTGTACCGCCAGGATATAAACCAAGAGCACTCCGGTAAAAAATTCGGGGACAGAGATAAAACACAACGTTCCAATGGAGATGCCCCGATCAACCGAACTGTCGGCCCGAATGGCCGCAATCAAACCCAGCAGAACTGCCAGTGGCACAGCAATCAGCGCGGTCAGTGCCGCTAGTCTTACGGTGTTCCATGCGCGAGCCCCAATCTGGTCAGAGATTTGAAGATCGTTGGCCAGAGAAGTTCCAAGTTCCCCCGTCGCCAGTCTCCCCAGCCATTGAAGATACCGCGTGTGCATGGGCTGATTTAACTGAAGGCGTTCGCGACAGCTCTCTAGTGATTTCTCGGTTGCCCCCTGCCCCAGCACCGCATGGCAGACGTCACCGGGCAGCAACTCTGTCGCAGCAAAAATCATCATCGAGACCACCCAGGTCACGACGATACCGAGCAGGATCCGGCGAATCAGAAGTCTAACCATGACATCTCATCAGACACGCAAGAAAAACGGGGCGGCTATCCGCCGCCCCTTTTTCGTTGCTTCTATTAACGGAATTGCCCGCCTTAAGCGAAGGAGATATCTGTGGCGAAAAACGCGTCGCGGTTGTATCCAGCCGGATGTGGATCAAAACCCACAACATTGTCACGTCTTGAGTCGATCATGTCATAAAACCCAAGCATTCCAACGCCGCCGTCATCATGGAGCATCTGCTGCATCTCGCAGTACATGCCCTTTCGCTTGGTCGCGTCAGTCTCACCGCGTGCCGCCACCAGCAACTGATCAAAACGCTCACTTCCCCAGGCCGTCTCGTTCCATGAGCCGTCGGATTTATTTGCAATGGTCAACATCAGATCGGCGGTCGGCCGCGCATCCCATCCAGACACGCACACCGGCACCTGCATCCAGACTTTGCTCCAATAAGATCCAGGAGGCGCAACCTGAACCTGCAAGTCGATCCCAGCCGCTTTCGCGCCCTCAGCATAAATCAGTGCAATCGCTTCTGAGCCTGAGACGGCCATATCAGAGGTATACAAAGTAATACTGGCACCATCCACGCCAGACTTCTTAAAGTGGTGCCGCGCTTTGTCCGGATCAAAAGTCCGTTGGGCAATCTCATCGCAATAAAACGGATCCGTAGGGGACACCTGGTGGTCATTACCCACCATGCCGTATCCCTTAAAGGCATTCTGGATGATCTGTTCACGTGGAATGCAATATTTCAACGCCTGCCTGAGATCATGATTACTGGTTGGCTCACGGTCACACATCATCGACAGATTGGTGTGCCTTCCGGAAGCAGACGCAACGATTTCAACTCCCGGTGCGCGCTCTACCAGATCAATCAGGTTTCGATCCACTTCGGTGGCAATGTCGTACTCACCGGCCATCATCGCATTCATGCGTGCGGTGCCGTCGACATTGGTGATCCACTCCAGGGCGTCAAGGTAACAATCACCCCAATAGTTGGGATTTCGCTCAACACGCGCGTAGATCCCCACCTCGTACTCTTTCATGATGAACCCGCCAGTCCCTGAGGGATTGACGAATTCTTCCTCGCCCTCCTGTGAGATCATGAACTGCGGTTGGGTGAAGAGAATCGGCAGGTCCGCGTTTGGAGATGCGGTTTTCATTCGAACCACATGCGCGCCGTCTGCTTTCATTTCAGTAACTTGTTCAAGCAACGGTTTGCCTGGGGACTCCGACTCGGGCCTTAAATGACGTTGCAAGGAATAAAGGACATCAGCTGAGGTGAAGTCTTTTCCGTTGCTGAAGGTCACACCCTTACGCAGCGAGAAGACCCATTCATCTGCGGTTGAGTTCGATTCCCAGGATTCCGCAAGCGCCGGTATGGGTTGCATGCTGGGATTAAGCGCCACCAACGGGTTGTAGATTGAGTGCCCGCGGGCGTAGTCACCAGTGGACAGGAATTTGGTTGGATCCAGGCTGTCTGTTTGACCGCCACTTGCGATACAGACGCGAAGCGTACCCCCGGTCTTTCGGGTTGCCGCCGAGGACGCAGCCGAAGCCAAGAGGGTTGAAGTCGCCGCCGCACTGATCCCCAGCGCCCCTGCTCGCTTCAGAAATTGCCGCCGCGATATTTGACCGACCGCCAGTTGATCGCGCAGATCATAAATCGTACCTTTTGTCATCTTCTCCTCCGATATCCCATGGGATGGTTATGGTGTATTTTATTTTTGAGCTTTTTCAAAACCCTGATAAACGCTCAGGTTTAGAAACATGGTCGTTCTTGTAATGAACAGTTTTCGATATTGACCCAAATTTACGTGGGGTTTTTTAAAGCTTCTGCATAAAAAATATAGCATGTCGATCGAGGTTCGGCGAAAAAAACGCGAGGAATTCCTGTTTATCAATTCAGAGATTCAGATGTCTTAACTCAAGGACCTCAATACGTGACTTCGACCTCCCGATCGGATGCATCATGCCTAGGCGCGCATAGCCAGTCTTGTAGCCAGATATTGATAGAAATCCCAGACATTTCCCTCGTAATCCGCCGGCGCAAGCGGCGCGGTTTGCGCACTTTTTGCCTTGAGGCCCTTTTGCAGCGAGGCCAGCTGGTGCATGTCCTCAGTCATTGTCCGTTCGAAAAGATCCGCGGCAGCCCGACGCTCCTCTTGCGCAATCTCTTGGTCTAAAAAAGCAATCCCTCTTTTGACCTTGACCGTGTCTGCGGTAGCAGGCTGCAGGTATAGGTAAGTCACGATGTGGCCAGTGACGCTCCCAACATGCCCCGGCGGCACAGCAAACATCACGGATCGTTGCCTTTCTTCTGCTGTGAGGTCGGGATGATAAGCACCCCGTTGTGGGAGATCCTCCGGGAAGTTTGAGAAATATCCAAAGTAGCCTTCGCCCGGCGGGAAGTGACGGCAAAGCCGAGTGGGCGTGATAGTGTGCAGCGTCTTCTGATGGACGCTCGAAAGATGGTAACCCTCCATGAAATTTTCAACGAGACACTTCCAGTTCGTCTCCCAAACACTCTCCTCCCCGTGCAACTCGACCATTTCATCCATGTGGTAGTGGGTAAGCAAATCACTTAAGCCTTCGAGTTGAGGCGCAAGAGGCGGCGCCTCATTACTGAGGTTGACGTAAATGAAGCCGCCCCAGACCTCGCAGGCAAAGCGCGGAAGTCGACAGCTCTTTAAATCAAAGTCAGGCCGCTCGGGAATAAGCGGCGCTCTTATCAGATGGCCGTCGATATCGTAGGACCAGGCGTGGTAGGGACAAACAAAATTTCTTGCCTTTCCCGCGCCTTCGGCGATCAGGGATCCTCGATGTCGACAGACATTTGCAAGAATCCTGATCTGCTCATCCCGCCCCCGAACGACAATCAGCGGCTCACCGACGAGATCAACCGTAAAGTAATCACCACGCTCTGGAATCTGGTCTACACGCCCAAGGCAAATCCATTGCTCGCGAAAAAGCGTACCCTTCTCAAATTCACAAAATTCTGGCGCGGTATAAAAAGCCGGCGGCATGGACCGGGCCTCTTCATACCCCTTCTGCGTACAACTCTTGAGGGCCGAAAGTATCTCTTGGATTGAGCTTGTCATCGACGAACGCCAATATTTCAAAAGTGTTTCCCAGTAACCCCAATAGACTAATTCAAACTGATTACTGGTGCCATGCTCTTTTCTGGATTTGCCTGTCATCCAGAATAGACCTGATACACTTGATGAGGTTGAACCAATCACGCGATTTCGCTTTAAGGAGAATCCATGCCAGTCTCACTTCAAGTTCTTTATCCTGTCGGGGAAAACACGCATTTTGACCATGATTATTACGCCAATAAGCACTTCGAAATTGTTGATGACTGTGCGGGTGAGCATATTCAAAGCCGCGTCGTAACCAAAGGTAATGCGGGCGGCCCCAACACACCCCCGGCTTATCACGCTATTGCGACAATTCTCTTTGCTGATCAGGCTGCCATGGATGCTGCGATGCCAAAGATGGGTCCCGCGATTGAGGATATTCCCAACTTCACCAATGTCCAGCCTGAGATGCTGATTGGAGAAGTCACCGCCTGACAGCAGCCACGTGAGCCGCCTTGATCGTGGCAACACTATCGATTTGTATCACTGACCTACCATCGAGCAAGACATGAAGAAAAAAGGTTTATTACACCTGGCGCTGACTATCATCGTTGTCGTCATCGCGTATTTCTGGTTATTCGCATAATCGACTTTCGCGCATCGTCCTCACTGGCGAATCAAGTGATTGACCGGCAGGCGGCTCACTCT
This sequence comes from Gammaproteobacteria bacterium, assembly GCA_011523045.1. Classification (GTDB taxonomy): domain Bacteria; phylum Pseudomonadota; class Gammaproteobacteria; order Arenicellales; family UBA868; genus UBA868. Next base: position 2,646 of record WTHR01000132.1, on the reverse strand, counting down.
GTATCTCTGCGCAGAGTCCAAATAAGCACTGGACACCACAATCCTATGCCATCGCACCGTGGCGCATGAATGTGAGCTAATGGATCCTGCGGCCTCAGTCAACGCCAAGCAACGCGAACTCTGGAATGCCCAGACAGCGGACTACTGGGTCCGCCATAAATCCGCACTGGATACATTGCTTCAACCGCTAACTGACTTATTGTTGGAAGCGGCCGATCTTTCGGGCTCAGAGCAGGTCGCTGAAATAGGATGCGGCACTGGAGCGACCGCATTACAGATCGCTTCAGCGTTGAATGACGGCGGACATGTTATCGGCATCGACATCTCCAGGAAACTCATTCACAGCGCGGCCCGTGCCGCCGAAGAGGCCGGCATCAAAAACGTTTCATTTATTGAGGGCGACGCCGCACGCTTTGCATTTGATAAAGCCCCGGATCTATGCATCTCGCGTTGCGGTGTCATGTTTTTTGGCGACCTCATCAAAGCCTTTTCCCACTTGCGCAAAGCGCTTCAGCCAGACGGTCGGCTGTTATTGGCAGTCTGGCGCGCGCCGGAAGCAAATGAGTGGTATCAGTTCCCGATGCAGTGTGTTGAAGCATTTTCTGAGACCCACGACGCTCCAGACTACGATGCGCCGGGCGCTTTTACCCTGGCAAAAGAAGCTCGAGTTCGGGAGATCCTCAACACCGCAGGCTTTACCGATATTAATCTCGCCTCACACCACCCGACTCTCTTAGTCGGCAGTACTGTGAGTGAGGCTGCAGAGCTTTTCATGGCGATGAACTCAATCCGGACACTGCTCCACGAAGCGGACGATGCTTTGGAAGAACGCGTCCTACAGCACATGCTGGAGGGACTCAAGGATTTCCAACAGGATGCGGGCGTCTATATGAAAAGCGCTTGCTGGTTAATCTCTGCAAAACCCTGATCCTGCCACCCATCCTCACAGAAGCCGCTGCAGACACAATGAACCAAAACGCTTTTATCTCTCAGTTGGACGACGTCCCGTGGGATACATCTGATCAAAATCCTGGCCTGACATACAAGCTCCTGATCGATGCCTCAAATGCAGAAACGGATGGATTCAGCTTTGGAATTCTGCGGCTGGCGCCCGGTGCATCACTTTTGCCGCATTACCATGACCCTCAGGAAAGTTACTTTATTCTGGAGGGAGAAGGTCTGATGCATCTAAATGGCGGCGAGCAGGCGGTCGGCCCGGGATCGGTCATCTATATTCCTCGATGTCATCGGCATGGGATCACAAACACGGGATCTGGGCCGCTTGTTTTTATTTGGACCTTCCCGACGAATACCTGGTCTGAGGTGGAGTACTACTACGGATAGTCGATAACTGATTATTTTGGATTCTGAGATTCTGATGATTTCGCCGGCGGCTCGCCCCGAAACCATCCTTTGCGCCACTTGTCCTCGTTCAATAGCTCGTCCAAGCAAACGTGGACCAAAGAACGCGTAACGACACATCTCATCAGGCAGATGACTTTTTCGCTTTGTCTTGTCTGACCCTGAAATGCTTTTAGTTCAAAATGTCGGGATCGGTCTATGGGCCTTACCGCAGTCCACTTGGAGTTGATGAGATGATTCAGTTTTTGCATTGGCGTCGCTACGAGCAGAACTCCTCAAAACAGGTCTCTGAACACGAGGATTTCACCTAATTGAAAGATAATGGAATCGTGAAAAAACTTTCCCGTAATGTGCTGCGACTCTCGGTGACCTCGTCAAGTCCATCTTTTCGACCTGACTTTGTCTATGAGCCCGTCGCGGCGGGATGGCCTCCGGCGAGTGAATGTCGCGAGGTATCGGGAGATCACCGTTTGCGCCGAACGACAGGTATTGTCATTGCCCTCCATCCCCGGTCTCTCCCCGCTGATTCAACTCAGGCGACAGACTGATTCAAAGAGTTATGACGGCACACAAACCAAAGAAGCGCTCCAATAAGGACCCTATCGAAGACCAACTGCGGTTCGAAGCGGCTCTCTATGGGGATTGGTACAGCCAGTCGATTCATACTTCCTACGTTCAGGAACAATCTGAAAAACATCGCAGCGTCGACACCACCGAGGATGCGACAGAGGAAGCTAATACGCTTTCAGACGGCGAGTGACCCCCCGCGCAGCAGTCGATATTCTTTTTCGTTTTTCCGAATTTTCTTAATTCTTGTTGGATTTGCTAACTATTCCTTAGTCCTCGCCCAAAAGTTGCGCCCTAATCTTTAGATCCAGCGCCTTGTCCCCGAGCCAGGGGGAATGGATTATCGTGGCGACGTTCGGAGAGTCACTCTTCCCTACCAGAAGATTATTCAAATATAAGCTCGTCACCGATCCTGCCACCAGCATGGCAAAACGGTCCCCTTCCTTAAGATCTGGAGTCTTGGATCGCACCCATTCCATGGCGACTTTTAAATCTGGGACAGACGCAATGTGTTCAAAACCCTTATCCCAGCCCTTAAGGGAAAGATACCTCGGGACGTCGCGAAGATAAGTCAGTTCAACCAGAGTCTCGTTCGCATTGCGAGTGAAGTGTCGCACCTGATAGACATCAAGATCGAACGGTCCCACTTCAACCAATGCCTCTCCCACCAGGGAAAACGACTCCCGGTCGAGTTCTGCAGAGATCGCTTCGACACTC
>WTHR01000021.1 GCA_011523045.1 Gammaproteobacteria bacterium | reverse complement strand
CCAGTTCGGTACTGAAGCCCTCATCTTCAGCCCATCGAAGATACATCCGCAGCAGCATATCGGCCCAATCCTGTGCCTCAGTACCACCCGAGCCAGCCTGGATATCCACGAACGCATTCGCGCCGTCGAGTTCGCCAGAAAACATTCTGAGAAACTCGAGTTTTTCCAGTAGTAGAAATGCCTGTTCTGTGTCGGCAGAGATCAACTCGAGCGATTCGCTATCTTCCTCCTCGCGGGCCATTGCCAGGAGCTCGGAGGCTTCCTCCGCCTTTAGCGCTAGCTCATCCAGTGCAGTGGTGCTCGCCTCAAGATTGGCGCGTTCCTGCCCCAACTGTTGCGCCTCTTTTGGATCATCCCATACGTTGGGATCTTCCAGCCGAAGTAAAACCTCTTCTAGACGCTCTTTCCTGGCATCATAGTCAAAGATACCCCCTAAGCGACTGGATCCGCTCGGCCATGTCTTTGAGGCGGTGAGAAAGCTCTGATGTTTCTAACATTTGATCGTATTTTTGCTATCCGGATAGGCGAAGGATACCGAAAATTTCGTGAATGAGAATCCTCGGGTCGGTATCCCTTGCGATTCTTAGAAATACCCCTTATGAGAGAGTCAAGAGCGGTTCAAGAATGTTGTCTGGGTTTTAAGCATCAAGGACAATTCCAACACTTCCTCGGACCCGCAGCCCGGAATTGTCTCATATGATCATTGGAGTTCCCGCTGAACGCGCCCCGGACGAGAAACGAGTTGCCCTGAGTCCCTCATCCGCGGCTGGCGCCATCAAACTTGGCTTCACGGTCAATGTCCAAGCAGGTGCCGGAATGGCCGCCGGCTTTTCTGACCGGGAGTACCAAGAACACGGGGCCGAGGTTATCGACTCAGTCCACGAGGTCTATCAGACCTCTGACGTCATTCTCAAAATTCGCCCGCCACTGACTACTGATACTGAAACTCAAGATGAGGATGAGTTCTCTCTTCTTAAATCCGGTCAGACTCTCGTCTCCCTGATAGGGCCGGGGCAAAACCCGGATCTGCTTAACGCCCTGGCGCAAAGAGGAGTTACCACCCTCGCGATGGATGCCGTGCCGAGGATTTCCCGCGCCCAAAAGCTCGACACCCTAAGTTCCATGGCCAACGTGGCCGGATATCGCGCCGTGGTGGAAGCAGCAACTCACTTTGGGCGTTTTTTCACCGGACAAGTAACAGCTGCAGGGAAAGTCCCTCCCGCGAAAGTGCTGGTCATTGGCGCCGGCGTTGCCGGACTCGCCGCCATCGGGGCGGCAACGGCGATGGGTGCGATCGTCCGCGCGTTTGATACCCGCCCGGAGGTAAAAGAGCAGGTGGAGAGCATGGGGGCGGAGTTCCTGATGCTGGACTTCGAGGAAGAGAGATCGGGGCAAGGCGGTTACGCCAAGGTCATGAGCGAGGCGTTTATCGCTGCTGAGATGAAGTTGTTCGAAGAACAGGCACGAGACGTCGACATTATCATCACCACCGCGTTAATTCCCGGCAAACCTGCCCCCAAACTGATTCTTGCTGATACGGCAAGGCTCATGCGACCGGGTAGCGTAGTGGTCGATCTCGCAGCCGAACAGGGCGGCAACTGCGAGCTCACCCGCCCAGGCGAGGTCGTGACCGAAGATGGAATTACCGTCATCGGCTTTACGGACCTGACAAGCAGAATGGCTGCGCAATCCAGCCAACTCTACGGCAATAATGTTGTGCATCTTCTGACAGAACTGTGTCCTGACAAAAATGGCGAGATCCAAATCGATCTTGAGGATGAGGTAATCCGGGGACTGACCGTAGTTCATCTCAATGAAGTGCTCTGGCCGCCGCCGGCTCCTCGCCTTTCTGCCGCTCCTGCACCCGCCCAATCGAATGCGACCGAGCAGCCAAAAGCAGCAAACGAAAAAGAGAACGAGGCAAAGAAACCCAAGTCCGCGTCAGCGCTCGGTAGCGTACTTGCCCTGGCGGTGGTGCTTGTATTGATTCTTGGGGTTGGGGCATTTGCGCCCAAATCCTTCATGGGTCACTTCACGGTGTTCGTACTGTCGGTATTCGTCGGGTGGCAGGTCATCTGGAATGTCACCCCGGCACTGCATACCCCCTTGATGAGTGTGACGAACGCCATTAGCGGGATCATTGTCGTCGGTGCCCTGGTGCAGATGAGCTCTGGATCTGGCGTGGTGGTAGCGCTCGCGGCGGTAGCGCTGTTCGTGGCCAGCATCAATATCTTTGGCGGCTTTTGGGTGACCCAGAGAATGCTTCGCATGTTCCGGAAAGAATCATGATGGCGCAGGGACTCACATCGGCGGTCTACATCGCAGCCTCCATCCTCTTTATTCTCAGTCTTAGCGGTCTGAGCCATCAGGAGAGTGCACGCCGAGGTAATTTGTTCGGCATTGCTGGCATGGCGATCGCCATCTGTGCCACCCTCCTTGCTTCCACCCCCACCAGTTATGCCCTTGTTCTCGGTGTGATGGCTGTGGGCGGCGCTGCAGGTAGCACCCTCGCCGCGCGGGTAGAAATGACCGCAATGCCGCAGCTGGTGGCGATCCTGCACAGTTTCGTTGGTCTCGCCGCGGTCCTCGTTGGGTTTGGCTCCTTTCTTGATCCCGCTACAAAATTTGAGGGGGCAGAGAAGGTTGTTCACGACGTTGAGGTCTTCTTGGGGGTATTAATCGGCGCCGTCACGTTTACCGGGTCCGTCGCCGCATTTGGAAAGCTCCAGGGAATCCTTCACAGTCGCCCGCTAATGCTTCCCGGCCGCCACTTGATCAACCTGGCCATTGGACTTGCCTGCATCTGGCTTGGGGTGCTGTTCGTCGGTGCCGACTCATCCATGTCAGCCCTGTGGCCCCTGTTGATCATGACAGGCTTGGCGTTTGTATTTGGGCTCCACATGGTTCTTGCGATTGGCGGCGCCGATATGCCCGTCGTGATCTCAATGCTGAACAGTTACTCCGGATGGGCAGCAGCAGCCACTGGATTTATGCTGGCCAATGATCTCCTGATTGTGACCGGGGCCCTGGTAGGCTCAAGCGGCGCGATCCTGAGTTACATCATGTGCCGAGCAATGAACCGGCGGTTTTTGTCGGTAATCCTTGGCGGTTTTGGGGGAGAAACCTCCACAAGTGGGGGCGCCGCCATTGAAGCGGAAGCGGTAGCCGTCTCCGTTGACGAGACGGTCCAATTGCTTTCTGAAGCGAAGAGCGTCGTGATTGTTCCTGGCTACGGAATGGCCGTCGCACATGCTCAACATCCTGTATCGGAACTCGTCAAATCTCTGAAGGAGCGCGGAGTCGAGACACGTTTTGCAATCCATCCCGTTGCCGGGCGCATGCCGGGACATATGAATGTGCTGCTGGCGGAGGCCCGCGTTCCCTATGATGTTGTGCTGGAGATGGATGAAATCAATTCTGACCTTCCCGACACCGACGTCGTGCTCGTGATCGGCGCGAACGATATCGTCAACCCCGCAGCGCAGGACGAACCCAATAGCCCAATCGCGGGAATGCCCGTGCTTGAGGTCTGGAAGGCGAAAACGACGATCATTTTGAAGCGCAGCATGGCAACGGGATATGCCGGCGTAGACAACCCGCTCTTCTATCGCGACAACTCACGGATGCTCTTTGGCGACGCCAAAGAAAGCATCAGCGCGGTACTTTCGGCGCTCTAGTCGGCACTGCAGCCAGCACCATAGCCGACGCTGTCGATCGAACCCAGCAGAAACCTCGGCTGACAGAAACCTCGGCTGACTCCGCTCAATCGGTCTCAGCTCTTATCGATTGCGTCACGCATCGCCAAGCCGATTTCGGCCGGGTTTGCTGTAACGGTCACACCCGCTGCCTCAAGAGCTGAGATCTTGTCGGCGGCTGTACCTCGCCCTCCGGCAATGATTGCGCCAGCATGCCCCATGCGTTTTCCTGGCGGAGCGGTCACGCCGGCGATGAACGCAGCAACGGGCTTTTTCATATGTTGACTGATCCACTCGGCACATTCTTCTTCATCTGAACCGCCGATCTCGCCACACATGACAACGGCATCGGTGTCCGGGTCATCGTTGAACAACTTCATCACATCCAGGTGCTTCAGGCCATTTACTGGGTCGCCGCCAATACCTACACAACTTGACTGGCCCATCCCCAACTTGGTCAACTGGTCAACCACCTCGTAGGTCAATGTGCCAGAGCGGGAAACGACGCCGATTCGTCCCGGGGTATGGATATATCCCGGCATAATTCCTATCTTGATTTCTCCAGGAGTAATCACCCCGGGGCAGTTGGGTCCGACCAATACCGCATCGCTTTCGCGCATGCGGTCCCGTGTCAGAATCATATCTTTGACGGGGACGCCCTCGGTAATGCAGATCACCGTCTTAATGCCTGCGGCGACGGCTTCATCAATCGCCGCTGCTGCGAAGGGAGGCGGCACATAAATGACCGAAACGTCAGCTGCTGTTTCAGCGCGCGCCTCGGCAACACTATCGAAAATAGGAATTCCCTCAAAATCCTGACCCCCTTTTCCCGGAGTCACGCCAGCAACAAAACAGTCCTTTCCTTCTGCGTAATCAAGGCAGTTCCGGGTATGGAACTGTCCGGTCTTTCCCGTGATCCCCTGAGTAATTACACGGCTTTGCTTATTGATCAATATCGACATCGGTCAGTTTCCAGTAGCTGCGACGACTTTTTCAGCTGCATCAGCCATAGTCGTCGCGGTAATCATATCGAGGCCTGATTTCTCGAGAATCTCGCGCCCTCGCTCGACGTTGGTTCCCTCTAATCTCACTACCAGAGGAATCTTCAACTTCACCACTTCCGCTGCCTGCACCAATCCCTCCGCCACGACATCGCAGCGCATAATCCCGCCGAAAATATTTACCAGAATCGCCTTGAGGTCAGGATTACGGAGCATAATTTTGAATGCTTCGGTGACTTGATCGGTGGTTGCCCCTCCGCCCACATCCAGAAAATTTGCGGGTTCTGCACCATACAACTTAATAATATCCATCGTGGCCATCGCGAGGCCTGCGCCATTTACGAGGCAGCCAATGTTGCCGTCCAATGAGATATAGCTTAGGCCTACAGCAGAAGCTTCGAGTTCCGCCGGATCCTCTTCATCGGTATCACGCATCGCAACGATATCGGGATGGCGAAAAAGCGCGTTGTCGTCAAAATTGAACTTGGCGTCCAGTGCGATAACCCGATCGTCCGCCGTAATCACCAGCGGATTGATTTCGGCCAATGATGCGTCTGTCTCCCAGAATGCCTCAAAAAGCAGTCGCAAAAAGCGCCCGCCCTCCACTGCCTGGGCCGGGTCAAGATCAAGTTGGGCCATCATTTCGACTGCTTCGGCTTCCGTCAGGCCGATTTTCGGATCAACAAACTTCTTAAATATTTTTTCGGGGTGAGTGGCTGCCACTTCCTCGATCTCAGTCCCACCCTCAGAACTCACCATGACAACGACCCGCTGCGAACTTCGATCAATAACCAGTCCGACGTAAAGCTCACGAGCAATCTCCACCCCCTCCTCCACCAGCAGGCGATTCACCTGCTGGCCCTCTGGGCCGGTCTGATGGGTCACGAGCATCATCCCCAGCATGGCCTCAGCCGCCTCGCGGACACCTTCAAGAGAGTCAACAACCCTGACGCCCCCACCCTTACCTCGACCTCCCGCATGGATCTGGGACTTTACGACCCAGCGGTCGCCGTCCAGGTCCGTAGCGGCCGCTATCGCCTCATCTACGGTGAAGCAGGCGTGGCCTCGCGGGACCGGGACACCCCTGGCACGCAAGATTTCTTTCGCTTGGTATTCGTGTACTTTCATCGCGAGTTTTCCATCAGAGTTTTTCCTAATTCAAATAAAAACGATCGTTAGCCTTCGTGAACCTCGATGGGGCGCTCCGGATCAGTAATCCACTCACTCCAGGACCCCGGATATAGCCTGGACCCACTCAACCCCGCCAACTCCATTGCAAAAAGATTGTGGCAAGCGGTTACTCCAGAGCCGCAACTATGGACGACCGTTTCGGGTGATCTGCCACCAAGGAGCCTCGTAAATTCCTCTCGAAGCGATTCAGGCGCTTTAAATTTGCCCTTGGACAAGTTGAGGGCAAAATGCCGATTGACCGCGCCGGGAATACACCCAGCCTTTTTATCCAACGGCTCCTTGCGGCCACTAAAGCGCTCTGGTTCACGAGCGTCGACCACAAGAGGATCGGAGTCGCTCAGTCGCGTCAATAAGTAATCCGCATTGACGTAACCCGCGCTCTCAACTTGCGAGGCGGTGTTGCCGGAAACCGCGCCGCTATCCAGGGAATGTTCCTCGGTTTCAAGGGGTAACCCGTGACGGCGCCATTCCTCAAATCCACCATCAAGCAACCTTACGTCGGGAATACCTGCCCATCCAAGCATCCACCAGAAACGGGTCGCAAAGACGCCCGGACCCCCGTCATAAAGCACCACTGTACTGTTGCCATCGATGCGCAGGCTCAAAAGCGTCTCTTGCCACACCGCAAAGCCCGGCAACGGGTGTCGTCCCGTATCGGGCGTAACAGGCCCAGAAAGATCTTTTTCAAGATCAACATACACTGCACCCGGAATATGCGAACCTTCATAGGCGGCTCTTCCCGCATCTGGATCATTGAGAGCAAAACGGCAATCAAAAATCTTTACCGATCCCTCTGGGGATTGACGCTCCAATTCGTGAGCGCTGATGATTTTGGCCGGCATGAATCGTGTTGAGCAGTTTCAGGGAGGGCTATTATCGGTGGCCATACCGATCCTGCGCAACGCCTTCGATGTCGAGGACAAGCTGACCTCCACAGCATCGTTCTTCGTGAAAGTGGTCGGGCCGCTACTTGAGCGGCGTAGCCCCGGTTTCGGTTCGCTTGATCTTCCCGTTTTCAATCTGATGTG
>WTHR01000235.1 GCA_011523045.1 Gammaproteobacteria bacterium | reverse complement strand
GCAGCGAACCCTGAAAGTCAGGACCGAAACCGCCATGGATGAGTTGACGGCGAGAGGGCCGCAGCGCAATGAGGAAGACTTCGGCATCTTGATTGGTCATTGGTAGACTCGGATCATTAAATAGGTCTACGGTGGCCGGCGAGAAATGCCAGAATCACTCTTAGGCGGGATACTGGTTTGCCGGGGCGATTCGGCGATTAGTGGCGCCGCCGCTGGCTAAATTTCTTGAGGAATTCTGACTTTAATGAGCGCTATCGTATTTATTGGCACAGGTCATGCCGCTATTCAATGTGCTGCCAGTCTTCGTGATCTGGGTCATTCGGGACCGATCACCATCATCGGCACAGAAAACGACCTCCCCTACCACCGGCCCCCAAACTCAAAAAAGTATGCGATTGAGGGAGTGCCAGCTGATTTCTCCTTACTGCGTGCTGCAGACTATTACGAGAACGAGAAAATTGATCTTTTGCTTGGTGAGACCGTTTCATCCATAGATCCCGCCGGCCGACAGGTCACGCTCGACTCCAAAAAAGCAATCAGTTTTGAAAAACTGATTATTGCGACAGGCTCCGAGCCACGGTCTCTCCCCATCCCAGGAGTTGAACACACACTTTGTCTTTACTCGTTGCAGGATTCCAGAGAGATTTATGAAAAACTGAAAAGTGCCGACTCGGTCGCCGTTATCGGCGGCGGCTTTATTGGTCTGGAGATCGCCTCGGCGGCAGCCGCTGCAGGCAAAGAGGTAACGGTAATAGAGGCGGCTTCGCAAATTCTCGGCCGCTCCCTCACTCCACAGTTAGCGCAAAGAATCCGCGAAATTCACGAGGCTGCCGGCATCAGGATTATCGATTCTGCTTCGATTGACTCTATCTCGACTGAAGGGGTCTCTACGGATAATGGTTTTGTTGATGCAGATCTCGTGTTGTTGGGCGCCGGCAGCATACCCCGCACTCAACTGGCAGCCTCCGCTGGTCTTTCGACCAGCAATGGAATCGACGTTGACCAACATCTTCAAACCTCTGTCCCCGGCATCTATGCGATCGGCGATGTAGCCTGCTTCCCGTATTTTGGAGGCAGCCGTCGAAGATTTGAGTCTGTGCAGAATGCGAATGATCAAGCCCGGGCGCTTGCCAAGACCCTGTCAGGCGAACCTACCGCCTACCAAGCGCTGCCATGGTTCTGGTCTGATCAGGGCAATATAAAACTACAAATGGCGGGGGTCAGTCAGGACGCAAATGAAGTCGTCATGATGGAGGGAGCCCAGTCTCCCCAAGCGGCTGCATTCTGTTTCGACTCTGAAGACAATCTTTGCGCTCTGGAGACGATAAACTGGCCGGCCTATCACGCCCTTTGCCGCAAAGCGCTGTCAGACGGTCGTGTCATCAGTCGGGCATCCCTCTCAGCAGCAGATTTTGACCTCAAGACGGCTCTCAAGAAATAGTTGAGCTGACTCATCATTTTCATTCCATAGTACCTAAAAACTAAAAGATGACGTCATGGCGGCTTCTGAACTCTTCACTCGACGGCTCGATACACTCCGGCAGAAGCTGTCAGCAGCCGGGATAGATACCGCGGTCATCACCGACGACGACAGCGTCTACTACTACAGTGGCTACTACGGCTATCTGCACATGGACTTCGGGCGCCCGACTCTGCTGGTGGTTTCAGCAGAGGGTGAAACAGCACTGATTACCCCCACCATGGAGCAGTCTCTCGCCGAGTCTCTCGCTGTGGTCGACCGAATTGAGCTTTGGAATGACGGTATGGGTGCTGAATGGCGAGAAGCCCTGCCCGGCCTCCTTGGGACAACAGCTGCGATCGGGATAGAGCCTGATCTTATTCCGCCGCCCGTGCGTACGTTTATCGACACGATTGTTGAGCCAAAACGCTATCGCGATCTCACACCGATCGTTTCGGATATGCGAATGATTAAATCGCCGGAAGAACTTAAGATCGCCCGGCATGCAGGCGAGGTGGGTATCGCCATGATGGAAGCGGGCCGCAGCGCCATCAAGGAAGGAGTCGCCGAGTACGAAGTTGCGCTCGCGGCCACCACTGCCGGAACTCACAAGGCTGCTGAATTGCTGCGAACCCATTACGCAGGCTCGCAAATGTCTCCCAGCATTCACTTCATGCAGATCCTTGCCTCCGGGCAAGAGATCACCATGACCCATCACCGGGCGAGTACCAAAACGCTCAAATATGGTGAGCCGGTCTTTTTATGCTTTTGTGGCATGACCGATTTTCATCGATTCAAACTGGGATTCGATCGCACCTTCTGGATTGGTGAAGTCGGTAACCGTTCTCAGGAAGCAGCGTATCAAACGGCTGTGGACAGCCAGGCTGCCGCGCTTTCGGTTCTGGGGCCGGGCGTGCTCGCCGAAGAGGTCCACGCCGCCTACGCGGAAGTCATTCAATCAGCCGGGTTTGAATACCCTTTTCGCTGCGGGCGCGCAACCGGATTCAGTTTTCTTGAACGCCCGCAACTGGTATTTGGCGATAAAACAGTGCTGCAGCCTGGCATGGTGTTCGCCGTTGATGGCTCAGTGACTGTTCCGGGAGAATTTCGTGCGCAGGTCGGTGACAGTTTCATCATTACCGAAGACGGCTATGAGCAGATCACCGACCACCCCAAGACCATCGCTGATGTGATCGTATAGAGACCGCCCTTAATCAGGCTTGGACCCTCATCGCTATTGCGAGCGCTAGACCAGCGCAAGCATTGTCTGTGCGTCACTGACCTCGAATTTTTTGGGGGCCTCGACATTGAGGTGTGTCACAACACCGTTATCCACCACCATCGCGTAGCGGATTGACCTCTCTCCAAATCCGGATTTACTCATATCTGAGGCGAATCCCATGGCTCGGCTCAATTCTGCATTGCCGTCTCCCACCATGGTGACTTTGCCCTGTGCCCCTTGCGCCTTTCCCCAGGCATCCATTACCCACGCATCATTCACCGAAAGGCAAATGATGTCGTCTACCCCTTTTTCTTTAAAGTCTGAAGCTGCTTCAATGAATCCCGGCAGGTGCTTTGCCGAGCAGGTCGGAGTGAAGGCACCCGGCAAGGCGAACAACACCACTTTGCGATCAGCAAAAAGGTCTATAGAGGCTCTGGATTCCGGGCCGGACTCCCCCATCACATAGACGGTCGCTTCGGGTATGGTATCTCCGACTGCAATCCTCATAACGATCTCCTTTAATCTGGAACTATTCCTTTGCCGAAGCTTCTAGTGCTGGCAAGGCAATTCTATCTATTGTGCAGAGATTGTACCTAGGGCAACGCTGGCTAACCTGGACTGCGGTGGATCAGCACGACTTGTCAACAAAATGGGTACCTTGCCGCCAAGGACAATACCTGCCGCACAGGCGCTCATGAAATAGACCATCATCTTGAAGAGGGCATTGCCGGTTTCAATGTTCGGCGCTACCACTACATCAGCTCGGCCCGCGACGGGATGATCGATGCCTTTCATCTTGGCAGCATCAGTAGACACCACATTATCGAATGCCAGCGGCCCAAATACTTCAGCACTCAACTTGGCACTCTCAAAGTGCTCGGCTATTTCCCGGCACTCCCCGGTCACAGGCATCGCAGTGCTGACAGACTCTGACGCGGCAAGGAGCGCGACGCGGGGATTTTTTATGTCGAGCTTGTGCGCCAGTGTGACCGCATTCTCCACAATGGCGATTCGAGTCTTGACGTTGGGAGCGACGTTAAGCGCGCAGTCGGTCAGCATGACCGATTGATTACTGCCGGGCACCGTCATATGAAATACATGGGATAACCGGCCCTCGCCCCGTATGCCTCCTTCTTTGGCAAGAAGCGGACGCATAAACGTATCCGAGTGCACATGCCCTTTCATGATCATTGCAACCGCGCCTGATGACGCCAACTGCGCTCCTGCCTCGGCCGCCGCCGCCTCGCCCTCTGCTTCGATCACTTCAAAGCCTGACGCGTCCCAATCAATCTCTTCGGTCGCCGCTTCGATTCCGGCCCGGCTTCCGATCAGGATCGGCGTAATCAGTCCGGCTTGCTGGGCCTGACGGACGCTTTCCAAAGCGAGTACATGATCGGCTCCAACAACTGCGGTCACCGCAGCCACTTTGCCGGACGCGCGATCCAAAAGCCCGGGAGGGCAAACGACCTGCGCAGTGCTCAGGAAACTATCCGCTGCCATGTCGCTCTACGCTTATCCGACTGCTGTCAGGCGTCGCCTGCACCTGACTGACTGATCTCATCCACGAGTTTAAGTCGCTGAATTTTTCCGGACGGCCCTTTTGGCAGTGTCTCCATGAGATGAAACGCACTGGGGGTCTTGAAGGCGCCAAGATTTTTCTCGCAATGTTCGCGCAATGCGTCGATATCAATCACGTTGCCGGGACTTGCCACAACACACGCAGCCACCTCTTCTCCATAACGAGTGTCTGCGATCCCGACAGCGGCGGCCTCGAGCACACCGGGAAACTGATACAGCACGTCGTCGATTTCCCTCGGCGCGATATTCTCGCCTCCTTTGATAATCAACTCTTTTATCCTGCCGGTCACAAAAACATACCCGTCTTGGTCCATCTTGCCAAGATCTCCAGTCCGATACCAGCCATCACTGGTGAACGCTTCGTCAGTCTTGTCGGCATCCTTGAGATAACCCTTCATGACGTTGTGACCGCGGATCTGGATTTCTCCCTCACGATCGGGCTCAAGCTCTGCATTGTGCTCATCTGCAATTCGGACCTCATTGCCGCAGCTCTTTCCCGGTGATCCTATCCGGTGCGCTTTGGGATTAAGGGGATTCGACAGGATGGGTGCAGCGGTCTCGGTGATGCCCATCGTCTCAACGAGAGGAATGTCGAAACGCTCAACGAATGCCGTGTGCACAGCCGGCGGCAGTGCCGCTGATGCGGAGCGTCCAAAACGGACATGACTCAGGGTTGCCTTCTCGGGCTGGGCAACGGCCTCTTCTGCGCCCAGGAGATAGGAAATAATAGTGGGCACTGCGCTGAACCAGCTACAACGGTGACGGCTCACCCAGTCCCAGAATTTCGATACCCGGAATCTTGAAGGCATGACGACAGAAGACCCGCTGATGAGCGGTGCCATGACCGTCACCACCTGACCGTTGATATGACAAAGCGGCAAAACACAAAGGGCGCGGTCTTCCGAGGTCAAGTGATGTGCGGCGGCGGTGTTTGCGCCGCCCGCGAGCAGACTGGCATGAGAGTGAATCACCCCTTTGGGTCGTCCGGTCGTCCCTGAGGTATAGATCAGCAAGGCATCATCCTGCGGCTCAGGTGAAGCACAAACACCGGCTGCCTCTACATCCGGCAAATCGAGAGACTCGATGGCCCGGGTTCGAATCACCGTAAGGTTTGGTAATGCTTCTTCACGAATCTGGCTTGCCGCATCGGCGTTGCCCTCATCAGCGAACAAAATCCTCACTTCAGAATGGTCGAGCACATAACGCAGGGCCGCATCTCCTGCCACAGGGTTAAACGTTGCAACAGTGAAGCCCCCGTACATGCAGCCCAAGAAGATCTCAAGCGCTGACTGGCCGTTTGCACTCAGCATCCCGATGCGATCTCCGGGCACTGCCCCCAGAGAGTGAAGGTAGGCACTCAGTTTGTGGCAGGTTGCCTGCAACTGAGACCAACTGACTTCTGAACCTGTATCCGGAAAGACAGCGAAAGCTTTTTCGGGAGAGGTTTGCGCATACCGGTCGATCAGAACCCGGATGGTCAGAGCGCTGCAGTCTTGCACCGCTGCAAAGGTCAGCGGCGCATTATTTTCCATGACGCGCCCAGTAATCCCCCAGCAACTCCTCCGGTGAGACTTCCTGTGCAGGTATGCTGCGAACGACCCGAACTGTATTGAGATAGTGCCGGTAATTCATGTTCTCGCTGATGCTGTTGCCGCCCCAACTGCCGCATCCCATCGAGAGCGAGAACGGCAACGCATTGTCAAAACTCCCGCCCGTCGCGAAACAATGCGCCTGATTGACGATAACGCGACAGGTTGGCAATTCCATAGCGATCTGCATTGGGCGGGCATCATCGGCCGTATGGATACCGACCGAGTGGCCAGCACCCTGATACGCGTAGATTTCGGCAACCTGCGCCAGTGCGCCATCAAAGTCCTCGGCGCGATAAAGCGTCAGAACAGGACAAAGCTTTTCACCCGAAAAGGGATGGGCAGTTCCGGTTTGGGATTCCTGCACGAGCAAGACCTTGACGTCAGAGGCTGCACTGCAGTCGATCTCCGCCATCTGGGCAATTTGCCGGGCGGGCCGCGCGATAACGGCCGAATTCAGCTTGCCCTCCGGCCACATCAACTGCTGCAGTTTTTTCTGCTCATCAGCGGTCAACAGCTTTGCACCCTGTAACTCAAGAGCAGACACCAGGGTGTCGTATACCGATGTCAGCACCACGGCACTGTTCTCTGAAGAACAACTCGTGGCGTTATCAAAAATCTTGGAGGCGATGATCTTTTGGGCCGCTTCATTGAGATCTGCCGTTTCATCAACGATCACCGCGACATTCCCCGCTCCGACTCCCACCGCTGGGGTGCCGCTTGAATACGCTGAGCGGATATTGTTCTGTGACCCGGTCGCGACCACCAGATCCACCGTCTTCATCAAAGTCTCGGTATCTGCCTTGTTGATGGGTCGAGGCAGTTTCTGCACCAAGTCCTCGGGGGCGCCTACTTTCTTTAGCGCCTGCTGAAAAAGCTCAACCAACTCTCCACAAACCGCTTCACCCCGTGGCGAGGGGGCGAGGATGATGGCGTTACGACCCTTTAGGGCATTCATCACCTTGTTTGTCGGTGTGGCCACCGGATTGGTCGAAGGTGTAATCGCTCCGACAACGCCAACCGGCCGGGCAATCTCAATAATGCCCCTTTCAGAATCCTCCGAGATCACACCCACCGAGGGTGCTCCCGTGAGATCGCGAAGCAATCCCAGGGTCTTGCGGTAGTTTTTCCGGAATTTATCGTCAACGTCTCCCAGGCCGGTGTCTTCCACCGCGCGCTCTGAGAGGTAACGATTGCGCTCAGGTTCAAGGATGGTCCACGCAATCGCGGCAACGACATCATCAACCTGAGCCTGATCAAAGCGCTCATATTGAGCCTGGGCCGCTCGGGCGCGCGCAAGCAATGTTGAAACTGGGGAATCTGCAGCCATAAGACCTGAACCTACGAACGTACTCGTGCCAAGTCTAACAGCGTAGAGCCGGAATCTGCCCGACTGCTGTGGCTAGAAATTCAAAGAGACGTCTTTGTGATCCGCGTTGCAACTGGCTGCATACAGGGCCTGCTCTTCGGTCATCTGTGCCTGCTGCCTTAACCCAATGGTAGGCCTGATTGCCTCATCCACTGCGAGCAATGGCGCTGTCAGTTCAGCGAATGCCCGCTTTCGCCAGGAGACCTCAGCAAGGTACAAATCGATCGCTTTTTCCATCTCTCCAAGCGCTTTTTCGCGATCCGGGTTGTTGCCCTTAAACGCCTTGCGGCTCTTGTTCAGCTTGGACTTGATCTTGCTTGTGCCATCCACTTGACCCAACTCGGTCCGCAGTTTCTTAAGCGCGCTTTGCGCTTCTTTCGGATCCATGTTTGGCAACGCTGCATACAGGCGATCCAATTCCGGGCCAATGTCAATCAGTGCCGGAGTGTCTGCGATCAGGTTACGGATTTCCACGAGAGCGTTGTATCCGTCATCCACATTGCGGCGGTATTGATTGACCTTCTTTTTGTCGTCCTTCAGAAGAGTCAGGTAAGTTGCATTCTGCGCCTCCCATTCGGATGGGATTTTGGCCTCGATTTCTCGACGCTCCGCGATGAGCATCTCGCGCCCACTCACCAAGTCGTCTCGGGTGAGATCCGACTCTTCACCGCGGTCGAAGCGGGTAATCGCCTGATCCGCATCCTCGATTTTTGCATCAATGCGTTTGATCTGGTTCTGCAGGAAACGCACCTGCTTATGAAGGGCGCGGTAATCTTCCTCAAAGTCACTCTTCGCCTGATGCGCCGATTTGACTTCTTCCACGAGCGGGAACGTCGACCGGATGTTGGATGCCACCGACTCGAGTTTCTTGCCGACAGAATCCGGCAGGTATTCCATCCGAAGACTGTCTAACTTATCCGCGACCCCCAGCAGTGTCTGCTCCTCAGTCGCGTAACGCTCAAAAACATAATCCTCCAGACACTCCTGGAGTTTCGGATTCATTGGAGGCGGAGAAGATTCCGAAGTCAGATAAATTCGGGCAGGCAGATAGTTCACCAGACTCGGCATATAACCCACGATTCCCAGACCCACCAATTGGAGGAAGATAAATGGCACGACACCACGATAAATCTCTACGGTCTTTACTATTTTGGAGGCCACACCCCTGAGATAAAACAACGCAAAACCAAAGGGCGGCGTCAGAAATGATGTCTGGATATTGAGGCCGATCATGACGCCCAGCCAGACCGCGGTGATGTTGGCGCTTGGATCCATCAGAAGAATCGGCGCCACAATCGGCACGACCACGACCGCGATCTCAATAAAGTCCAGGAAGAATCCGAGAACAAAGATGACCGCCATCACTACGATGAATTGAGTCCAGAAACCTCCAGGCAACCCCGTCAGAAACTCTTTGACCAGAACCTCGCCCCCAAAGCCTCGGAAAACGGAAGTCAGCATCGCTGCGCCGATCAGGATGATAAAAACCATAGAGGTGGTTTTTGCGGTTTCGATCATGACACCGTTCAGTACATTCCCGATCTTGTAGGCGCGCCACAGACTGATGGCGATCGATATACATAATCCAATCACCGCAAGGGTCGCGACGGTCACCGCGATAACTTCCGAAGGCTCAGAGATGGTTCGAACGTTGATCTCAACCATCTTCAGGGTGATGATCAACACCGCGACCGATACCACCGCCAGAATCGCCGGGAAATAGGCGCCCCGCTTTCCGGCCGCCAAGCGATAGCCACCCATGATTAATGCGCCGATTGCGCCGATGGATCCCGCCTGGTTAACCGTGGCGATGCCAAGAATGATCGACCCCAGCACAGCAAAAATCAGGGCCAGCGGAGGAATCAGTGACAGGCCCACTCCGAGCCAGAAGCGGCCATCCAAATTCCCTTCGCGAGGCACCGGCGGTGCAATCTTGGGCCGGATAAGCGCCGACACCAGGATGTAAAGCATGTAAAGGCCAACCAGTACCAATCCCGGAAAGAATGCCCCCATAAACATCTCGCCGGCACTGGTCGACACAATAGCCAGCTCGGAAGGCATCGAAAACTCACCTGTGGCATCTTTGTACATCGCCTTTCGGGCGGTACTCGCAATATCCGAGGCGCTCGATAACTGATCCGCCAGCAAGATCAGCACGATGGAAGGCGGAATGATCTGTCCCAGCGTTCCTGACGCACAGATCGTGCCCGAGGCCAGCGGTCGTGAGTAATTGTGGCGAAGCATCGCGGGCAACGAAATCAGTCCCATAGCGATGACGGTGGCGCCGACAATGCCGGTCGTTGCTGCGAGCAGCGTTCCGACGAAAACGACCGATATGCCCAGACCCCCGGGAATTGGGCCAAACAACTGGGCCATGGTGACCAGAAGATCTTCTGCGATCTTCGAGCGCTCGAGCATGATCCCCATGAAGATAAAAAGCGGAACCGCTATCAGGGTGTCCCGTTCAACATCCCAATACAGACTCCTGAAATTGGTCACTCCCGCCGTCAGCCATTCGACGGGTCCTCCTTCCAGAAAATACGCACTGACATCGCCTTCCACCAGATAACCAAAAAGCGCTGCCAGTCCGAGGGCGACGATCGAGGAGCCCGGTAACGCAAATGCCACCGGAAAACCGGAGCTGAGCGCTCCGATCATCAGGATAAAGAGAACTAAAAGAAAGAAGACTTCCATGATTGTTTTGCCCTACCCCGTCACGGCAGAGCTCGAAGGCGCCTGCGCATCTGCGTCGGACTCGTCCCCCGCCTCTCCCGCTAAATCCGCAATATTCGAAAGCAGGTACGCACAGAACTGAAAAAGCATCGACATGGCAAAAATAACCAAAAAACCCACCATCAGGTATTTCACATACATACCAAAGCCCTGTTGGTAGATCTCAAAACTAAGCAGGGGGCTGTTCAAACTGCTGCCCTTGCCCCACATGCCGGTGGTCAGAATGACCCAGCACAGCGGCAGCCCCAATACGATTACGCCGATGGTGTTAGCCCAGGCTTTTCCTTTTTTGGAAAAGTTGGTGTAGAGGACATCCACCCGTACGTGACCCTCTGTGACAAGAGCATAGGCGCTGGCGAAAAGAAAAAGTCCCGCGTACCAAAAGCGTACCAGGTCTCCCTGAAACGGCTGCTCGTATGAGTACACAAAGCGGCTGATCACAATCGAGAATTCCGAAAGCACCACCATCAGCGTGAGCCAGGTGAACCCCAGACTTCTGGTGAAAAGGGCGATCACAAGACCCAAAGCCAAAAGAGGATAGTGCACATATGATCCCCGGAAGATGGGCCGACCAAGCGACTTCGCCATGTCCTCACCCACAAAGATCGCCAACCACTCTTCTACCCGCAAAAACGAGATAACGATATCAAAGATGCCGATCAGGACAAGGCCCCAAAAGCATCCTCGAATAATAAAAGCCGCTATTGCGCCAAGCCGTTCGGCATCGCTGCGCAAAGGGGAGTCTTGCCGCCTGACCGTGTAAATCGCCACGAGTATTGTCAGCGCGAACCAACTGGCAAATTGAGACCAGGCCTGAATCTGCAGCGTACCGGAAAAAGGCGTGGATTCCGTATCCTGCCAACTCTGCATCAGAGCGAGCGTGCCCGGCCAGTCCTGCCAGAAAATCAGATAATTGTGGAAAATGAACAGCAGGCCGAACAACGGCACCAGCCATGCAAAAAACCGCATGACGTTTGCTGTGACCGATGGCCCTTTGGTCGATGAAACCATTTCAGAACGGGGAAACAGAACTGTCAGCTTTTCTGACTAGCGGTATCAACAGAAAGAGGAGCTGAGAAAAAAGCGGAGCCTTTCGGCTCCGCTTTTCCCTGACCTTAGTCTGAGTCCTGGGTCAACGATCAGACGCCAACACCAAGGACACGGTTACGCTGACGCAGGTAAGGCTGGTCGGACAGATTCATCCAACGGCCGACATCCTTACGGGTGGCAACAAAACTCTCGTGAATCCTGTTGGCCAGCTCACTGTGCGCACGCACCTCTTCGAAGACTTCTTCCGCTGCCTCACCAAAGGCATCGTAGACATCATCGTTGAACTCACGGACCTGGATACCCTGCTCGGAGATCAGCTTATCCAGAGCAGCGCCGTTCTTCGCGTTGTACTCGGACATCATGCGATCGTTCTCCTGATGCGCAGCGGCCTTGATCAGCGCCTGATCGGTCTTGGACAGACCATCCCACCAGCTCTTGTTCATGCCGACGGCCAACATGGAGGCCGGCTCATGCATGCCCGGGAAGTAGTAGTACTTCGCTGCTTCATAGAACTTCATGTAGGAATCGTTCCAGGGGCCAACCCACTCTGTCGCGTCGATGGCGCCTGACATCAGGTTTTCATAGATCTGGCTTCCCGGCAAAGAGACGGGCGAAGCGCCCAACTTTGCCATGACGTCACCCCCCAAACCGGGGATACGCATCTTGAGGCCTTTGAGATCGTCTGCGGAATTGATCTCTTTGCGGAACCAGCCGCCCATCTGAACACCGGTGTTACCGCAGGTCAGACACTTAAGACCAAACTCTCCAGCGAGTTCGTCCCACAGCTCCTGACCGCCGCCCCAGTTAATCCAGGCGTTGATCTCACTGTAGACGAAACCAAACGGCACCGCGGTGAAGTACGCCCAACCGGGGTGCTTGCCTTTCCAGTAATAGTCCGCTGCGTGGTACATCTGCGCGTTCCCGGAGGCCACTTCGTCAAAGGAGTCGAAGGGTTTAACACGCTCGCCACTAGCATAGTAGGTCACATTCAGACGACCGTCTGAAAGTTCACTCAAACTCTCGGCAAATCGCTGGGCACCCGTACCCAGACCCGGAAAATCCCGGGGCCAGGTGGTAACCATAGCGATCTCTGTACGAGCTTTTACGATTGCGGGTGCCGCCAGGGTCCCCGCAGCGACGGCCGTGCCCGCGCCTGCCTTCTTTAGAAAATCGCGTCTTTCCATGAATTCTTCCTCAACTGGTAGTTAAGCTATTGATGCGGCTTCGGGAAAGTGTTTCCCTTGCCAACCCGGCTAGTATCGCAACTCTCAATTCCCCTGACAACAAAGAGATTTCCTGAAGGCATCAATAAATCGAGAAGAAATGACGATATAGGGCCACTCAGAGCAGGAACCGGTCACTTTTTGCTTACAAAGTTCAATATCGGGTAGGATTCCGGCGGTCTGGCCAAGATCGATTAACGGATTAGAGGATGACAGAAAAAGAGAATAAGACGGGGCGCACTGCTCGGACCATCGCCATGAAAGGCGGCGGGTACTACAGCCAACGTACCCGTGGCGCGAAAGATGTCATCGACAATGCGTCGGGAATGCTGGTCGAAGCCGCGGATGCAATCAATCCGCCGGATTCGGGTGGACCGATTGTTCTGGCTGACTTTGGCGCGGCCGATGGCGGCACATCGGAAAGTGCCCTGCGCAAATGCATCGAGCAGATCCGTTCACGCTTTCCGGATAACCAGATCCAGGTAACTTATACCGATCTGCCAAGCAACGACTTCAGCGCCCTGTTCAAGAATCTTCTCGGTGTCGGTCCTCAAGCTGCCCACACTTATCTCACCGATATCGAAAATGTGTTTGTCAGCGCCTGCGGTATCGGCTTTCACCGACAACTCTTGCCAAATGCCTCACTGGATATCGGCTTTTCGGCAACCGCAATGCATTACATATCCGAAAAACCCTGCCCCATCGAGAATCATGTGCACATGGTGGGTGCAAGCGGGGAGACACTGACCGCGTACGCCGACCAGGCACGGCAAAACTGGAATGATCTTCTTGTTGCTCGCGCCAAAGAGTTACGCCCTGGCGGGCGGCTCGTGATGCTGAACTTTGGGATTGATGAGGAAGGTCGCTACCTTGGCAATACCGGCGGTATCAACATGTTCGACACCTTCGCGGACATTTGGGGACAGATGTGTAACGAAGGCACGATCTCCCAGGCCGAATTCGTCAACACCTCTTTTCCGCAGTACTACCGAACGGTTGAAGAATTCTGCGCACCCTTCAAGGACAGTGACTCACCGGTCTATCAGGCAGGACTGCGGCTCGTCTCAGCGAAAACCGGGGTCGTCGGATGCCCCTATCGAAGAGCATTTGATGAAGCCGGAAGCGCCATGTCGGCGAGAGAATTTGCAAAAAATTACGTTCCGACCCTGAGATCGTGGAGCGAGGCCGTTTTCTTAAGCGGGCTGGACGATGCTCGCCCAGCAGATGAAAGGCATCAGATCGTAGACGCGTTCTATCAGCGCTATGAGGATCGGGTAGCCTCAGACCCTGATGGTCACGCCATGGATTACGTGCACTGCTATCTGGCAGTTGAAAAAGTGCGGCCCTGATACCCTCGGCAGATCAACCTACTCTCAGGCTCGGCGAAACGCCTCAATCCAATTCAGGTGAAGCCTCCAAGCACTGGGTGACAAAGTCTCCGGGCAATTCAAGACCCCGGGCAATGTCATTAAGCAGTCTGTTCTCGGCTTGGGCAACGGGTTGTTCAACGCCCGCAACCAGGCAGAGATCGCGCACGACCTGCATTCGTTGAGAGAGGCTTGCCTTCTCACGAACTGCGTCAATACGCTTTGGCAAGAGTTCCCGCAAACGCTCCGGATCCAGTTTCTCCAGCGCCACATCGTCTTCGAGGAACTCTTCCAGTGCTTTTTGCTCCTTATCGGAAATCCCGTCATCCGCATCTGCGACAGCGATCGCTCCCGCAACAAAAAGATTACGCATGGCACGGGTCGCGTCTGTTTTGCCCTTGAGGTAGTCAGGCTCCATCAGCCCCATGACGGTCTGCACCTGATCTTCAAGATCATGTTTATCGATGCCGCCAGGTCGCATAAGAACCGAGCGATCAAAGACCGTCAATGCTTTTACCCGCAACGGACTAAACGGATGAGTCAAGAACCAATCCTGCATTGGCGCGCCCTGCCCGGGTTGTTCGCCGAGCGCCAGCATATCGTCTACCTGACGCAGGAATTCATCCAGATCAAACTGCACTATCGTGTCATCACGCAACCCGGAGGCCAACTTGAAGAGCGCTCTTGCCACGCTAGGCAAGTCCTCCGCGCAGTAGGCGCCGGCCCGGTCGGCAGAGACTTCAGCGTAACGCGACCAGGCGAAGAGATCCAATGCCAAGGAGGCGGGCGGGCGCGTCTTGCCGCGCAGAATGTACCCAATCGGAATATCATGATGGCGGTAAACATGGTGACCCAGTTCATGGCCCATAACAAAAAGCAGCTCCTGTTCAGAAAACGCCTCCAGCAAAGACGACGAGAACATGATGTACACACGTCCATCCTCTGGCTTGAAACAGGCCGCATTGAACTGGGGTGCAGAATACACATAGAGCTCCAGGCTGCTTTCAATGCCAAGACGCTCCTGGCACCGATCTGCCATTTCATGCAGCGCTCCCGACATGGAACGGCTAAGCCGGACCGAAGTGCTGAGCAGATGCCGACGTACCCCGGGACCCTTGCGGTTCTCTTCCTGTTGTTCTATCTCCTCGCGCACCCGGCTCACTTCCGGATGTGCAAGCAGCCTTTCATACAGTTTTAGATCATTGTCACATCGAATCTGACCGGCGGGATCCTTCATATTCATGCTGCTCCGATAAGGGCTGGGTATGCGGTGGCGACTGACGGACGCTGCTTCACCTTATCCGAAACTCTTTTGACATTGGCGAATTGTGTTAAATCAGGATGTCCGTATTCTGCTGAGAGCCAGGTACTCAACATAAAAAGATAAATATCCGCTGCGGAAAATGGTTCCCCCAACAACCACGGCTTCTGACCAATCGCGTCGTCGACGATCTGCCATAGGGATGTCAATCTCTTGCAGCCCTGTTGCTCAACCCCTGAGTATCCCGACTCAACAGCTGAGAACCGATTGGCACGATACGTCATCGAAAACGCATTTTGCAAAGAGCTGGAAAAGAAAAAGAGCCACTGTAGAAATAGGCCGCGATGTCGGTCGCCTGTCCTCGGCGCGAGTTCAAACTCTGAATGGCGATCGCACAAAAAAGTGAAAATCGCGCCGCACTCATAGATCGGGCCTTCTTCAGAAACCAGTACCGGCACCAATCCATTGGGATTCACCGCAAGCAATTCGGGAGAGCGAGGACCCGATGACTTTATGTCGACCTCGATCAGCTCATACGTCTGACCCAGTTCTTCCAGAATCACCCGGACGCCTTGTGCGGCACTGCGGTCTGAATAGAACAATTGATAACTCATCGGCGTTTTTCGCTCCGTAGTGATATATCAAACAGAAAACCGCAACGTAGACGAGGATTTTTCTTCGTCTCACTACTCAATGTAACATAGCCCTTGAATAATCTCGGCATAGGACTCCAATCCGAATGACTGTCTCATCTCCCTGCAGGCGCAATCTTCACTCGCATACTTTCCGCTGCAAACACGCCTCAGGAGACGCGGCCGACTATGTCAGGCATGCCTTAAGCACAGGGGTCGACACCTATGGCATCTCTGACCATACACCCCTGCCGGGCGACCGGTTTAACTCGCACCGGATGGATATGGTTGAGCTGGATGACTACCATCAGGCAATCAAGGAAGCGCAGCAGGCCTTTCCAGAAGTGACGGTCCTTGCGGGCCTTGAGTGCGAAGACTTCGATGATTGTCGCAGCTTTTATGAGGACGAAATTCTGGGTCAGCGTAATTTTGATTACCTGATTGGAGCAGGTCATTTCACCCCTCTGCGCGATCAATGGGAAGATTCCTACTTCGGGATGACCTCAGCGGCCAAGCTTCGCGCCTACAGTGATCATCTATGCGACTTGACGGAATCTTCGCTTTATCTATTTATTGCGCACCCTGATGTCTTCGGGCTCTCAAGCGAGCACTGGAATGAAGACCTCAAAGCATGCTCACACGACATCCTCGCGGCTGCAGAAGCCAACCAAAAACCACTGGAGATCAATGGGGGCGGTATCAGGCAACTGGCTCAGCGATCAGGCAAAGGGGTTCATCCCGGTTTTCCGCTTCGCGAGTTCTGGGAAGCCGCATCAGATTACCGGGTGAAAGTCGTATGCAACTCAGATGCTCACCAGCCTGACCACGCCATGGCCAGTATCAAGGAATGCGTTCAGTATGCCGAAGAGTTGGGCTTAACTATCGCCAGCGATGAACAGCTGGGTATCACGCCCGCCTAGTCCAAGGCATGCCTGCATTCTTCAGTTCCTAAGGGTAATCAATACTCTGAGCCGCAGGCCCGCATCAGCCGCATCCCACTGATATAGGTCACTACATTCTCGAAGTCTTTTTCTGTCCAGGATTGCAGTATTCTTGGCATCATGGGTGCTACCCGCACCCCCGCCTGAAACTGACTTAAGGCCAGCTTCAGATAGGATGCTTTCTGTCCCATGATCCTCGGGGCAAAGTGATGAAAGCTCTCGTGACAGTGTCCACAGTTCGATGAGGCGTACTTCTCACGACCGGCCGAAAAAGCCTCGCGGAATCCCTCCCGACCATAATCGATCTTGATATCAACGTCACAAGGATCTTGTCCTGCGAGGTAGCGGGCGACCAATTCGATGTCTTCCTCGGTCAGCCCTGAGGCGATGCCGTTCATGCTCATCATGATCTGATCAATCCGGCCTCCATGCCTAAACGCCATCAACGAGCGCACGATATAGGCTGGCTCCTGACCATGAAGAATCGGTGTTTTCAGCGCAATTCCCTCATTACCATGACAGGATGCGCATTGCGTCTCAAATATCTGGGCACCACGGTTCTCTGCCCAAGCGGGCGGCGCGGCGACCGCGAGAAGAATGGCAAAGAAACCGACCCAGCTGAACTGGGTAATTTGCAATCTCAATAACGTGTTCATCCAGGCTAGTCTAATTGAGAAGACCGAGAGTTACCCAGCCCGTCGGTCGATCACGACTGAGTCTGGGCTTTGTTGGCCCCGGATGGAATCTGGCTAATAAGCACCCCCAGAACCACGACGGCAACTCCGGCTGCCCGTAACCACTCCCACTCGCCCATCGAAAGGGCCAAAAGAATGACCATCACATAGAACGGCACCGCATTCATGTGGAACGAGGCAAGCATGACGCCGAGACTGCCTGCTCCGTAAATCCACATCAGTTGCGCGATGCCGGCTGACGGCAATACGAAAATGATGAAGGGCCAGAAACGTGCCGCATCGATCGTCCCCATCTTAGTTTCGCTCGGGGAAAAGGGTAGCGCACCCAGATAAAGCAGTACCAAAATGAGTGCGCCCCCCGACAGGGTGACCGCTGCCTGACCGGGCCGAGTCAACGACTCCAATTCACGTGTCGTCGCCCGGGTTGCCCAGGCAAAGAGAAAAATGGCGACGACACAAAGTGCCATGCCGGTTCCGACAGTGCCATCATGGAAGCTCGCGCCCGCCACCAAATAGCCTCCCGCCACAGCCAGAGCAATCCCTGCCAGGAGATGAAACGAGAGACGGCGCCGATCAAAAATCATCTCGATAGCGGCGCCGGCAATCGGCATCATGGCGACGACAATCGTGGTGGTTACCGGATCGGACATTCTCTGACCCAGGTACAGGAAGAACGAGCCGATGCCCCAACCCAGCGCCCCGATGAAAAGCCCTTTCCACCAGGACACCTGCAAAGCTTGATGGACTCCCTCCCGCAGCAGCCACCAGATTACAAGAAATCCGGCGCTGATCACGAACCGCACTGCGTTAAGCGACAACGCGCCCCAGTCCGCCAACAGGAACTCCAGTGATACAAAGCCACTCGCCCACAGTAGCATCGCGCCGAAGCAATAAAGATTTGCAGTAACGCGACCCGTCGTGTCTGACATCAGGCTATCTCGTCGGCGTAGAGTCTAGAGGCTATCCGCTGATTCGATAGCAGATATTCATCATGCTGGTAGTCCTGATACGACATAAACTCAGCGTCCGGGGACATCCAAGCCAACGGAGTCCGCAAAAAGAAAACCCCGCCGAAGCGGGGTTTGTCTGCGGCCCAAAAGTTCTTGCGATTCAGGCCGAAGCCTGAGCTCGTCAGTCGTCAACGTTTTTGGCAAGGAGACAGACGTCTCCTTTTTCCGGTCTCGATCCCTTCAGGATTCCTGGCCCGCAGGCTGATAAATTCCACGCACTTTGTTTGCAGCAGCAATCGCGGCGTCTACATCAAACTCATGCAGTAACTGGATATGCTGCCATACCCCTGATGCCATAAACGCCTCTTTCAGACCGATGGCTTGTTCCACGCTATCTACTTCCATGATGCCCACCACATCGCTCGAGCCGATGGTGAAAAACATGTCCGTCAACGTAGCGCCTGCTGCCTCACAAGCAGCCTTGGCAGCCGCTTCACGCTTTGCAAAACTGCTGTTTGTAAGGCCTTCAAGACCTTTTTCATTGTAGGTTCCTAAAATAATCGACTTCATCTCTGAATCCTCCTGGTGAATGAAACACTAGTAATGACGGCTTAGGCTTTGCGTCAGCCTAGTTCAGCAAACATCACGGTCATCTTATCAGTTCGATATGCCATGGTGGCAATCCTCCGTGATAACGAAATTTTTTGCGAAAACGCTCTTCCTTTTGGCGGTTGATCACTAAGTCGCCTTCATGTTTTTGAGCAGATCACGAATCTCTATCAGCAATTCTTCCTGAGTGGGTCCTTTTTCTGGTTCAGGCTCTGGAGTTTCTTCAGCAGCTTTGTCAGATTCAATCTTTCGCCGAAACGAATTGATCGCTTTTATCAGGCCGAAAAGAACCAGTGCCACGATAAAAAAGTGGATTACCGCCATAAGAAATCGGCCGTATGCGAAAACAGCCGCGCCGGCTTGTTCTGCGGCAGCAAGGGAGTCATAGGTATGCATCGAGAGCGGGATATATAGACCCGAGACATCCACGCCTGCCATAAACAGACTGATAAACGGATTAATCAGGTCTCCAACGACAGACTTGACGATTCCCGTAAACGCCGCGCCAACGATCATACCCACGGCGAGGTCGACAACATTGCCTCGGGAAATGAACTCCTTGAATTCAGACAACATGGCTTATCTCCGGTTATGACTTTTTCCCTGGATGGGTATTTTCTATCATGACAGAAAATTTATAGCGATCGACAGTGATCCGGGTTATTACCTGGCGCCCAGACCAACATAGGTGTGCGCGGCCAATAGGATGCCGCGCACCGGCAGCCGCGTATCAGATTCCCGACCAATTCTCAGGAAGAGGAGTTCAGACTGTCGTGCAGATTCAAAATCTGATCCCAGGTCTCCTTTGGGATTGAGACGATGCCGGCGGATTTTTCCCTATGTTCCCGCTCACGCTCCCCGGGGATCTCTACGCTTTCATAACCCGGGGCAGGCGGACAGCAGCGCAATTCTTCAAGCACCTCTTCTGCGGCTTGAGACAGAGCCGACGACTCACGCATCCGGTGTGCGTCGAGCGTAATGAGGAGCCAATTCCCTTCAGTCGTCGAAGGCCCCAACATGGCCTCGCCGATGAGTTCCGCGACCAAAGCCAGGGCGTAGCCTTTGTGGCCTCCAGCCGGGAGAATTGCGCCGCCGTTAAAGTAATCCTCGGGATCACGGGTAGGATTCCCCTCGGCATCAATCACACACCCCTCGGGCAACAGCGCTCCTGCACTCTGCGCTGCATAGATCCATCCACCGGCGATCTTTGAGGTGGCAAAGTCCAGGATAACCGGACCCCGGCCTCCTCCAGGAATACCAATACACCAGGGGTTCGTTGGCAGCATCCCCCTTGCACCGCCGTACGGCGCAACCTGACGCCATTTTTTTCTGTTGCCCCCTCCCACACAGATCGTCAGAAAACCTTTAGCCGCAGCGATATCTGCAAAGGCGCCGTGGCGTCCTGTGTGGCCAACATTACGGATGGCGAGCGCCGAAATCCCCGACGCCTGGGCGATCTGCATCCCATGCTGATAGGCAACGTGCATCGCGGGAATCCCGATACCGCCCCCACCATCGACTTCCTGAGTATTGCGCTCGGTGGTCACCACTTGGGGTACGGCTTTTGGATTGATATAGCCTGTCTTGAATTGCTCGGCGTACTGGAGCGTGCGCATCACACCATGGCTCTCCATCCCGCAAAGACTGGTATCGACCAGATGTTCCGCTACCTGATGTGCCGGCTCTGAGGCGCAGCCCAGACGCGTGAAAATTGCCGTCAGTGAGGTTGTTATCTCAGATGCGCCAAGGTCCACCCGCGAACCCCTAAGCGTCAGTTTAGAGCGGACACTCATCGAGCGCTGACGTCTTCAATCCGCAAAGGGATCAGGTTGATGCGGGTTTGTCGACAGCCACACCGAGCGGGTCTGCAGATAACAACGCATACCCTCCCAGCCGTTCTCACGACCGTATCCGGACTGCTTGAACCCGCCGACTGGACTCTGCGTGGCGGCATTAAAGTAGTTGTTGATATAAACGGTGCCTGCCTCGATTTGATCGGCGATCCGCATCGCCCGCGCGACATCTCGCGACCAGACCCCTGCCGCAAGGCCATAGACGGTTGCGTTGGCTTTATTGATGACCTCTGCTTCTGTTTCCCAGGCCTCTGTCGAGACAACAGGTCCGAAGACTTCATTCTGGGCCAGGTGCGACTCATTGGGCACATCAGCAAAAATCGTTGGGCCAATGAAGTAACCTTCCTCCCGTACACTCTGCCGCCCGTCGAGCAGCATACGATGTCCCGCGGATTCGGCATCGGCAATGCACTTCAATACCCGCTCATATTGCGGTCGGTTTGCCATGGGGCCGATCTGAGTCTTGGGGTCCAATGGATCACCCACTCTGGCCTTCTTCACTACCTCGACAAGACGATCTGTAAAGTTCTCGATCAAGTCCCGATGTACGAGCAGTCTTGAGCCAGAGATACAGCTTTGGCCGCCCGCCGGAAAAATGCCCGCAGCGATGCCGTTTACCGCAAGATCAAGATCCGCATCCGGCAACACTACCTGGGGAGACTTGCCGCCGAGTTCCATGATCACGGGCTTTACCTGACGGGCCGCGACAGCGGCCGCCGCCCTACCCCCCGCCGTTCCTCCAGTAAACGACACCAGCCGCACATCCGGATGATCGATCAGGGGTTCACCCGTGGTAGCACCAAATCCCGTGACGACGTTGAGTACACCTGGAGGCAGCTCTGCTTCCAGCAGGATGTCCATCAACTCGAGCACTGAACAACTTGCCTGTTCCGAGGGCTTGATGACAACGGTATTGCCGGCGGCAAGACAAGGGGCCAACTTCCAGATGAGCGTCCCCAATGGTGAATTCCACGGAAGAATCTGCGCCACTACTCCGAAGGGCTCATAGGTCAGGTAGTTGTGCATATCCGGCACTTCGGCCGGAATGAGTCGGCCCTCAAACTTGTCACACATCCCAGCGTAATAATGAAAGCTGTCGACCTGCCACGCCCCCGGCTTGAGCGAATCAGCAGCATTGGGAACCCGGCCGTTATCGCGCAGTTCAACTTCGCCGAGGCGATCTGCATGCCGCGAGATAGTGTCCCCGATGCGGCGCAGCACCCGACCCCGTTCGGCAGGATGCAGTTTTCCCCACGGTCCTTCGTAGAAGGCAGATTTTGCAGCAGCCACTGCCCGATTCACATCTTCGGCATTACAGTCCGGCAGTCTTGCCCAGGCCTTACCCGTCGCCGGATTTTCGCTTTCAAAATAATTTTCTCCGTCCGGATCATGCCAGGCATTCGCCACAAAATACTGATAGGTCTTCATGTCCTCAAGGCTCCTCCCCTGTCAGTCGGGGGCTTCATGTCTCGATAATTGATCTGATTCTGAATGCTCACGGCCTGCTGCCACAATGCAATGTCTTCAGGTGCTGCAACACTTTGCGGCCGGTGCGCGAGCTCAAAATGCTGGTACCGGTCTTCGCCCTGTACCAGGGTCGCGACACCTCTTTCGCCTCCGGCCTGGCGCATCGACGGCTTAATGTAGCGAATGGCAAAGCCGATACGTCTATCGTCTGACCTGTTTGGCATCGAAGCATGAAAAGTGAGTCCGTGGTGCAGCGACATCTGTCCGGGCAGCAACGGTGCATTGACGGCTTGACTGTCGTTTACCGCCTCGATGAGTTCCTGACCCCGTGACAGCATCGCCCCCTTGGCTGGTCGATCTGCATGCGCGGCCTCCTTGATATGGCTTGCGGGGACGAAACGCATACAGCCACTCTCGACACTTGCCTGCGACAAGGCCACCCACGCCGTCACTTCATCTCTGGCGTCAAGCCCCCAGTAATGAAGATCCTGATGCCAGGCCACATAGTCGGCAGACCGGGGCTCTTTGGTGAAGAAAGACGTTCCCCAGACCAGCAAATCCTCTCCCAGTATTGAAGCCACCGGACCAAGGATCGCCGGGTGACGAATGAGGCCATCAAGAAACGGGAGAAACAAATGGCACGAGGTTCTAAAGGCGCCATGACCCACTGCAGGGTGTGACTTGTAGCGTTCCTCGAAATCCTCAAGCTGTATCCGCATCGCGGCGACTTCCCCTGGATCCAGCACATCCAGAGGAAAGAAAAAGCCGTCATGCTCATAACGGGCCAAGGCTTCTGGCGAAAGAGTTCCACCACAGGATCTTGGCCCATTCATGAATTCAGTCTCGTACCTCGTGACAGATAATTACGGTCGGTCGGTCTGCGCTCAGTGCCGCAACGAAGGCATCCTGCAGTGCATCGTTGGTATCCACATCGACGGCGTAGGCATGACACGCCCGCGCCAACCCTGCAAAGTCGGGATTGACACCCTCGACTCCCACTCGGCGGATCTGCCGCTGATCCATGTCATCCTGAATCTGCTTGAGACCGCCGTTTTCCCAAATGATGATCGGAATCGGCAGCCCCAATTCAGCCGCAGTAATTAACTCAGGCATGGTGAACATAAACCCGCCGTCCCCTGCCAACACAGCAACCGGCGTGTCGGGCCGGGCAAGGCGTGCGCCGATGGCGTTGGGCAACGCGTTCCCCAAGGCGCAATATCCTGCCGGATAAAACCACTTTCGCGGTGCGTGCATCGGCATAGCAAACGCACCGGTATACACCAACTGACAGGCATCGCCGGACCAGATCGTGTCTGTTGGCGCGACCTGCGCCAATGCCGCGAGTATTCCAACGTGTTGGTTCTCTGACACACTAAGCCCCTGCCGAATCTGCGAGCGCACAAGCGCCGCCCGCTCCTTGGCTGACTCAACGCTGTCGTTCCGGTGGTCTTTAAGAGCATCAAGCAGAGCCTTTGCAGTAGATCCCGCATCCGCCACGATACCAAGATCCGCCGGATAGACATCATTGATCTTGCCTGGATCAATATCGATGCGAATGATCCGACCACTTAAGTCCATGCGCTCAACAAAACTGTCTGTCTCGGAAAGTTCTGTCCCCACCGCAAGGATCACGTCTGCCTCAGGCAGGATGCGCAGCACTTCAGGCCGCACGGTTGCCGCTGAAAGAGACAGGGGATGATCGTCCGCAATAATGCCTTTGCCGGCGGTCGAGGCAACGACGATTGCGCCCGTTCGCTCAGCAATCTCGGTCAGTTGAGCGCCCGCTGCCGTCGCTCCCCCGCCGATCATCAGAAGCGGCGAGGTTGCGTCCTTCAGCCAGCCCGCTGCCGTCGCGATGTCCGCAGGATTTGCTTTCGGCAGGCCGGGCAGATTTACCGGCAGCCAATCATCATCAACGAGCTCAGCCTGCACATCAATCGGAATCGAGATATGGACCGGTCTTGGCCTTTGCGTAGCGAAGAGTGTGAACGCACGGGCCAGCAGTTCCGGCACATCCTGCGGCCGCCAGGCAGTAGCAGAGAACCCGGTTAACGGTCGCGTCATCTCAGTCTGATCCGTAATCTCGTGCAGCACACCCCACCCTTTTCCCAGGCTGTCACTCGCGGCATCGGCTGAGATCAGGAGCATCGGCAGGCTGTCCGCATACGCTTGTCCTAAAGCGGTACTGGCGTTGGTCACGCCGGGGCCCGAAATGACCATAGCAACACCGGGTTCGCCCGTCGCCCGGGCCCACCCTTCTGCCATAAATCCTGCACCCTGTTCGTTCCGGGCCTGAATATGGCGTACGCCCTGATCCAGGCCCCGACAAAAATCGAGTGTATGTACGCCGGGAATCCCGAAAACCGTATTCACTCCGTAACGTTCCAGCAACCGCACGGTTGCCTCTGCACAAGTCATCCTTTCCTGCATGGCTGCCACCCTTAAGTCACCATCCCTTGGCTATATGCTTGAATCGGCTCTTGAGGCTTTAATCGCCCCTTGAGTATCTGAAGGTTTGAGTAGAAGTCTTCAAGATCCACCGAATTGGTCAATACCTGCCTTCCCCGCTCTTCCAGTTTCGCCGATCGCGCCACCCGACAGTGAAGCCGTCTTGCCCCTGCGAAATCTCCCGTACTTTGTACGCACCTGCTCAGTCAACTTCGTGGATCCTCCGGGGAGAGAGGAGTTTTGCC
>WTHR01000204.1 GCA_011523045.1 Gammaproteobacteria bacterium | reverse complement strand
TTCTTCCCCTGTCCCAAGTAGCCACACCCCTGCTCTTTTTAGTCTCGAAAGAATCTGCGCCCAGTTTCCCACCTCGAAAATCTTCAGTCGATGGGTTCCCCCTTCCGCCACACGCATCGCGGCAGGCGTCAGGCCAGCCCCGGTGTGAGACGGCAGAATCACGGCGTCGGCGCCCGCCGCGGCGCCAGTACGGATGCAGGCGCCAATGTTTCTCGGGTCCTCTAACCCATCCAATATCAGAATCAATGTCTGCCCGGTTACGCCCGCAAGCCATTCATAAAGTTCGGACTGTCCTAGTGCAGGCGCCTTGGGCAAGAGTCCCACTATTCCTTGATGGCGAACCTCTCCAGCAAGGCTTTCCAACAACGAAGCGTCGCCTCGAACGACCCGTACCCCTCGCGATCTGGCAAGGGCCAATAATCGGGAGATTCGTTGATCTTTCCTTGAGCCCTCGTGGACAATTTCGGCGATCCTAACCGGATCAGACCGCAATGCGGTTTCCACGGCGTGAAAACCGCAAAGTGTGATATTCCGTTCTGTCATCGCCGGTTGCGCCTCCCCTCTCGACGTCGCCCTAGTCCCCGCTTGACCCTAGTCACCCTGCTTTTCTTTCTTGGTGGGCCCGCTCTGCTGCTTGTCGTGCGGAACTCAGCCGGTAAAAAACTGATCTTTCCTTCTTGAAGGTTCACTCCGGCGACCCTGACGGCCAGCCGGTCTCCGAGCCGCAAGGTCCTTCCGGACCGCCGGCCCGTCAATGTCAAAAAACGCTCATCAAATTCAAAATAATCACCCCCGAGATCTGAGATATGAACCAGACCATCGACGGGGAACTTTTCCAAGGTAATAAAGAGGCCAAACGCGGTCACACCGCTGACGGTGCCGGAGAACTCTTCTCCCATAAATTGCGCCATAAACTCAGTCTTCAGCCATGCCATCATCTCTCTTTCAGCCGCTTCAGCCGCCCTTTCGGTGGCCGAGCAGTGCTGCGCGAGAACTGACAACTGAGATTTTTCCAAAGTTGCACCGCCGCGTGCAGGATAACCTAGGGTTTTTTTTAGCATCCGGTGCGCAATCAGATCCGGATACCGTCGGATGGGTGAAGTGAAATGACTATATGCGGAGAATCCGAGGCCAAAGTGTCTGCCCAGGGTTGCAGAGTAGTAAGCCTGCTTCATCGACCGCAACACGAGCATCTGTAGGGACATCGATGCCGGATGATCATCGGGGACGGACTTGAGCGCATCATTCAACATCGCCCCTTGCGACTCGCCTGAAAATTTAATCTTGAAACCATAGAGCCCAAAGACATCCCTCAGAGACTTAAGAGCATCAGGTTCTGGGGCGTCGTGGCATCGGTATATTGCAGAGGGGAACCACTTATCGAGCCTCTGTGCTGCACAGACGTTCGCGGCCAACATGCATTCCTCGATCAGGCCAGCCGCTCGCAGGCGCGAACGCCAAGAGAGGTCTTGTACATACCCCTGCGGGCTAAATGAAGCCACTGTTTCAGGAAACACGAGATGCAGGCTTCCCTCGCGCATACGCTTTGAAAAAAGGAGTTCACTGACTGCCGAAAGCGTCAGCAGGTTGGCCTCGATCTCCGGCGCGAAGCCCGCCCGCGAATGCCCCTGCTGCGCCATCAGAAATTCAGACGCCTCCTCATATGTCAGCCGCGCGGCGGAGGCAATCTCGGCCTCAACGAAATCATGGCCCAGAATGACGCCTTGCGAATCTATTTTCATTCGGCAGACCAGGACCTGTCGAGGTTCTCCCGCTCTCAGAGAGCAAAGGTCGTTCGACAACAACTCGGGGAGCATGGGAACCACATGGCCCGGCAGATAAACTGAGTTCCCCCGTTTGCTCGCCTCCCGATCAATCGCGCCGCCTGACTCTACCCACCCAGCGACATCCGCGATAGCGACATCGAGGTGAAACTCAACACCAACCTGTTCACAAAAAACGGCATCGTCAAAGTCCTTTGCATCCTCACCATCAATAGTGACAAACGGAAGGTGTGTAAGGTTCAGCACTCGACGGTCCGTCGGACCGAGGCCCTGTTCCCCAATCTGAGTTACCTCCTCAACAACCTCTATAGGCCAGTCCGACTTGATCTCATGACGAGCCAGCAGGGTTTCCCGGAACTGCGAAATTGCACGAACTGATTGCTCGTTTGGATTGCTAGAGTATTTCAATGCTTGTTTCGTATCGGAAGGGAGTCAAGAGGCATCGGCCGTTGGGCACAATTGACAACCTCCGGCTCAGTCGTTAAGGTTCGCGCCCCTGATCGGAAAGCTCTTTCCGGTCTTTTGGTGCTTTGCCGAGGTGGCGGAATTGGTAGACGCGCTAGCTTCAGGTGCTAGTGGGGGTAACCCCGTGGAGGTTCAAGTCCTCTCCTCGGTACCACTCTTATTTGTATCAGTTCAGGCGACAGATCTGTGGCACTGTCGTGCTCTAGTGTGCGAAAGGATCCCGCAGGATCATTGTCGCGTTCCGATCCGGGCCAGTCGAAATAATCCCGACCGGGACTTGAAGCAGCTCTGACAAGCGATCAAGGTACTGCCTCGCGCTACCCGGCAATTCTTCGACGGTCTGCATTCCTTCTGTGCTCTGCTGCCACCCGGGCAGAGTTTCGTACACCGGCTCAACCTCCTCAAGCGCTCTGGCATCCCACGGCAAGTCTTCTATTATCACCCCTCTCCGGCGATACCCGACGCAGATCGCCAATTCGGAGAGACCGTCCAGAACGTCGAGCTTTGTCACGCAAAGCGAGCTCACACTATTAAGCTCGCAGGCTCTTTTGGACAGGACCGCATCGAACCAGCCACATCGGCGCGGCCGGCCCGTGGTTGCTCCAAACTCATGGCCGCGTTCTGCCAACCTCGCGCCGATCGTGTCGTGAAGCTCAGTGGGAAACGGTCCGCTCCCCACCCGGGTGGTATAGGCCTTCACCACGCCGACGACCTCATCAAATGCCAGCGGGCCCACCCCACTCCCGCAGGCCGCTGCCCCCGCTGTTGTATTTGAGGAGGTTACGAAGGGATACGTCCCCTGGTCGATGTCTAGCAAGGTGCCTTGTGCGCCCTCGAACAACACATTGCCCGAGGCGCTTGCGATGGACCCCAGGGCCGCCACGACGTCCCCTAGCATTGGTCGAATCTCGCCCGCCCACTGCTCGACGGCCTCGAAGACTGGCTCGGGATCAGTGGCAGGCTGCCCAAACCGGCGCTCAAGAAGAAAATTGTGGTAGTCAAGAAGCTCGTGGACGCGTTCCTTACATGACTCCAGCTCAGACAACTCGCCGATGCGGATGCCCCGGCGGGCGACCTTGTCCTCGTACGCCGGACCAATCCCTCTGCCGGTTGTGCCAATGGCCTTACTGCCCCGGGCTCGCTCTCTCGCCTGATCCAGAGCGACATGGCTCGGGAGAATCACGGGACATCCCGGACTGATGGTCAGTCGACTTCGGGGAGCCTCGCCAGCCTGCTCCAGCGCCTCGAGCTCCTTGATCAACGCATCAGGGGCGACGACCACCCCGTTACCGATCATGCACTGAACGTGGGGTCGCAGGATCCCGGACGGCACCAAGTGAAGTACCGTCTTTTCCCCATCAATAACAAGAGTGTGGCCTGCGTTATGTCCGCCCTGGAATCTGACCACCGCCTTGCAGCGGTCCGTCAATAGATCAACGATCTTACCCTTCCCTTCGTCTCCCCATTGAATACCCAGGACGATTACGTTCTTGGACATTGAATCAGCTCGCTCGCCCTAAAAAAGTTCTCAAAGGGGTTAGACTGCCTCTTATGGCCCAAAAGTCCATCGGTTTTGGCGCTAGCCTCGAATCAAATACAACATGGCGAGACCTACGCCCATCATGATCAAGCCACCATACCGCAAGTGCGCAGATGTCGTAGCGCCAAGTCGCTCCACAAGCCGGCGATATCGGGAGGGTGCCGCAAACGGGATTAGCCCCTCCAATATCAAGACCAGCGAGAGCGCCGCGAAGAGGTCGCGCCATTCCACCGACTCTTTTTTTAATTGGCAGGCTCGACTGATTCCGGCGATGCCTGATTGAAGTAACGGAAAAACTCAGAATCGGGTTCTATCACAAGCAGGTTGTCCGGAGTGGCAAAAGTATTCCTGTAAGCGTTGAGACTACGGTACATCCGATAGAACTCGCGATCGCGGTCAAACGCGTCTGCGTAGATCGCGGTGGCCTCCGCATCTCCCTGACCCTTGATCTCCTGAGCCTTTTGCTCGGCTTCCGCTAGGATGATTGCTCGCTCACGGTCTGCATCTGCTCGGATACGCTCGGCTGCTTCCGCCCCTCTCGCCCTGAGGTCTTTTGCTACCCGGGAACGTTCCGCTTCCATTCGCTGATAAACGCGCTCGCTGATGTCTGGATCAAGGTCAACCCGCTTTAGACGAACATCAAGGACTTCGATTCCTAGTGAGGCCGTCTCTTCATTTGTGAGTTCACGCACCACGTCCATGATCTCTACTCGATCCCCAGAAATAACCTGCTGTACGGAACGGTTGCCGAACTCACTACGCAAGGCGTCATTCACCCTCTGCGCAAGACGGTTTCTCGCGTTGCTTGCCAGACCACCCAGTCGAGTGTAGTAATTGGCCGCATTGGTGATTCTCCATTTCACAAAGGAATCCACCACGAGGTTTTTCTTTTCTCTGGTCAGATACAACTCGGGATCGGAATCCATCGTCTGAACCCGCGCATCAAAGTATTTCACGTTGTTAATCAACGGCGCCTTGAAATGAAGCCCAGGGCTGTCGTTGGAACGAACGATCTCACCAAACTGGAATACGATCGCTTTTTCCCGCTCGTCGACGTAATACACCGCCGAGGAACCGACCGTGACTACGATCACCGCCAGAATGACCCACATCAGATTCTTGCCGCTCATTGTGTCAGGCTCCTGAGACGGCTGGAACGTTCTTGCCGCGTGTTGCTGTTGGTGTCTGCAAAGGCTCCGCCAAAGCCGGTGTCGCCCGATGTTCCGTCAAACTGGGTTATCGGCGCACTGGAACTACGTTGGCGAATCAATTGATCCAGAGGCAGGTACATCACATTGTTGGATCCACTGCTCTGATCGATGACGAGTTTTGTAGAGTTCCCGTACACCTCTTCGAGCGCGTCAATATAAAGCCGGTCTCGTGTGATGCCGGGTGCTTTGGCATACTCATCCAAAACCTGAATGAACCGAGAGGCCTGACCACGTGCTGCCGCGACGACGGTTGCCTGATAGGCCGCAGCCTCCTGTTCCAACCGCGCAGCAGAGCCCCTGGCGCGCGGGATGATGTCGTTCTGGTAGGCCTGCGCCTCATTCTTGAGACGCTCTTCGTCCTCTCGAGCTTTCACCGCATCGTCAAAAGCTGCTTTGACTTCGGCGGGTGGTTGGGCGTTCTGCATCTCAACGGCTTTAATGTTGATACCGGTATCGTATCGGTCAAGAATCTGTTGAAGCAGCGTCTTGGTCTCCTGCGCAATCTCCGCTCGACCACCGGTAATGGCAAAGTCCATCGAGTTGCGCCCGACGATCTCCCTGACGGCGCTTTCTGTCGCGCCACGAACCACGAGGTCCTGGGCTTCGGCGACGTTAAAGAGCAACTCCCTGGGGTCTTTAATGTCGTACTGAACGGCGAAATGAATATCGATAATGTTCTCATCGGCCGTCAACATCAGCGCCTCACGCGGAACGCCGGCAATTTGACTAGAGCGGGTGTTGGTTCGGTAGCCTACTTCCACCGTTCTAATCTGCTGGACGTTCACAATCTCCACAGACTCTACCGGGTAAGGCATATGCCATCTCAACCCGGCATCCTTGATGGTCTTATACGCGCCAAAACGCAGTTCTACGGCTTGCTGGCCCTGCTCGACCACGTAAAACCCAGACGCCAACCAGAGTCCGACCAGGATAATTGCAATCGGCCCAACGGCTTTGGAACTGAAGGAGGGCATTTTCCCCCCTCCCTTACGGCCGGAACTGCCCCCAAACAGACCACCAAATTTCTTCTGGAGATCC
This sequence comes from Gammaproteobacteria bacterium, assembly GCA_011523045.1. Lineage (GTDB taxonomy): Bacteria > Pseudomonadota > Gammaproteobacteria > Arenicellales > UBA868 > UBA868. The sequence goes on along the minus strand of WTHR01000204.1, from coordinate 1,018 downwards.
CGAATAACCTCATCGAGATCTGGCGGCCCATTCTGGCCGTTCCCCTGACCCCAGGGATCCCTATCATTGGATCCCGGCTGATTCCACGGCATGTCTAAGCTTCCTCTTTAAATTTAAATGTTAGATTCGATGAGAGCGCGACGCGCGTCGCACAGTCGAAAAACACGTTGGATTTTATCATGGGTATCGCGCTCCTTCTGTTGAGCCTGCCTTCACACATCCTGCTTCGTCGCCTGTCACGAGGCCGCGCTCAACCCAAAAACACGAATCAAAGTCAGGATCACTCTCAATTCGCCCTATCGTTGGCGCGTCCGCACTTACCCGGATCAGGATCTCCCCTTGTTCCGTGACCGATTCCTCATCCACCGTGGTTAAGGCATATATTCGAGCTCGAAGTCGACCTTGGTCCGCAGGGAGCCTCAGAACACATGGCTGTCTTGTCTTCGCAAGTTGGGAAGTCAGTTCTTCGAGCAAAGCGTTCACCCCTTGACCGGTTTCTGCAGAGACACGAACAATGACTCTCTCTTCAGAGGACGAATCTATCCGCCCCGCAGCCTTACCACTCAGGTCGCATTTATTCCGAACACTAATTGCTGGAATCTGCAAAGCACCAATCTCCTCCAGTACATTCTCCACTTCCAACTCCTGCTCCCTGACATCGGGTTGCGCGTCATCCGCCACCCTTAAGAGCAGGTCGGCTGAACTTACTTCTTCGAGGGTAGAGAGAAACGCCTGGACTAGCGCATGCGGCAGACCTTGGATGAACCCTACCGTATCCGACAACACGGCGGGGCCATAGCCCGGCAAATCCAATTTACGCATGGTAGGGTCCAAGGTCGCGAACAGTTGGTCGGCGCTATAGCTGCTGGCATCGGCAAGCCGGTTGAACAGAGAGGACTTCCCGGCATTGGTGTAACCGACAATAGCGATCGTGGGTACGCGCTCTCGGCGCCGGCGATTTCGACGCAGGCCTCTTTGCAAACCAACCTTAGAGAGTCGGGACTGAAGATGCCTAATC
>WTHR01000247.1 GCA_011523045.1 Gammaproteobacteria bacterium | reverse complement strand
AAGGACAAAGCATCTTCGCCTGCAGGGATAAAAACGGCGAACTGAGAGCTTTCTACAACGTCTGCAAGCACCGTGGTCATCGACTGCTGCAGGGCAGCGGTCAGACAAAAGTCATTACCTGCCCCTATCACGCCTGGGTCTACGGCCTGGACGGTCGTCTCTCCCGCGCCCGGCGTTCGGAATTCATTGAGAACTTCGATACTGAAAAAATCTGCCTGGACGCGGTGAGGGTTGAGGTCTTCTGCCATCTCGTTTTCGTCAATCTCGATCCGACAGCCCCGGCACTGGCCGATGAGAGCGCATCCCTGTCAGACGAGATCCTGTCGTATGCGCCTGATCTTGCCAATCTGACACATGCCCACACCCTGACCTACCGCATTCAGGCCAACTGGAAAGCCGTGGTCGACAACTTTCTCGAGTGTTACCACTGTCCAGTAGCGCATAGGGATTTCTGTACGCTCGTTGAGATGGACACGTACAAAGTCAAAACTCACGGCATCTACTCCAGTCATATGGCCAAGGCAGGGCGCGTTGACAACAAGGCCTACGGCGTTGATAGCGCCAGCGTCACTGACCACGCGGTGTGGTATTTATGGCCAAACACAACGCTCATGCGCTACCCGGGACGGGGCAATTTCATGGTCTGGCGCTTTTATCCTGATGGCCCTGAACAGACCTATGAGGTGTTCGACTTTTTCTTCGAAACCGATACCCCTAATGAATCGGAGTTGGAGGCGATCCGATTCATCGATGAGGTGCTGCAGCCTGAGGACATCGGGTTGGTAGAGAGCGTTCAGAGAGGTATGCAGACTCCTGCTTTTCAACAGGGGCGTTATCTTGTTGATCCCGAGGGCAGCGGCATGAGCGAACATGCTGTCCACCATTTTCATGGACTGGTGCTGGACTCCTATCGCGGAGCATTACAACCATGAGTGCTGTCCCGCCAGATTATCTCAAGGGCCGGATTGCGGTAGTCACCGGCGGCTGTGGCGGCATTGGAAAAGCCGTGTGCCAACGGTTTCATGCCGAAGGCGCGGTGGTCTACGCAACAGATGTCGCTTCTTCTGATTTCTCCGAATCCAACATTCATGTGCTGCATCATGATGTGGGTTCAGAGGAGGATGCCAAAGCGGTGATGGCGCACGTTGCGGCTGAACATGGCCGGCTTGATGTTCTGGTCAATGCGGCGGGGATCGAGATTGAAAAAACCATAGAAGAGACGACGCTTGACGAGTGGAACCGAAGCTTTTCCGTCAACGTCAACGGCACTTTTCTTACCAGTAAACATGCGCTGCCGCTAATGCGCAAAGCCGGCGCAGGCTCCATCATCAACTTTGGCTCCTATGACGGCTTTATCGCAGACCCCTCTCTTGCGGTCTACTGCGCGACCAAAGGTGCTGTGCATGCGCTGACCCGTGCGATGGCCTGCGATCACGGGCCCGAAGGCATCCGGGTCAACGCCGTGTGTCCCGGCTATGTCAACACACCGATGCTTCAGAGTTTCTTTGGTGAATCAGGCGACATCGAGTCTCTCAAGCAGGCCGTACGGGATGTTCATCCCATTCGAAGTTATGGCGAACCAGAGGACATTGCCAACCTGGTGAACTGGCTCGCAGGCGACGAGGCACGATACGCTTCTGGTCAACTGTGGGTGATTGATGGCGGACTGTCTGCTCAAGTGCAGCAGATGCGTCTGTAATCCGGATCATCAGGCATGAATGCTGCAGTCCGCGGCCCAGTCCGCCACCGATTCCCCCTCAAAGGCACTGACGCGATAGAGTTCCAGCCGATGAATTCGAACGTTACCCTGATGCTGCAAATATCTTCACCCCTCCACTTTCACAGCCTACCGGAGCCTGACGCATGAGCCGACTTGACGGTCGGGCAGCACTCGTCACCGGTGGACGCCAGGGAATCGGCCGGGCCATCGTCGACGCTTTTGTTGCTGAAGGAGCAGACGTTGCCACCTGTGGTCGTGGGGAACGGCCTCGGGATCTGCCGCCGACCCTGGGTTGGCGCCAGACTGACGTTTCCTCGGCAGACGACATTGAGGACCTGCGCATCGAGATGCTGGACCGCTTTGGCGGACTGGATATTCTGGTGAATAACGCCGGCATCCAGATTGAGAAGACCGTTCTCGATACCAGCGATGACGATTGGGATGCGCTGATGGGAGTGAACGCCAAAGGGGTATTCATGGCGTGTCGGGCAATGATCCCCCTCATGAAACGCGGCGGCGTCATCATCAACATCGGCTCCATTTCGGGCAACGTGGCCGACCCCGGTCTGGCACTCTATAACGCCTCCAAAGCCTTTGTTCACGGACTCACCCGCTCGATCGCTGTCGATCATGGCCCCAAGATCCGCTGCAACGCGATCTGCCCGGGCTGGATTATGACCGGCATGGCGGACGCCGCCTTCGCGGTTGCTGATGATCCCGACACGGCAAAGGCCGATGCGCTTGCCCGACATCCGGCCGGCCGGTTTGGCCAGCCTGAGGACATCGCTGCCCTGGCAGTCTGGTTGGCCTCAGATGAGTCAGCCTTCACCACGGGACAGTGCTTTACCGTAGATGGCGGCATGACCTCTGCGTCGCCACTCAATCCAGGACTCTTCTGACGCAAGGGCGACATCCGCCGTTGCCGGCGGACTCTGGAATCTCTTCTGCTCCCCCCGAACCGGTGATGTGACTTAAGATTGTTCCCTTAGATACTTAGGACTGCTCAAGGGAACCAGGAACTGATGAAATCACATGCTCAGGTCGTCGTCATCGGCGGCGGCGTCGTTGGGGTATCCATTCTCTATCACCTGACCAAGGCCGGTTGGCATGATGTGGTCCTGATCGAGCGATCAGAACTGACGTCGGGATCCACCTGGCACGCAGCGGGGGGCTGTCACACCCTCAATAGTGACCCGCAAGTGGCAAAACTGCAGTCCTACACCATTGACCTCTATAAGGAGATTGAGGAAATCTCCGGCCAGGAAACGGGATTTCGACTCACCGGCGGTGTCTTTCTGGCAGCGACCCCGGAACGCATGGAACTGCTCAAGGTCATGCAGTCGCAGGAGAAACTGCTGGGGATTGATACGGAGCTGCTGACGCCGACCGAAGCGGAAAAGATTCTCCCTCTTATCAATCCCAAAGAATTCTTGGGCGCGCTGTATACCCCCATGCACGGACACCTGTCTCCTTCTGATGTTACCCATGCCTTCGCCAAAGCGGCACGGATTCAGGGTGCGGAAGTCGTTCTGCGCAACCGTGTCACGGACCTGCAGCCCACCCCGGAGGGAGGCTGGTCAGTCATTACTGAACAGGGCACGATCGAAGCGGAGCACGTTGTTAATGCCGGCGGACTCTGGGCGCGGGAGGTCGGACGCATGGTGGGCCTAGAACTTCCCGTGCTTGCGATGGAACACATGTATCTCATTACCGAGGACATGCCTGAGGTCGAAGAGATCAATCAGTCCACGGGCAAAGAAGTCCTTCATATCGTGGACCCGGATGGCGAGCTCTATCTTCGACAGGAACGCAAAGGCATGCTCATGGGCACTTATGAGAAAGCCGGAGTTCCCTGGAGCCCAAAAGAAACCCCATGGGACTTTGGGCACGAACTGCTGCAGGAAGACCTCGACCGGATTGCGCCATCCCTGGAAGTGGGATTTCGACACTTCCCCGCCTTTGAACATACCGGCATCAAACAGATCATCAATGGGCCTTTCACCTTCGCGCCTGATGGCAATCCGCTGATCGGACCGGTCCGGGGACTTCGCAATTTCTGGTGCGCCTGTGGTGTGATGGCCGGCTTCAGTCAGGGCGGCGGTGTGGGACTCGCCCTGTCCAACTGGATGGTGCATGGTGACCCGGGCTTTGACGTCTGGGGAATGGATGTTTCCCGCTTCGGCGACTGGACCACCATGGCCTACACCAGCGCCAAGGTGCGGGAGAACTACTCCCGGCGTTTTCAGGTCACCTTTCCCAATGAAGAGCTGCCCGCAGCGCGACCGCTTCGCACCACCCCGATCTATGAAAAACAAAAGGCACTGAACGCGGTCTTTGGCGTTTCCTACGGCATGGAGCAGGCGCTATGGTACGCCCCGGCGGGAAGTGAACCAGTCGAGAACGTCACCTTCATGCGCTCCAATGCGTTTGAGCCGATCAAGCAGGAATGTCAGGCAGTTCGCAACGGTGTCGGCGTGTGCGATATCTCTTCGTTCGCAAAATACGAGATCACAGGAGCCCGGGCGGAGTCCTGGCTTGATCACCTCCTGGCCAATGCACTGCCCCGCCAGGGCCGCCTTGCGCTTTCCCCCATGCTGAATGAAAACGGAAAACTGATTGGCGACTTTACAGTGGGAAGGCTCAATGATCGCAGGTTCTTCATTTTCGGCTCAGGCATGGGCGAGCAATATCATATGCGCTGGTTTGAAGCGCATCTTCCCGCCGATGCCGGTGTCAAAGTGCAGGCTCACGGCATGGGGCTGCTGGGGCTCTCCATCGCCGGCCCCAAAGCTCGCGAACTCCTCAGCCGACTCACCGACGATGACGTCTCAGCCGAAGCGTTCCGGTTCATGGACTTTCGCCAGATGTCGCTCGGTATGATTCCTGCCTTGGTGGGACGGGTCAGCTTCACGGGAGACCTCGGCTATGAGTTCTGGGTGCGGCCAGAGTTCCACGCGCGGCTGTGGGACGATATCCTCGACAAAGGCGAGGCGTTCGGGATCCAACCCTTTGGCTCACGCGCCATGCGATCGATGAGCCTCGAGAAAGGCTTCGGCTCCTGGGCAACGGAATATCGGCCCATTTACGGACCGTTTGCCGCGGGGATGGGCCGCTTTGTGAGTCTTAACAAAGGGGATTTCATCGGCCGGGAATCCGCTGTCCTTGAGAAAGAACAAGGCCCAGAAAAAAGCCTGGTCACATTTACCGTGGACGTTGCCGGCTGCGATGTGATGGGTAATGAGCCGATCTACCAGGGCAGTGAGATCGTGGGTTATGTCACTTCCGGCATGTATGCGCATCACGTTGACCAATCAGTCGCTCTTGGCTATGTGCCGACCCGGCTGGCAGCCGATGCCAGTGACGGCGCCTTTGCAATAGAGATTTTGGGTGAAATGCGGCCCGCGACCATTGCGCCGCAGGCGCTGTTTGATCCAGACGCATCGCGCATGCGCGGATAACCCTCGGGCACTTGGCCATGTCTTCCAGCAAGCCCAACATCCTGCTGATCATGGCGGACCAGCTGGCACCGCAGTTTCTTCCGTGCTACGGCCATCCGCTGGTTAAAGCGCCGACTCTACAGCGGCTCGCTGAAGAAGGCGTTGTCTTCGATGCGGCCTATACCAACTCTCCTCTGTGTGCGCCCTCACGATTTGTGATGATGAGCGGTCGCCTGCCGAGCCAAATCGGTGCCTGGGATAACGCGGCCGAGTTTTCCGCCGAGATCCCGACCTTCGCGCACTACCTGGAGCATCTGGGTTACCGAACCTGTCTTTCCGGGAAAATGCATTTTGTCGGCCCGGACCAATTACACGGTTTTGGGGAGCGCCTCACCACCGATGTGTACCCCGCGGATTTCACCTGGCATCCGGAATGGGATCAGCCCGAAAAACGTCTTGACTGGTTTCACAACATGGAAGTCGTCACAAAGGCCGGGGCCTGCGTGCGATCGATGTATCTCGACTACGATGATGAAGCGGTCTTCAAGGCAAGGCGCTATCTTTTTGATCACGCTCGCGAGGGAACTGACGAGCCCTTCATGCTGACGGTGTCCCTGATCCAACCGCATGATCCGTATCTTTGCCGCCAGCGTGAGTGGGATCTTTATGCTGACGAGGACATCGACCTGCCGCGACTGCCGCCCTCTGCGGCTGCTGATCCCCACAGCCAGCGCCTGCGCCACGGATATGGCGCCTCGGATCTCGATCTGGATGACAAGACGATCCGCAACGCACGACATGCCTATTACGGCTCGGTGAGTGACATCGACAACAAGGTAGCCGGGTTATTGCAGGTGCTTGAGGAGAGCGGCTTTAAGGACAACACCATTGTCGTCTTTACTTCGGATCACGGCGACATGCTGGGAGAACGGGGTATGTGGTTCAAGATGTCGTTCCTCGAACACTCTGCCCGGGTTCCGCTGATCATTCACGCACCGGCTCGCTACTCGCCCCGACGGATTGGGGCAGCGGTTTCTCTGGTGGACCTCCTGCCGACCCTGGTCGACATGGCCACCGACGGCCGGGGCGTGGAATATGCCACTCCTATAGAGGGGCGCTCACTGTCGCCGCATCTTGCGGGAGACGCCGGTCATAATGAAGCGGTTGGAGAATATTTCGCCGAAGGAACCGACACGCCACTTTTTATGCTTCGTCGTGAGTCGACTAAAGCCATCTATTCCAAGAAAGACCCGCTTCAGCTTTTTGACCTTAGCAATGATCCCGATGAAATCAACAATCTGGCACAGGATCCCGCTCAGCAGAGCGCTATCCAGGCGATCGAAACGGAAATCACGCAGCGCTATGACATCAAGGCGCTGACCGAGCGGGTTCTGGAAAGCCAGCGCAGACGAGCCCTCCTCAAAACCGTCATGCAGCGCCAGTCCCTCGCGTGGGATCACGAGCCTCGAGGGCGTGCCAGCGAATCCTATATTCGAAACTCACTCCCAATCTATGAGCTTGAAAAGCGCGGCCGCTTCCCGTCCGTTTGATGCCAGGGACTCCTTTTTGACCACCTACGATCATCTTCTTTCTCCACTTGATATCGGGCCAATACAGGTACGCAATCGCGTACTTGTCTCAGCCCACGTCCCGGGTTTTGCCGAAGACAACAAACCCGGCGAGCAGTATGTGGCCTACCACCGAAATTATGCGAAGAACGGTGTCGGACTTCAGATCACTGGCGGGACCCCGGTGCACGAATCGGGACTTCTGAGTGTAAACAAAGACAGTCTGTGGAACCTCAGCGACGACATTATTCCGGGCTACCGCACATTGGCCGATGCGGTCCACCAGGAAGGGGGGCGGATCCTTGCCCAACTTGCGCATAGCGGCGGCACCGTTCTGATCAGCCAGCCCGGCCGGGAGAGTTGGTCGGCATCAGCGGTGCGTTCCGAGACCACCGGCAATATCTCGCACGAGATGACCTTAAGTGAGATTCAGGAGGTTATCGATGCCCATGTGCTGGCCGCCCGGCGGGTCGCGGCAGGCGGCATGGACGGCGTTGAGATTCTCGGCGCCTTTGGATTTTTGCCCCAGGCCTTTTTGTCACCGCTGACCAACCAGCGGAGCGACCATTATGGAGGGGGCCTCAAGAACCGGATGCGGTTTCTGATGGAACTGCTCGAAGCCGTCAAAGGCGAACTCGGTCCCGATTTTGTGCTTGGGGTTCGCTTGCCGGGCGATGAATTTGAACCCGGCGGACTTGACCTCGCCCAGATGCGCGAAGTCTGCAGCCAAATAGATGCAAGCGGACTCGTTGATTACTTCAACATCATCGCCCATACCAACATCACACATCTCGGCCGGGCACGTCACTGGGCACCGACGCCAACGCCCCATGGCGTCTTTGTGCATCTTGCGGCAGGGATCCGTGAGGTGGTGGAGGTTCCAGTCTTTACGGTGGGCCGCATCGTGGATCCGGCGCATGCTGAAGACATTCTCGCCCGAGGCCAGGCGGATATGGTCGGCATGACCCGAGCCCATATCTGTGACCCGGAAATTCTTCCCAAGATCCAGGGCAAGATCAAAAGCCATGTGCGTATCTGCGCGGGCGCCAACGTCTGTATCGCCAATCGCTATGCCGGAAAACCCATAAGATGCATCCAGAACGCCTCGCTCCCCACGCCAGGCGCTGTCCTTTCACCAGCGCTGCAACCCAAGGAGGTTGCCGTAATCGGGGCAGGTCCGGCCGGGCTGGAATGCGCCCGCATTGCAGCGGAACGGGGTCACCGGGTTACGGTATTTGAGGCCGCCAACCGGCCTGGCGGACAACTTGCGCTATGGTCAAGCGCGCCTTCCACAAAAGAATTGGCCCGGGTAATTGACTGGCGACTGGAAGAACTTGAGCGCCTGGGTGTTTCCATCACGCTCAACCGCCTGATCGGGCGAGAGGATATTCTTGCGCTTGGTGCCGATGCGATCGTGATTGCGACCGGAGCCATGGATTCCTGCAGGGCATTTTCGGGCGCCGACGGAGCCCCAGTCTTGTCACCTCATGAAGTGCTGGGGGGTCACCCCATCACCGCAACCCGGGCCCTCGTGCTCAACGAAGGCCGCGGTCAGGCAGGGCTTGCCGCCGCAGAAGCGCTCTTGCACCAGGGAATCGCCGCCGAAATGATTACCTCGGATATCGCTGTTGCCGCTGATCTGGATCCTACCAATCGTTCCGCATGGTACGAACGCCTCGGCAAAAAGGACTGCAGTTTCACAGCCGCGCATATTCTCGAAGAGGTTCGGGGGGGTACGGTGAGCTTGCGCAATGTCTTTGACGAACGGGTCAGCACCCGGGACGGGATCGATCTCATTGTGGATTGGTCAGGCTGCAGGGCCAACGATGCGCTGACTAGCCACTGGGAGGATCATGCATTTCAGGTGGTCTCGATCGGCGACTGCCGGGCACCGCGTACCGTTGAAGTCGCCATCAGCGAAGCGGCAGCGGCGGCAAAGGCTATCTAACCCTCAAGCGACTTCCCCGTCGGAGCGGGCGAATAAAAAAGCAACACAACAGCACCCTCTTTACTGCCCGCCGTGTGCAAGGCCCCCGGAGCACGCACGATAAAATCACCCGGTCCATATTCGTGCTCCTGATCATAGAAGGCGCCTTCCAGCACATAAATCTGCTCGTATTCGCTATGGCCGTGCATGTCCGAAAAAGCGCCGGGGTCTACCTTCATCAACCACGTGCGTATCCCTTGGTGATCATCTTCAATTAACGGTTTAACCCAGAATCCGGGAGCATCACTGCCCTGCCAGGGAATCTCCCTGGATTTCAGCATTAACGATTCTCCCAACGGCATCTTCAACGCAACTGCTTTATCCGTTGCTTTGAACATCTCATTCATCTTGATCTCCACTCTGGACTTGGCTTAACCAGACAGCCATTCAAATTGTTGGCACGATATCAGGCTGAAGAATAACTCGGGTCACGTACCCACAGTCACTCTTTGCCAGAACCGCTATTAAAGTTAGACTAGTTTTATGGATAAAGAAATTTCCGCCCACTGGAAAGCGCTGATCGAACTCGGTACAAGCTACGGCCTCGAACTCATCGCGGCGCTCATGATACTGGTGTTCGGCTGGTGGCTCGCCGGCCGGGTGCAAAAACTCATCCTTCGCGCCCTGGATCGACTGCCGCGCATGGATGCCACTCTCAAGCCGTTTCTTTCATCACTGGCCCGGTACGCCATTATCGCGGTCACGTTGGTTGCGGTCCTGGCCCGCCTCGGGGTTGAGACCACATCGATCATCGCAGTCCTTGGTGCAGCGGGTCTTGCGATTGGCCTGGCGCTTCAGGGAACGCTCCAGAATATCGCAGCCGGCATCATGCTGCTGGTATTGCGCCCCTTTAAGGTGGGTGACTACATCGACGCCGGCGGCATCTCGGGCACGGTCGATCAGATTGGTCTTTTCACGACAGACATGACGACCTTTGATGGGGTCTACCAGTCTGTTCCGAACAGTTCTTTATGGAATACGTCAATCCTCAACTACAGCCGTCTGCCGACCCGGCGTATGGATGTGCCTGTGGGGATTGCCTATGAGGACGATGTGGAACGGGCCATGGCGCTTTTGCTGGAACACCTTAAGCAAGACGAACGTGTTCTTGAGGATCCTGCCCCGCAGGTCCTGGTTACCAACCTTGGGGAATCGTCGGTGGATCTCAGTCTGCGCTGCTGGTCGGAGAGGAGCAATTTCTGGGCGCTAAAGTTTGAGCTCAACAAGAAGGTCAAACTCTGGTTGGATGCCGAGGGCATTTCCATTCCGTTCCCTCAGCGCGATGTGCATTTGATCCCTGCATCGGACAACAACGCCAGTCCAGAATCAAACGGCGACTGACTGCCGAGGGTTAACTCCAGGTTTAGAGGGCGTCCTGGTCCGTCTCTCCGGTTCGAATACGCAGAATCCGTTCAACGTCGTAAACAAAGATCTTGCCGTCTCCGATCTTCTCGGTACGGGCGGCGCCCACAATGGCATCTATCACCTGGTCAAGAATCGCCGAATCGACTGCGACCTCAAGTTTGACCTTGGGCACAAAATCCACAACATACTCTGCCCCGCGATAGAGTTCAGTATGGCCTTTCTGCCGACCAAACCCCTTCACCTCGGTTACGGTCATCCCCTTGATGCCCACCTCAGCCAAGGCGTCGCGGACATCGTCAAGCTTGAAAGGCTTAATGATCGCGGTAACCAGTTTCATGTTGTGCTCCTGCGGAATGGGACGATCATGGCGCTGTGCGTTGTTAGGGCGGGCAGAAACCGCATTATCGCAAAGATCGGACTGTGCGACATTCCTCTGCACTTTCGAACCGCTTAAGGCATCGAGTCATCGACACGACGAGGTTATCATGATGAACATTCCTATTTTGATAGAGCCAAAAGCGCTACAGGCAACGCTGTCAGACAGCCAGCTTCTGGTTGTGGACCTCAGCAAGGCCGCCACCTACGCCCAACGGCATATCCCAGGCGCAATCCACATGCAGTACTCGGTCCTGACTAGTGGCGCCCAGCCTGTCCCAGGATTGCTTCCCTCTGAGGAACGGTTGGCACAAATTGCCGGCATGCTGAAGCTCGAAACAATGTCCCGGGTGGTGGCTTATGATGACGAAGGCAGCGGCTCTGCCGCACGTCTTGCCTGGACCCTGCACTATCTCGGTTATGAATCGGTTCAGGTATTACATGGTGGGCTGCAGGCCTGGACCGATGAGGGTCTCCCGGTGGATGACCGACCTGTGCTGCCTGATGTCACCGCCACGCTGGCACCCGCCTCGAGAAATCCCAGCGTGCTTGCTGACCACACCTATGTGCGTCAGCATCTGGACGACGAGTCTGTGCTTCTGCTGGATGCGCGAACTCCGGAAGAATATGCGGGCACCAAAGTACGCGCTGCCCGCGGCGGACATATTCCCGGAGCCGTAAATCTCAACTGGCTCGACACAATAGACAAAAACCGCAGCCTGCGCCTTAAGTCTCCAGAGAGACTAAGCAATGCCCTGCAGGCGCTGGGCGTCAGGCCCGAACAGGAAGTGATCACTTACTGCCACAGTCATCACCGCTCGGCTCACGCCTGGCTGATGCTAAAATCGCTGGGCTTCCCACGGGTGCGCGGTTATGCGGGCTCCTGGTCCGAATGGGGCAACCATCCCCACACTCCAGTCACCACCGGCATGTCTCCATGATTGTCATTTTGCACCCTGATAGCTCCCTCGATACCGACGAGGGCAAGGCCGTGTTGTCGTACCTGTCGAATAAATCCGGTATCACGCCCCGGACTCACAGTATTACCGGCACTGACCGAACGCTGTCTGAGATCTACGTGATTGGGGATGTGGGTGCACTCGATCAAGCGGAGATTGAGAGTCTGCCGGGCGTCGAAAAGGTGGTGCGGGTCTCTCGGGAATACCGGGTGATCGGCCGCCATGCCGGAGATGTCCGGGATGCCGGATTCACCTACAACGGGGTACGATTTGATCAGCACTCGCTCCATGTTTTCGCGGGTCTGTGTGCGGTCGACAATCCGACCAATGTCGAAACCATGATGAAACTGCTTCAGGAGCAGGGACAGGTTTGCACCCGGATGGGCGCCTATAAACCTAGAACCAACCCCTACTCCTTCCAGGGTCACGGGGCCACGTGCCTCCCCTGGGTATTTGAACTTGCGGGCAAATACGGTATCCGCGTCATCGCCATGGAAGTCACACACGACTCACACGTGCAGGAAATCAGGCAGGCACTCAAGGATACCGGTCACCCTACGGGCGTCATGCTGCAGATCGGGACACGCAATACGCAGAACTTTGAACTTCTTAAAGAGGTGGGTCGACAGTCCGAGTTGCCGGTGCTGTTAAAACGCGGCTTTGGCATCACGCTGGATGAATCATTAAACGCGGCGGAATATCTCGCGAGTGAAGGCAACCGAAACATTATTTTCTGCCTCAGGGGCATGAAGACCAACATGGGCGACCCTCACCGCAACCTCGTAGACTTTGGACATGTGCCGGTGGTGCGTCATCTGACTCATCTGCCCGTCTGCATTGATCCTTCGCACTCGGTCGGCACCAGAAACGTTGGGCCTGACGGCATCTCGGATCTCATGCATGCGACTGCACAAGGCGTCATCGCCGGCGCCAATATGGTGCTGGTGGACTTTCATCCCCGACCAGAAGAAGCCCTGGTGGACGGACCCCAGGCCCTTCGCCCGGATGAACTGTCGTGGTTTTTTGAAGACGTTGCCATCGCCCGCAGAGCCTATGAAGCACGCCTTGCCCGAGCCCAAACGCACAACACTGCAACTGAATCCTGACCATGAGCAAAATCGAAAAAGACCGGCGCACCGAAGCCGAATGGCGCTCTGCCCTCACAGCGGAGCAGTATCATGTCTGCCGGGAGCACGGCACCGAGCGCCCTTTTACAGGGGAATACAACGACTGCAAACGTCCCGGTATTTACCATTGCGTCTGCTGCGGGGCACCGCTCTTTCATTCGCAGCACAAGTTTGATTCGGGCTCCGGATGGCCGAGTTTCTGGCAACCGGCAGAGGGTGCCGAAGTCGATGAGCATCGAGATGCCAGCCTCGGCATGGTGAGAACAGAAGTGCGCTGCGGCCGCTGTGAGGCCCACCTCGGTCATGTCTTTCCCGACGGCCCTCAACCCACCGGCCAGCGCTACTGCATCAATTCAGTGGCCTTGAAACTCGAATCCGACGAATAGCCGAGACCGTCGGCATCGGCTCAGCCCTGCCGTGAACGGATTCGGGGGATAGTAATCGACCTTCCGGCTCTGGGTGGGCCGCTTCTGAGTTCGGGGTTATATCGGGTGATCACCCAGATCGGCAGTTCGAATTCACGCGCCAGTACCCAAAGACTGTCCCCTGACTCGATCTTGTACTCCTCTGATCCCGTCACCTCGAAATTCTCTTTGAACTCTTCCACGAGGACCTGGTGATATTCCTCACGGCGCCTCTCAAAAGCATCCTGATGAGCCGCATCGGTCACCGGCAGCAACAGTGCGTCGCCGCTGGCGAGGACCTGGCTGGCGTCAAAACCATTGAGCGCGCGAATACTCTCAACGCCGCCAAGCCGCAGCCAATCAGAATAATGCCCTAACGTCTCTTCGGGTTCGACATTGATGCGATAAAGCGTCCGGCCATCAACTGCGGAACGCTGCACTGAAAGATCAATCGGCCTGTCCAGCGGGCTCACACCACTCAGATCAGATCCCGAACGGTCCCCACTCGTATCTGCCATTTTCGGCCAGGCAGCATCCGCGTTTGACTTCTGGGTTGCCGTTGGGGCGGCAGGAGTCGCTGCCTGGGCCGGCGGCACATAGGAACGGGCGAGCTCTGCCCGAACTCCAGCGATAGCCAACGATTGTCCAGGACGGATGAGTGCATCTGCACCGAGCTGGTTGTCGGTGATCAGCCGGCGGCAGGGCACCTGAAATCGGGCAGCAATCCGGCAGGCGCTATCCCCGCTGACCACGGTGTAAGTCACGGTTTCAACAGACTCTGAGACTGAGGCCTGCTGCCCGGTGGTGCCGGGGGCCGCCACCCCTGGCACGGTCAGCGTTTGCCCAGGGAAAATGAGATCACTCTTGGCGAGCCCATTGGCTGCAAGCAGTGCTTCACAGTTAATGCCGTGACGCCTTGCGATACTGCAGGCGCTATCGCCCTTGCCAACGGTATAACTTCCGCCCGGCGCCGTGGCAATAGTGCCCGGAATCACGAGCGATGCGCCCACCTGAATCACCGAACCACGGTGCAGGCCGTTTGCGGCCAAGAGATCATCACAATCCACGCCAAAACGGGCCGCCACTGCGCAGGCACTGTCTCCCGGCTGCACCTTATACCGGCCCCGCTCGGCAACTCCGCTCTTCGCACGTCCCTTGCCCGGAACCTGCAGTTTCTGGCCGACGCGAATCATGGCTTTTCGGTTCAGCCCGTTAACCGCAATCAGTTCTCGGCAATCCACCCGAAATGCTGCGGCAATACCACAAGCCGTATCCCCGGAACGTACCGTGTACTCCACCGAACCCCCTCGGCGGGTTTCGGACGGCAGCATTCGGAGCCGGGCCACATGATTGGCCCAACCATCTTGACGTTTTGGCAGACGCAAACTGTAGCCATCAGGAATAAAGCGCCAGCCATGCCAGACGAACCGGGTCAAAGCCGGGTTGAGCGTTTTCAATTGGGATTCTGTCAAACCGAAGATGCTTTGCACCCGGGCAATCGAAACCGGACGATCGAGAATCAGGGTCTGGTACTGGAGCGGCCGCCCGGGCTTGATATCACCAAAGAACTGTTTCTGGTTACGCGCCACATGCCGCGCGGCCAGGAAACCTGCGTAGAAGTTCTTGACCGCCACCTGGAATTTGCTCGAGCGGTAATGGTTGATCACCCTCATGTAATCGGGGCCCATTTTCTTGATGGCCCGACGCATTCCATTGACGCCGTAATTGTACGAAGTAATCACAAAAGGACTAAGGTCGCGCTGTGAGACTCGGCTGTCTTTGGCCTTCGCTGCAACCGTCAGCGTCTTGCGCGCCTTTATGAGATAACGGGCTGCGGCCCAGGTTGCTGCCTCGGGGTCGAGGCGCTCGTCCACAGTGGCATCGAGCTCCAGCCCGAGATCACGCCCGGTCGCCGGCATGATCTGCCACAAGCCTGCTGCACCCACTCGCGAGTAGGCCTTGGGGCTGTAAGAAGACTCCACAAAGGGCAGATACTGGATGTCGCTGTGCAGTCCCGAAACCTTCAATACCTGCCGTACCATCGGACCGTAGGTTCCAAATCGACGCAGCGCGGCCATGAAGCCATCGCGGTTACCCGACTGGCAGCGGATATCGCCCGCAGCACGGCGGATGTCAGCACTCGAACGCTCCGGAAAAAGCTTCAGTAGATGCTGCTGATAGGCGCTGTTGACCGGCGATTTGCGGTCGATCTTCTTGGCCAGTGTGTGCAACTCTGCCGCGATGCGCTTTTTCTGATCCTTGATAAAGGCGGTATTGCCCTTGCGCCCGCACGCCCGCCCCTCGATGACCTTGTACACCCGACTGGGCGCCACTGAGTCATGCAGCACCGCATCCTGGCTGTCCCAACGGCTGTACACATCGATCCAGAAGTTGACCCGATCCTGTAGTGCCGAAGGACAGGGAAACGCCTTGCTGCAGCGCATCTTGTGCTGCTTAACCTCAATAAATGCTTCTGCCGGATTGGGTTGCAAAACCCCCGCCAGCAAAACGCAGGCAAACAGCCATCGGATTCCCGGCTTTGGCAAATCGAGCATAGTCTCTAAAAGTACGCGGTAAGTGTCCGGAATTCATCACCGGACCGGCATGCCCGACAGCAGCAACCCTTATCGTTAATCCTACCAATTTGGCGCCTTAAGTGGAATGGACCTCCTGGAATCCATCCCTTGCTCTCAATTGGCTTTGTTACACTTACCCGACCGCATTCACGAAAACCCACTCTCCAGGCTATTCCCGGCGCATGACACGCATTCGAACCGAAGACATTTCGACCAGCGTCGCTGATGCGCTTCAATATATCTCTTATTACCATCCGCCCGATTTTGTCGAGGCGATGACCCGAGCCTATGAGAAAGAGATCTCAGAGCCCGCAAAAAATGCCATCGCGCAGATCCTGATCAACTCGCGCATGGCGGCCGAGGGTCACCGTCCCGTCTGCCAGGATACCGGGATCGTGGTGGTGTTCGTCAAATTGGGGCAGTCCGTCGTCATAGAAGGCAATGCATCGCTTCAGGAAGCCATCGATGAGGGTGTGCGCCGTGCTTATACCGATCCTGACAACCCTCTTAGAGCATCAGTCATCTCCCCGCCGATTGGCGACCGCAAAAACACAGGCGACAACACGCCAGCAGTCGTCCACACTGAGATTGTCCCCGGCGACACAATTGAAATGACGGTCGCAGCCAAAGGAGGCGGATCAGAAAACAAGGCCAAGCTCGCAATGCTGAATCCAAGCGATGATCTTGCCGACTGGGTTACCCAGACTCTCCCTACCATGGGCGCCGGCTGGTGCCCGCCGGGTATCCTCGGTATCGGCATCGGCGGCACGCCCGAAAAAGCCATGTTGTTGGCGAAAGAGTCCCTTATGGCCCCCGTCGATATGGCCGAAATTGTGGAACGAGGACCCAAAACGCCCACCGAAACACTCCGCCATGAGATCTTTGAGGCGGTGAATCGACTCGGCATTGGTGCACAAGGGCTTGGAGGCCTGACCACGGTACTTGATGTCAAGATCAAGACCTATGCAACCCATGCTGCGTCCCTGCCCGTCGCCATGATCCCCAATTGCGCGGCCACCCGGCACATTCATTTCACCCTCAAGGGGGCTGGCCCTGCTGAATTGCCCCAGGTCGATATCTCGGCGTGGCCCAAAATTACTCAACAGGCAGTCGGGAAACGTGTCAATCTGGATGAACTGACTCCGGAGGAATACCGGTCCTGGCGTATTGGCGATAACCTGCTGTTGAGCGGCAAAATCCTGACCGGTCGGGATGCGGCCCACAAGAGACTGGTAGAAATGATGGCGTCAGGTGCTCCGCTGCCAGAAGGTGTGGATTTCACCGGACGCCTCATCTATTACGTCGGGCCCGTTGATCCTGTCGCGGATGAGGCGGTCGGTCCGGCAGGCCCCACCACAGCTACCCGCATGGACAAATTCACGGACGCGATGCTGTCCGGGACAGGCCTTGCAGGCATGATCGGAAAAGCTGAGCGCGGCCCGGAGGCTATCGAGGCGATCAAGCGGCACCAGAGCGTTTATCTCATCGCTGTAGGGGGGGCCGCCTATCTCGTCTCCAAGGCGATCCGCCGGGCTCGCGTGATTGCCTTTGAGGATCTTGGCATGGAGGCCATTTACGAGTTTGAGGTGGAAGACATGCCGGTGACGGTCGCCGTCGACAGCACGGGGGCTTCGGTACACGCCGAAGGGCCGCGCGTGTGGAAAGACAAAATAGCCTCATTCCCGGTGCGGGTCACATGAGACTCTCTCGTCAAGGACCCATAGGGCGCATGAAATCTTTTGTGATCGCATTAGGATCGGCCATGGTGCTGATCGGTTTGCTTAATCCGACCCCGGCTAACGCAAACGAGGAGCTGGGCGCGTTTTTGGGCGCCATGGACACAGAGCATCCGGGTTGGTTCAAGGAGAGTTTTCTCGACTTTGAGGAAGATATCGATGAAGCAGCAGCTGAGGGCCGTCGGCTCGTGCTCTATTTCTGGCAGACAGGCTGCCCCTACTGCAACGCCCTGATCGAGCACAACTTTGGGCAACGGGACATCACAGATGCCATGCAGGCCCACTTTGATCTCGTCGCTGTCAACATGTGGGGTGACCGGGAAGTCGTCCAGGTGGGCGGTCGGACTTTTACTGAAAAGACCCTGGCCGCGGCGCTGCAGGTGCACTACACACCCACCTTGCTGTTTTTTGACGAAGCGCGTCAGGTTATCTTAAGGCTGAATGGCTATTACCCCCCCGACGCATTCAGGGCGGCACTCGAATGGGCTCGAAGCGATACCGACAACTCGGGCGAGTTCAGCGCGTATCTCGCCAGCCTTAAAACCCAGAACGCCAATCCCCAACTCAACCCGCAGCCCTTTTTTGAAACAGCCTCCGCTGATCTTTCCTCCCACCAAGGCCAAACACTTGCGGTCTATTTTGAGCAGCCGAACTGCCGACAATGCGACACATTGCATCAGAAAGTACTTGCCCATGACATTGTCCGGGATCAGGCGGAAAAAATGCGCTCAGTCCAGATTGATATGTGGTCTGAGGAGCCCATCACCGCACCCGGCGGGCGACAGACAACGGCCCGCGCGTTCGCCAGAGATCTCAACATTCAGTTCGCACCGACAGTTGTATTCTTCGACTCCTCCGGAAAAGAAGTGATGCGCCTGGACGGTGCCTTTCGCACTTTTCATACCCAGGGCATCATGCGTTACGTTAATGACAAAGCCTATCTGGAACAGCCGAGTTTCCAGCGTTATCTGGGAGAACTCGCAGAGCATTGGCGTGAAAAGGGCTGGGATGTCGACATCTGGAGCTACGATCTGCCGGTCAGCCGTGACGGCCAACCCGTCAGTGTTCCCTGATGATTCCTATTTCATGGGATGACGCTTGATGAAGCTTCCAGGCAACCTTAAAGAGGATTTTTCTCAAGGCGCGCTCGATGCCGATACGCTGTCGAAGGATCCCTTCGAACAGTTTGAGCGCTGGTTTTCTGAGATCTGTGAGATTGATCCTGACGCCCCCAACGCCGTCAGCCTGGCCACCGCGTCCGGGCTTGGCGTCCCGAGTGTGCGCACCGTGTTGATGAAAATCTATGACGTTAACGGCTTTGTCTTTTTCACCAACTACGGCAGCCGCAAGGCGAAGGATCTTGAAGAAAATCCGCGCGCGGCGATGCTCTTTCCCTGGGTGCGTCAGGGACGCCAGGTGATTGTCAGGGGGCCCGTTTCGCGCATTGCGACAAGCGAATCGCTTAAATACTTTCTGACCCGCAGCCGGGGCAGTCAACTGGGTGCCTGGGCATCAGACCAAAGCAGCATCATCTCGGCCCGGGGTGTACTGGAGTCAAAACTGGAGGAGGTCAAACAGAGATTCTCTGCCGGAGAGGTTCCGCTGCCCTCTTTCTGGGGTGGGTATCGGCTGGAACCGGAAAGCATGGAATTCTGGCAGAGCCAGTCTGACCGACTGCACGACCGGTTTGAATACACCCGTGACGCTAATGGCGATTGGGTGATCGCACGGCTTTCTCCCTAACCGCCCGCAGGGCACACTGGTCAGGCGGCTTCAGCATCTCCCATGGTGCTCTCGCTCAGCCGCACCGGGAAATGATCACGGATCTGCCTGTCCATCTCAAGGGAAAGGTGTGAGGGCCTCGATCCCGAGAGAATCTCTGCTACTTTTGCCCGCGCCATCTCAAGCAGATCTGGCCGACCTTTTTCGTTCCATTCTTTAGGGCTCAGGCGGTCCCCGACCTCGGGATACACATAATCACGCTGCATCAGAGTCATGGTCTGATTGTGTCCAAGGAAATGACTCGGGCCTCCTATACAGACATCGCGGATCGTATCCACGGAAAGCGACTCCTCAGTGATCTCGATGCCGCGGATCGTCCGATTAATCGCGCCGAGCATATCGTTGTCAATGACGTAACTCTCCAGACAGCATCCCAGCAGACTGGCCTGCATGCCGGCCGCTTCATAAATCAGATTGGCCCCGCTATGGCCGGCCAGTACGTTCGTATACGCCTTCTCGTAGCCTGACTGTGCGTCGGGCAGTTTGGCGTCCGCCATGCCGGCAGCAATCCCGGTAGGCAAACCGTAGTAACGGCCCATTTGGCCGCAAGCCGCCATCAATACTGCCTGCTCACCGCTGCCGCCGCTCATTGCACCGGTGCGAAGGTCTGAGACAAACGGCCAGGTCCCGAAGATTGCCGGGTGACCCGGCTTAATGAGGTTGACGTACACCAGGCCGCCCAGCACTTCGGCCACCTCCTGGACGACAGCGCCCGCCAATGACGCGGGACTGGTGGCTCCGGCCTGTCCTGCCGCCAGCAGCAGTACCGGCATGCCCCGCTCTACGCAGGCTTCGAGCACGCGGCAGGCATCCTCGGCAAAACGCATGGGCGGAACGACAAAGCAGCATGAGCAGCTGACAAAAGGCCGCTCGCGCCAAGCAGCCTCTCCTCCAGCAATCATCTCCAGCATATCGATCGCCTGGTGGGCATGGGCCGGCTCAACGAAACTCGTCCCAACATGTTTGGCAGTACCTGCGATAGCGGTGTAGCAGGTGTTGAAATCCATCTCGGCGGGATCTTCAATATCCCGCAGCACCATGGAACGCTGGAAGAAGTGGATATGCTCCATCTGGTCGACGATGCGTGCTGCATCGTAGAGATCCTGTGCCGTAGACTCGCGGTACTCTCTCTTGACGGTATCAACGATGTGCACCGCCGCTCCCGCCGTTCCAAAGTACGTGCGACTTCCGCTCAGATCCAGGTCATAACGTGGATCCTGGCCATGCAGCGTGATGTTCTTGGCACACTTGGCCAGCGCCTCATCCACCAGAGACCGCGGGATCAGCAGCCTCTCGTCCTCAGTATAAGTACCGCCGGCTGCCGTTACCCGCTCAATGATAGACGGCAAAGCATTGGCAAAGCCGATCGTCTCAAGCGTCTGAAGCGCTGCCTCATGAATCCGCTCCACTTCCTCTTGGGTCAACGGCTGGTAGCGCCCGCTTTGCAGACCCGGACGAACCGGTTTTTCTTCTTCAGGTATCGGTGCTGCCCGTAATGCCTGACGGGCAGCCCGGCCACCCATTCGACTGGTTTTCTTTGCCACCCGACTCCTCCCAGATCTCGTTCCCCGAGCCTAGTGCCCGGATGGATTGAATCGTGCCTGCAGATCCAAAATCAGTTCGGCCACTTTGACGTCTCTTGGCATCACCCGATCAATCATCGGCAGTCGACCATCTAGATGAACACTGCCGCCCTGAACCTCACCGCGGCTCAGCAGCATCGCACTGTGCCCTGCTTCAGCTGCGAGCCTGACGGTCGCATCATTGTAATCCCGGTCTCCGCCAAACGGAATGGAAAAAACCGAGGTTTTCTGAACATGGGGCAGCGTTTCCAAAAAGCGACGGTTCTCATCTATTTCACGCCATTGCTCATCCTCGTTAAGGGATGACAGCACATAGTGATGCAGGGAATGACTGCCATAACAGACCAAGGGGTGTGCTATGAGTTCCTGGGTTTGTTGAGTATAGAACCCGGTACATCCTTCGATAGGCGCCTCATCCTCGAGAAAAGCATCCAGCATTTCACATACCCGGATGCTGCTGTTTCTTGGATCCTTGGTATAACGGTAAAAAGACTGCCCTGGATCGCGCTGCAACGCCTTCCCAAACCGCGTTTCGAACGCTTGGCTACGCCCTCGTTCCATAATGACCCGAACTTGATCACGCCAGAACAGCGTGCCTTTCATAAACGCGCCGTTGATAAATATTGCCAGGGGAATCTGCAACGCCTCAAAGACGCGGAACGCTTCATCAGGCACGCACTGATAGCCATCGTCAACGGTGACAGTGGCAAGCCCCTTGCGGTTCGATGCTTGGCAGTATTCGTCAACTGAGACAAACCGGTATGAGCGCGACAACGCTTCCAGGTGGCGAAAAAGCGTCTCTGGCGCCACGTTGTGGAGCGCCTTCCCAAGCACTGCAGGAGGCGACGCAAATGTACCGTGATAGAGCAACGCCAATCCGCACTGATCGGCAAGTTCATGCACGGACAACGGTTGAGCACTCATCTTGGTTGCGGCTCCTGATTCAGAGGTTTGCGTACGCTGGACTCAAAACAAGAGGCTAAACTAAAGCCCTTCCGCAGGCAAAAACATCTATCCATGAATTCAAATTCCTTCCACCTTGACGCGCAACAGATTTTCGAACACATCAGCTTCGGACCGCTTGTCGATGATCTTGCCCGAATGCATCGGGAATCCCCTGCCGATCTGCAGGACATGCTGTTGGAGCAACCCGGGCAAATGGATAAAGACTACTGCCTGATCCGGGCAGCCTGGCAGGGCGGCGCGGCGCTCGGCGTCAAAATCGCCAGCGTCTTCCCAGCCAATGTATCGCACGATCTTCCCGCAATTCATGCCGCATATATTCTTTTTGACGGCATCAACGGCGTGCCGGTGCGCTCGATTGACGGCAACGCACTTACCTACCTTAAAACCGCCGCGGACTCCGCGCTTGGATCTCAACTGCTCGCACGCCCCGATTGCCGGCGCTTGCTCATGGTCGGAGCCGGTGCCATGGCGCCTTATCTTATTGAGGCCCACTGTACCGTTCACCCACAGATTGAAGAGATTCGCATCTGGAACCGCTCGGTGGGACGGCGCGACGCGTTATTGGACGAGATAAACAAGGGGCGCCATGCTGAGGCTGCGGACGATCTTGCAGAGGCGGTTGCCTGGGCCGACCTGGTTTGCTGTGCGACCATGACCTCTGAACCCTTGATTCAGGGAGAATGGCTCCAGCCGGGTGCGCATCTGGATCTTGTCGGCGCATTTCGCAAAGACATGCGGGAGGCAGATGACGAGGCCCTAAGACGGGCACAAGTCTTCGTTGACTCACGCAAAACCACCATAGGGGAAATCGGCGAACTCGTCATCCCCATGGAGGCTGGAGTGATCTCTGAAGAGGATGTGCTTGGCGATCTCTATGACCTTTGTGCAAACAAGACCGGCCGTCAAAATCCGAAGGACATTACCCTATTTAAAAACGGCGGTGGAGGCCATCTGGATCTCATGACCGCAAGGCATATCGAAAACCGCTGCGCGCCAGACCAATAGACTCCTTACGTCTATCCCGGGTTCAACACCTGCCAGAAGAGCGGCAACCAGGCAATCGTCAGCAAACCTACCAGCACAGATTGGGTGATCAGTACCGTGCGATGCTTTGCCCGGCGCTCACCGCTGCTGGAAGACATAAACACTGCGCTCATCAGCACATCCAGGAGCGTGACGAAAAAAAAGATCGGCACGAGGGCCGGAACAATCACCGTGGTGGCAAAAGCCCAACCCTCGTAACTCGTGGGGGCTAAAGCGAAGGGTGCCATCGCAGCCAGGATTCCCAGCACCAGTGCCAACACCAGTCTCAATGGTCCCAGTAGTTGTGAAAACTCTTTCAGCATAATTTTCTAATCAATAGGATTTCGTTATTTTCTTTATTTGTTTATTCCTTTGTGACTTTGGGCCTGTCACGACCGGAATTGGCATCAACGCTATAGATGAGTGCAGCCGCGCTTGATTTCAATCTCTAATTGCCGGCGTCTGGTGTCGGCTGCAACCGCCTCCAGGCCTTTGGGACGGTATTGGGTTTCGCTGCCAGGAGTCGCTCCTGACTGCTTTCTGCAAGTGCGCAGACATCCTGGCTGCCTGTGAACTTATCAAAAAGCCCCTGAGCCAAAATAGACAGACCCGCAGTCGCGGCTGCAAGCCCCCAAGTCACCCCGGTCTTGAGAACCCCTCCTGGATCTGCCTGGATTTTTGGTTTCAGGAGATTGCCCCCAATCCTGTAGAAGTTGGTCAGATTCGCCGCAGAGACACCGAATCCTTTGCGGGCTTTGGGATTGATCAGAAACACCAGCGACTCATCCTTGAGACTGAAGCCGCCCCGGATAAGGTAAGTGACATCCTGTGTTTGGAGCGCAATGCTGTCGCTCGACATGACTATTCCATCGACAATTCGAAAGCCAATCACCCCACAATCCAGCTGGTGAAATTCTGATTTTTTCTTTGGGTTGATCGCGCTGAAGATCTGCACCAGGATTGAGTTGGTCAGAAGATCAAACCCCGTTGCTGGAATGTAGGTATTGTCCCCTCTGGCAAGAAAGGATCCTGACGCGCTCGACATAATCTCCCTAGAAGACACGCCTTGACCGGAGAGGTTAATCGCCACATCCAACGAACCTTCCAAGGGTAACTGGACATCTTTCAGTGCCGGGATTCGATTCAGGATAAGCCCGTCCATGTCGAATGCAAAATCAGCAGCATACGGCGACTGGCGAGTATCCAATTCGATATCCATATCAAGCGTTCCGCCCGAAAACTCCCCTGAGCGCGCGCTAATCTCCAGCTTTCCGTCAGTCGCCCGGATCCGGCTTTTGAGCCCGCGCGCCTCAAATCCACGAGTGACGAGATCATCCGCGTCGAGCTCAACATCGAGATTTAAGTGATCAAGCCACGTCACCTCGAAAGGATCGTCCTCAAATACGCCTTCTCGAGACTCCGGGTTTTCCCGTATGCGTTTTCGCGGAGGAAGGATCTCAATCATATTCAAACGGGAGGATTCCAGCGCTCCAGTGATACGAATTTTTTCGCCTGGGTTTATTGACAGATCAGGAAACTTGGATAAATCAATACCCTGAAGATGTGCGTCACCGGAAAGGTCGTTATTTCCAAGGGTCAGGGCAAAATCACCGACAGGCGTATTCTGGCTGTCGATCTCAAAATTGCTTTCAAAGCTTAAAGGGCCAGGGTCAAGGTATTCGCCCGGTAACCATCGGGAGAGGCTCGCGAGTGAAGGTGCCTCGAATGTCAGACGGAGTCCGTTACCGGCCCGAAGCGGCCATGAGAAATCCCCCTCCGCCTCCGCACTGAATTCGCTGGCCGAAACCTGAACGCGGCCGCTCGCCGTTTTTGCATCGTGGGATGCGTCTCGACGTAACACCATCCCGAGCGAAAGCGGACCCTCCAAAGGAATCGCCGTGCCGAAAATCTCATTGACGTTTGAGACCGCTTCGGTCTCAAACCGGGCATCCAGCACAAAGGTCGTTTTTTCTACGAAAGGATTCACCTGGGCATTGATGTGTAACTCGGCGTCATCACTGATCCCCTCGACGACAACGAACAGCGGTGAATCACGCTGAGCGCTCCCAACGATATTCCCCGATAGTCTCGCAGGAAGGGTTTTACTCACTTCCAGACCCAGCGCCTGCGTAAACACGCCCAGATTATCGACCGCAAGATCGACATTCACTGATCCACTCGCAGGATAAGTCAGATCTGGAATCTGACCTGAAAAGCGGCCGAACCGAATACCTTCACC
>WTHR01000077.1:5545-7091 GCA_011523045.1 Gammaproteobacteria bacterium | reverse complement strand
GGGAACGATGCTCAAAGCGGCGTCTGGTCGAATCGCCGCACGCAAGCTGTGGCTGGCCGACAGATTGCAATCCTTTGGACGGGTCTTCATCGATGCGGGAGCGTGCAGCGTCCTGGTAGGCTCTGGCAGAGGTCTTTTGCCCGTTGGCGTGACTCGCGTCGAAGGGGGTTTTCGGCGCGGGGATCTGGTTGACTGCCTGGCAGATGAGGACGGCAGATTGATCGCGCGCGGATTGGCTAATTATTCCGCTGAGGAGACAGCGAAAATCGCAGGCCAGTCAAGCCTTAAAATAGAAGAACATCTTGGATATGTGGATGAGCCAGAGCTCATCCACCGGGACAATATGGTGTTGGTATGAGGAGGTGCGGCAGCAAAGCGCCGCCTGATATCAAGCCGCCGCTTGTGACTTGAGTCTGGCGTTGAGGCGGCTTTTGAGTCTGGCTGCCTGATTGGCGTGCGCCAAACCTTTGCGAGCTGCGCGGTCGACGCTTGACGTGAGTTCGCGATAGGCAGTCTGGGCGCCTGCGGTATCGCCTTCCTCAAGACTGCGGTTAAATCGTTTGATCGCGGTGCGCATATTCGAGCGCTGCGACATGTTACGGGCCCGATGGTTTGCGGCTTGGCGGGCGCGTTTTCGTGCCTGAGCTGAGTTGGCCAAGATATTCTTCCAGAAAAAAAAGACGCGCAAGTATCCGGAATTACAGCACTTTTGTCAACGGTGAAATTTTGATAGCGATCGAAAGGGTGGGATTCACGCCAGATTATGATTAAAAACGTCGGTGCAGTAGGCGGGATGACCCTGATCTCGCGCATAACAGGCTTAATCCGGGACATCGCATTCGCGCAATTCCTCGGAAGCGGCGCCCTTGCTGATGCCTTTTTTGTGGCATTTCGAATCCCAAACTTCTTTCGGCGGATTTTTGGCGAGGGGGCGCTTTCGGTCGCGTTTGTCCCGGTTTACTCCGAATACGAGGCTCGTTATCCCGCGGCTGAGGCCCGGGCCTTTCTGAATTTGATGGCGGGGCGACTCGGTTTGGTCCTCGTTTCAGTGACCGCGCTGGGAATCGTCGCGTCACCTGTCCTGGTAGGACTCATGGCGCCGGGATTTCTGGATGACCCGGTTCGCTATGACTCAACCGTCTCCACGCTTCGCTGGACGTTTCCCTATCTCTTTTTTATCTCGCTAGTGGCCATGGCGGCGGGAATTCTAAATACCCATGACCGATTTGGCGCCGCGGCGGCGACTCCCATTCTGCTGAACCTGAGTCTGATCACGACCGTATGGCTTTTTGTGCCGGATTCGCAAAACGGTGCGGTGACGCTAGGCATTGGGGTTTTGGTTGCGGGGATTGTGCAACTCGGATTTCAGTTTCCTTTCTTGAAAAGGCTGGATAGAGTCCCGTTGCCGCAGGTGCGGGCGCGATCCCCCGACGAAAAAGTGGGGGCCGCCGGCGTGGGGCAGGTCTTGAAACTGATGATCCCCGCTATCTTTGGAGTGTCGATTGCGCAGATCAACCTGCTGGTGAACACCATACTCGCTTCATTT
>WTHR01000077.1:0-5445 GCA_011523045.1 Gammaproteobacteria bacterium | reverse complement strand
GATGGCCTCACGCGCGTTAGCAGCCTTCTCCATCGGTTTGATCGGTTTTGTGACCGTAAAAGTGCTTGCGCCCGGGTTTTATGCCCGTAAGGATACCCGCACCCCCGTCCTTATTGGTGCGGTAGCCATGGGGGTCAATGCCCTGGTGGCTGTCGCGCTGGTGTGGGATCTTGCGCACGTGGGACTGGCGCTGGCGACGAGTGCGGCAGGTTTGGTGAATGCATTTTTGCTTTATCACCGGCTGAGCAAGTTAGGGCACTTTAACGCGAGTGCGGGCTGGGGTCTGTTTTTGGCACGGTTGGTCGTGGCTACTGGCGCCATGTCGGTGTTTCTCTACTTTACTCAAGGTCTGCAGAGTGAATGGCTGGCCGCCGGTCTGGTTGAACGTGTGGGCGGCCTGTCACTCCTGATTGTTGCCGGGGCTTCGGCCTATTTTGGTGTGCTCTATGCGACGGGGCTACGTGTTCATCAGCTTTTGGTGCGGCCCTAGTGGAGTTAAATTCTTTTCCCGCAGAGGTTATCGCCTCGATCAGCCACCCGGGCGAGTCAAAGCACTTCTCTTTGTCCGAAGCCAAACAGGTGTTGCCGGTGCTCCAGAAAATCACTCGCTCAGCGGCTCAAGATCTTGCTCCATTGCAGGACGAGATGAGCCGCCTACTCGATTGCGACCCAAGGCAAGAGCCCTTAAGGGAGCAGTTCGAGCAGATCGTTCGAAAGTGGATCTCACAGGTTCAACGCCTTGGGTTGCGGGTGTCAGGACTATGGGAAGTCGGATTCGATACGGGCGATGGATACCTGAGCTGGCGTCATCCTGAACTGCGTCTGGCATACTTTCGGCATTATGAAGAAATCTTTTCCCTGCGGCGTCCGCTGGGGCAGGTCATTGAGGAAGACCAACCCGAGTGGGCATACCAATAGAACCCTTTGCAACTGATGATACTGATCCGCGACTCCTACAACGTTCAGGCGCAACACCGGCCTTCGGTGGTCTCTATTGGTAATTTCGATGGGGTGCATTTGGGGCATGTCCGCCTATTGGCCCTGTTGAAAGAAAAGGCGCAGGCCTTGGGCGCAAAGGCAACGGCGATGACCTTTGAGCCGCATCCGCACGAATTCTTTAGTCCACAGAACGCGCCCCCGAGGTTGTTGCGGTGGCGGGACAAGCTCGAAAAGCTTTCGGAAGCTGGTGTTGATCAGGTGTTCTCTTTGCGATTCAACGAGAGTCTCTCCCAGACTTCGGCGGAAGATTTCGTCAGGAAGTATCTTGTCGAGGGTATTGGGGTTCGGCACGTAGTCATCGGAGATGATTTTCGATTCGGCCGAAAACGCACCGGTGATGTGCACGTGTTACGTAAACTCGGGGAGCAGTGGAATTTCAGTATCAGCACTGTCGACACCTACTTGATTGGAGACGAGCGGGTCAGTAGCACGCGAATTCGGGACGTGCTCAAGCAGGACGACTTCGACACCGCTCAATCGCTCTTGGGTTATCCATATGCAATTCACGGAAAGATCGCCCATGGAGACAAACGAGGCCGCACGATCGGATTCCCGACAGCCAACATTATCCTGCCCCATGACAATGTTCCTGTTTGGGGCGTGTACGCTGTCTTGATGCACTTTCCGGGTTCCGAACCGAAACCAGGGGTAGCGAACGTCGGAGTCCGGCCAACCGTAGGTGGGGATCGGGTTCTCCTTGAGACCCATCTTTTCGATTTTTCAGAAGATATCTATGGAGAGCGGGTCCGCGTTGAATTCAAGTCAAAGATTAGAGACGAACAGCGTTTTGATTCCTTCGACGCGTTGAAAGCGCAGATTGACAAGGATGCGGCGGCAGCCCGCTCATGGTTTGAGCAGTGCTAGCAACATCGAAATTATGAAAAAGAAGATGACTGCAGACATTGGCCGACAGCGCTTTATTTTTGCGGTGTTCGCGCTCGTTTTCCTGCTCGCGGACTGGCTCAGCAAGAGACTGCTTCAGGGTTGGTTGGAGACAGGTGGTCCTATCGAAGTTATCCCCGGCTTCAGGTTTATTTTGGTTCACAACCACGGCGCGGCCTTTGGTTTTTTGGCTTCCGCTGGGGGTTGGCAAAGGGGGTTTTTTATTGGCGTGGCGGCCGCGGTGATACTTTATCTGGGGTGGCGTTTGTGGATGGCAAGGCCTGAAGAGAAGCTTACGAACATCGGGTTTGCCATGATTTTGGGCGGGGCAGCAGGCAACTTGATCGACCGGGTGCGCCATGGTTACGTAGTCGACTTTATCGACATTTATGTGGGGGACTGGCATTGGCCCGCTTTTAATGTAGCCGATGCCGCGATCTCGATAGGCGCGCTCGTTGTGATCTTCGACAGCCTCGGACTTTTTCGGATTCATCCCACTAAACCGTCTCAGAATGGTGCTCCATAGATGAGATCAGTACAGGCAAATGACAAGATCCTGGTCCGATATCGAGTGCTGGATGCGGCTGGGACGATCCTCGAAGATTCCAGACAGACGTCGGTTGAGATTGTGATTGGTGAGGGCAGTTTGCCTCATCTCGTTGAGAACGCTCTGTTGGGTCACGTGATGGAAGACCATGTCAGCGTAGAAATCGGGGCGGAAGACGAAGCTTTTGGAGCCTACGATCAATCGAAGATCCAGTCCTTGCCGAGCAGCCAGTTCGAAGGGTTCGGAGCGGTAGAATCGGGAATGCTTCTGGAGTTCACTCTTCCGGACGGCGAAGGCGTGGCGGGGTGTGTCACCCAGGTCGCTGAGGACGAGATCACCGTGGACTTTAACCACCCCCTGATCGGTCGTGATTGTGTCTATGAGATGGATCTAGTCGAATTCGCAGAACCGGCGGGGGAAGAAAATGCCTAAGGGCCTGAAAAACTGATGGGTGGATTCACAATCGAACTTGCGAATCCCCGGGGTTTTTGTGCGGGAGTAGATCGTGCGATCGAGATAGTGGAGCGCGCACTTGAGCTTTATGGCGCACCGATTTATGTGCGGCATGAGGTTGTTCATAACCGGTATGTCGTCAGCAACCTGAAAGAAAAGGGTGCGGTGTTCGTTGAGGAACTCGAAGAGATTCCAGATGACAGTACGGTGATATTCAGCGCGCATGGCGTAGCCAGGGTTGTCCAGACTGCCGCCGCAGGTCGCGAACTTCGCGTACTGGATGCGACCTGCCCGCTCGTTACCAAAGTGCATACCGAAGTGAGCCGTTACGGACGGGAGGGCAGGACGGTCATTCTTGTGGGGCATGCAGGGCATCCGGAGGTCGAGGGAACCATGGGCCAGGCCACGGGAGTGGTTCACCTGGTGGAGTCCGTTGAAGACATTGATAATCTGAACATTCCCGCTGGAACGCCTCTGGCCTACGTCACCCAGACCACGTTATCGGTCGATGATACCGTCAAGATTCTCAAAAGATTGCGTGAGCGGTTCCCCAAAATCGAAGGCCCTCGCCGTGATGATATCTGTTATGCCACGCAGAATCGTCAGGATGCGGTTCGGGCGATTGCCGGGCGCTGTGACGTCGTTTTCGTAGTGGGGTCAGCGACTAGTTCCAACTCAAACCGTCTGCGCGAACTGGCGGCTCAAACAGGTGCCCGAGCGTTTTTGATTGACGGCGCAGAAGATATTGATAAAAAAGTTCTTGAGGGTGTTCATCGTGTCGGTTTGACTGCCGGTGCATCTGCTCCCGAGATCCTCGTTGATGAGGTGGTGAAAGAGCTCCAAGCGCTGGGGGGATCTCTCATAACTGTGTCCTCTCCGCTCGACGAAGGGGTTTCCTTTTCTCTGCCGGTAGAACTTCGCCACTGAGCTCAGAACTGCCGGGTGGGTTGCTGGTTTCTTATCTGCAACGAGTTGTCCCTCCGGCTGCGTTAAATCACGCAATGAAATCCCGTATGTGTATAATAATTCTGGAACAATGGAGTAAAAACCAGAGTGCCAAGTTATATAAGTCAATGTTTTGTTGAGCAGGACAGCGGGACACATATTAAGGAGTAAGAAAGGCGAAATGACTGATTCAACTCGATGGACTAATCAGAGGTTTGGGGGGTATCACCTGAGGCACCCCCTCGAAGACGATGTCGACCTTACGCGCGTAGGACCGACTCAGCCGTGTGGCGAATACATGCGGCGTTTCTGGTTCCCTGTAGCGATGACTGAGCAATTGGGCGAGCGGCCCGTGCCGATTCGGATTTTAGGAGAGGACCTCGTTATCTTTCGAGACCTTAGTGGAGTCATTGGACTCCTGCATAGGCACTGCTCCCATCGCCGAATGTCTCTCGAGTACGGCAGGATTGAGCAAAATGGAATTCGTTGTGCCTACCACGGGTGGCAGTTCGACGTCGACGGAACCATTTTGGATACGCCCGGCGAGCCGGCGGAAAGCACAATCAAAGATAAAATTTGTCACGGAGCCTACCCGGTTCGGGAGTTCAAGGGGCTTGTGTTTGCGTACATGGGGCCGCCTGACAAAAAACCGCCATTTCCGATCCTTGATAGTTTTAATATCGATGGCCACGAGATGATCCCCTATTCGATCCATTCGCCCTGTAACTGGCTGCAGGAGAGCGAAAACTCCATGGATCCCTTTCATAGTGTGTTTCTGCACGGCCGAGTGAACGGGCCGCAGTTTCCCGGATTGGAACACTTTGTCGCACTCCCCGTAGTCGAGTACTTCAAGCGCCCAGAAGGCTTTGTGTATAGCCACTGCCGGCGGCAGGGTGATCTCATCATGATGCGTTTCCACGATCACATCACGCCAACCATGGCGCAGAACGGGGGCATGTTCCAGAAGCTTGATGGGCCAAAAGTATTTGGGAGAACGAGTCTTACTAAATGGGTTACTCCTATAGATGATACGAACAGCCGTAAGTTTGGTTGGCGCCACTTCAACGATGCCGATGAGGTGCTTCGTCAGGGAGACAAGACTGGGGTCGGTTGGGAGAAGGTAGATTTTTATGGACAGACTGCACACCGGACAGAGAAAGAACGCTTAGAAAGTCCTGGAGACTGGGAAGCGTGGACCAGTCAGGGTCCAATAAATATCCATCAGAGAGAATATCTTGGAACAACTGACGAAGGCGTTTCTCTGCTTCGCACCAAACTGAAAAAGGATATTCGGGCTGTCCAGCGCGGAAAAGAGGTCTCCCATCCTGTCGGTTCCGAAGATTCGCCTTTTCACACCTATGGTGGCGACACAGTCCTTCGACTGCCTGAGGATTCATCGGACGATAACGGTTTAATGCGTCATGCTCAGAGCGAGGTCGCCCGGATATATTTTGCCGCGGACCAATACGAAGAAGACGACCGTCGGGATTTCATCGCGCGTGAGATTCGCAAGTTGTTTGGGGATGAAGCATTGAGTGGAGCGAGAGACTAATCGTGGCAGTCGGTCGTCCTGTCCCGCGGCCCGGGATAGGCAGTATTCGTGGCCACATGGTGGCGCC
>WTHR01000171.1:1172-7098 GCA_011523045.1 Gammaproteobacteria bacterium | reverse complement strand
CCCAACCGGGACAACCATTTCTGATGCTCGGTCATCTGCAGACTCCACCCAAAAGAGTTCCACGACCTCAATCAGGGAATGCGAGTCTTTATCCCCTTCTGGTGAAAATGCGCGCCAGACGGCGCGCATTTTCTTAAAGGTCTAGGCTCGCTCTGACCCATGACGAGAGGTCATAAAGCGCCTCTAATCCCAACGCTTTACATCGAGACGCCCACTTCCCCTGTCCAGATGCTGATGGAATCTCCATCCATAAGCCCCTCTGCGACCAGCTGACCGAAAACTTTTTGCGCAGTGGCGGTTGCCGCCTCCATGGTAGCAGCATCAGGATACTTCGCTATAACAACGCCATTGCCATCGGCGTCGGCTGCAAGATCGATCAATTCCGCGCCGACCGCCGAGACTTCTTCGCGGGCTTCCTCCGCCTTTGCCATCGCTCTGTCCATATCTGAACTGGTAAATCTCGTGATTCTGTAAATAGCCATCTTAAGCTCCTCCTGATTGATAGTTGAATCATTGGCCCAGTGGTCGGGTCAACAGGCTAACTTAACCACATCTTTTTGCTGCAATTTTTAAATCACTTAAATCTCTGATTTATGGAGTGTTTTTGATAACCGATCTCAGCAATTTAATTGAATATCGACTATGATTAGGGTCCTTCCACAAGACAAAAGGGGTCAGACCTATGTCGAAGTACGAAGATTCACCCGCTGCAATCGCTATGATTTTGTTCACCCTGGGGGGCATCTTTTATGTCTTCCAATTAATCTTCATGACCGAAGCCTGGTTAGCTGAAAATGGGATTGGGACAGAGGCTATTGGTGTTGCCAGAGTGCTCGGGTTCACATGGCTTGGGATCGTTGTGGTCTTAATCAGGACATTTATCAGCGGCCCAGCAGGAACTAGCGCGTTCTTTATGGCGCTGGTCATCGCCCAAATCGGGATCTTCCTTAACCTTTGGCATCAGGAGTTAATGGGCGCACTGGAGGTGTCGATCATGGACGACGCCATTATCGTCACAGTGCTTACTGCCCTGCTGCTGTTCGGCTGGTCGCGCATTCGCTCCAAGACCTGAACAAAACAAGATAGAGAGCGCAAATACGCGCAAAGAAAACCCCGCTTCGGCGGGGCTTTCTTTTTTGTGCCCGATGCGATTGACTTCAGGCCGGCAATAAACTTGAGTTAAACCAAAATCACCTCTCGATCAAACTGCGTCAGACTTTCGGCGCCGGAGTCTGTCACAGCAACCGTCTCGCTGAATTCGATCCCCCATCCATCCATCCACATACCAAGCATCACATGCAGAGTCATGTTCTTTTCAAGAACAGTAGATTCCCCGGCTCGCAGACTGACGGTGTGCTCTCCCCAATCTGGCGAATAGCCCACCCCAATGCTGTAACCGATCCGGCTTTCCTTATTGAGGCCGTATCGATCCAGCACGGCCTGCCAGGCCCTGTGCACATCGCCTGCAGTAATTCCTGGTCGAATGGTCTGCAACACTGCCTCAAGACCTTCGGTAACGGCCTTTGCGGTATCAAAGACTTTTTGAGGACCCTTGCCTAACTGCACTGTCCGCGCCAGGCCCGCGTTATAGCGCCGGCAGGCACCGCCAAGTTCCAGCGCCACCGTCTGATCGGCCTCAAAAGGGGCGTCGGTCCACATCGGGTGGGCCGTGGCGGCAGCTTCGCCTGCGAGGATCAAAGGACAAAGCGCGGTCGTATCACCTCCAAGTCCCGCTACACCACTCACTTGGGCTGAAAGAACTTTTGCAACGAGATCACACTGGCGCATCCCGGGGGCAATATGTTCGCAGGCCACGGTCATGACATGGCTGGCAATCTTCGCAGCACTGCGCATGACCTCGATCTCGACATCGCTCTTGACGGCACGACACCAGTTGACGAGCAAATCTGCATCCACCCAGGTTGCGCTGGACAGCTTCGCCTGCATGCGCTCAACCGCTTTAAACGAGAAAAAGTAGGTATCGCTTTCAAAACCAATACGCTTTCCCTCTAAATGAAAACTGGCGATCGATTCTGCGATCGCCTCCATCGGATGGACACCGTCACGCTGCACCAGATCCTCCGTATAGGGACGGACACTATCCGCACCAAGATGGGTTGTCAGTGCCACTGAGCCTGCATCCATTTGTCGTCCCAGCCAGACTGGCGGATGATCATGCAGCACCAACATGACCTGGGGCACATAAAAAGACCAGGCGTCAAAACCGGTCAGCCAGTTCATATTGGCCGGATCACCAATAACCAGCGCGTCCAGGTTCTTCTCCGACATCGCACTACGCACTTTTTCCAGGCGGCGCTCGTACTCCGGTAATTCAAAAGCAGGGTTCATGACTGAGTTCTATAAGGCGGTTTGTATTTGATTTTGGCTTAGGGCAGGCAGGTTAATCTGCCAAGCCCATAACTCTCAGTATACGCGCAAGACTGCTCTCAGGCTCATCTGAGGGACTATACTTGCGCGCGCAATTCACTTTCCCTCAAATTGATTTCCTAGCGAACATGTCCCAAAACCCAAGACCAGTTATTTTTGCTGCCACTCTCATCCTGGCAGTGAGTTTTGTGGTGATGCTGCTGGCCTACGGGGTAAGACACTCATTCCCGGTGTTTTTCCCGTTCATTCTCGATGAATACGGTTGGAGCCGGGGCGACACGGCATTCATGTTCTCGCTGCATCTTTTGGTCTACGGGATATGCGCTCCGATTGCGGGATCACTATCCAGCAGGGTCTCTCCAAAACTGCTTTTGCTCATTGGCGTGATGGTGCTGGGACTGGCTGCGGCTGCGTGCTCGTACGCCACCCGCTTATGGCATTTCTATTTGCTGTTCGGCGCACTCGCTCCAGTGGGACTGGCCTGTGCGGGCTCCCCTATTCTCAATCCCACCATCATGAACTGGTTTGCGCAACGGCGTGGCATGGCCTTGGGTTTGGCTCAGACCGGCGGCGGACTCAGTTTCGTATTTGTCTTTATGATGGAGTCGATCATTGAGGGTTTCGGTTGGCGTGCGGCGTATGTCATCATGGGGTCGCTTACTATCGCAGTGCTCCTGCCTATTGTCTTGCTCGGGTATACGTTCTCGCCAGGCGATCGCGGCCTGCGTGCTGTCGGATCGACTGACGATACGCCCAATTTAGAAAATACAAACGCACCCGAGTCAAACCACGCGACAGAAGAAAAATGGACGCGTGCATCAGGTCTCAAAAGCCGACCTCTCTGGCTGCTCTTTGTCTCAAATATGCTCTTCTGGGGAACCGGCTGCTATCTGATACTGGCGCACCAGGTTAAGTTTGCGATTGATGCGGGGTATTCCTCTACGATCGCCGCCTCCACCACTGCAGCCTTCGGACTCTTCATGGTTATCGGCCAAGCGAGTTCATTCATATCAGATGTCATCGGCAGGGAAGCCACCATTTTTGTGGCATCAGTATGTACTGGAGTTGCCACGGTGATCCTCATGTTTCTTGGGCCTGGATCAGGTGTCGTACCCCTTTACACCTTTTCCGTGTTATTCGGTATTGGTGCAGGACTTTTTGCGGTCTGCGTTTTCGTCGGCGTGGCAGACATCTTTTATGGCCGACACTTCGGACTTTTCTGCGGCATTGTCACTGCAGGCATGGGCTTTGGCGGCGCTTTCGGCCCGTGGTTGGGCGGCGTGCTGTTTGATGTCTCCGGCACCTATCGATATTCATTTCTTTTTGCTGGCTTGAGTTTCGTTGTCTCGTTCATCTGCTTTTTTCTCGCAGCACCAAGACGCTACACCACCATCAAAAGGTCTCGGGCAACTTCCGCGTAAGCATCTTTGCGATGCCCGCTCAACAGCGGCAGCAGGATCTACTTGAGCTCCACTTCGACAAACGACATGGGTTCGGATCCCATGTTGATGACGTTGTGCTCTACGCCCACATTGCGAAAGTACGCCTCTCCAGCGGTAACGGTCACTTCGCGCTCGGTGTTGCCCGGCTCTTCAAGACGCATATTGAGATCCGTGATCGCTGTGATTACGTAATCGTGCTCATGACGATGCCAAGTGGTCTCGGCGCCGGGCGCAAAATCAAAACGTGTCACCCTCACCCGGTCATTATCAATTAACATTGTTGCAACAGCGGCCGTTCGTTCCATTTTTGCAGGTCCTTTCTCTTTCGTATTTGCCCAAAATCCGCTCTTTCCCGTGAGGTCAGGATGTGGATAGAATCATTGTGAATACTATGCCTGAAATACGATTTTTTGGTCGTTGATTGGAGATATCAACCTCATGTCACCAGACGTAGTCATTGTCGGCGCCGGCATAAGCGGATGCGCAAGCGCTTACGAGTTGGCAAAACTGGGCTTCAAAGTTGAGGTCCTGGAAAAGTACCATCCAGCCGCAATGGGATCAGGCTGGACGCTAGGCGGAGTTCGTCAATCCGGGAGGGATCCGTCAGAACTGCCTCTTGCCACGTACTCCGTCAGGAAGTGGTCCTCACTCGATGAAGAACTCGGGGCAGAAACCGGATACCTGCAGCACGGTAACCTGCGTCTCGCCCGAACAGAAAAAGAGAGAGAATCGATCTCGGCGCTCGTGCAATCGCAGCAAGCCTTGGGATTGAATCTTTCCCTGCTAACGAGTTCGGAGGAAATACGCTCCATTGCGCCTCAGATTTCGGAGCACATCCTCGCGGCATCTTTCTGTCCATCGGACGGTCACGCCGACCCAAAAGCGGCTGTCACGGCCTACCAACGCGCCGCCGAGCGGCATGGCGCCGTGTTCTCCTGTGGAGAATCCGTAGAGGCGCTCAACGTTGAGAAAGGTCAACTTAAGAGTATTTCAACAAGCGGCCGAAAGATTCATTCGGAACAATGTCTTCTCGCCTGCGGAATTGGGATCACCGACCTCGTCAGGCCGCTTGGCATCAGGCTTCCGATCCAAACCGCTCTTGCAACCGTTGTGCAAACCCGATCGGCAGAGCCCGCACTTAAGCCGGTGATCGGTGTTGCAGACGGGGGCGTCACCCTGCGACAAGAAAGAGATGGAAGATATCGGCTCTCAAGCGGCGTTCGACCAAAAGCGCGCGGACTGGTTGAAGTGGCTGGTCATCCAACCGCCCTCACTTCCATAGAGGATGTGTATCAAGTGCTGAAGGCAAGTCTTGAAGTCTGTCCCGCACTCGAGGCGACGCCAATGGAATCCTTCTGGGGCGGCTTGATTGATATGACTCCTGATGGACTTCCCTTTTTGGGTGAAGCGCAAGGCGCGCAGGGCGTATTTATTGCCGCCGGGTTTTCAGGACACGGTTTTGGAATTGCGCCTGCAACGGCGCACATTATGTCGGCTCTCATCTCGGAGCGGGCTTCAGACATCCCATATGAAGCATTCGCGCCTGAACGGTTTCAAGATAAGAAAGAAGAAAAAGACGAGGCAGGTGCCGCGACCTTGCACGGATAATGCTTTGTAACAATAGGAAGGCCCTTCAGGAATGAAATCAAAAAACGATCTGGATGCTGTTATCGCCAAGGCCGTCAGGGACCGCGATGCCCGTGAGCGAGACTATCGGGCGCAGTCTCTCAAGATTCATCCCTGGGTGTGTGGGCGATGCGGGCGTGAGTTCACTCGTGAGAACCTGCACGAACTGACCGTGCACCACAAAGACCACAATCACGACAACAATCCGCCCGATGGAAGCAACTGGGAGAACCTCTGCCTTTATTGTCACGACAACGAGCACGCCCGCTATGTGGACGCGGTTCCCGGTATTGAAAGCCAAAAATCATCCGAAGTGACTCATAAGGCATTGGCAGGTCTTGCCGATCTGCTCAAAAAAGATAAGTAGATCTTTTTCTTGAGAGTCACCTTTCAATCACCCTGAGGCGTCTTCAAGATTCGGGCGCGACCCAGGCGACCGCTTCGATTTCCACCAGCATGGTGGCCTCTGC
>WTHR01000171.1:0-1072 GCA_011523045.1 Gammaproteobacteria bacterium | reverse complement strand
GGGCGTGGCTGAAAGTCGAGACTTTTGGGACGCAATGTGGTTCTTGGCATATCAATCTCCAGAGGGGAAAAGAAGGTCAAACTAAAGTTCAATCAGCCGTGGTTAACGTGATTTCGATCTCGGTAGGATTTCCATGATTACAGGGATTATTGACCTGCGGGCAATTTGAGATCACTGCGAGCGCATTCATCTCGGCTCTTAATGCTACCCGGGCACCAGCCTGCGCTTTGCTCGGAACAAACACAGTGTCTTTCAGGGCCCGCTCATCATTTACGGGCACATCACAGAAAAAGTTAATGTTGGGCACAATATCACGCCGGCCGAGACCGAACTCCTCCAGTCCTTTCAGGAAGTTCTCCCGGCATCCGGAGGTGCCGGCAACTCCATAAAGCATCTCATTGCTGACTTCGCTGCAGCAGCCGCCGATGGTGTCATGCCCGTCAAACGTATCCTCAGTAATCGTGAAGATTGGGCGGGCGTCATCAGAATAGAGCGTATGCCCTGCACTCAACTTCAGGGTCAGCGCGGCTTTCAATGTGTTGGGTGCGTGGTATCGTTCCTCGGGCTGATCGGCGTTGTAGCAAAGAAAGTCGACCCCCTGCCCTCCTTTCAGGTCAACAATCGTCAGTGTACCGCCC
Organism: Gammaproteobacteria bacterium; assembly: GCA_011523045.1. Lineage (GTDB taxonomy): Bacteria > Pseudomonadota > Gammaproteobacteria > Arenicellales > UBA868 > UBA868. The sequence continues at coordinate 434 of WTHR01000171.1, read as the reverse complement.
TTTGGGACGACCCCTGCCCAGTGGCCCCCCGCCTCAATAATGATTGACTCCGTCATCGCTCTCTCCCGGAAACTGGTGGTAGACGGTAGCATATCTGCGATAAATGTCGCCGTAGATTCTGAACCCTTCTGTTTGCTGGGATGATTTCATTTCCATACACTAGGGCGGACTCTCAAAACCCAAATCGCAGCTCCTCATCCCACAGTTACATGACCCCCTACCGATCCAGCTTCATATCCTGCGACTTCGATTTCGATAAGAAAGGCAAGCATTACGGCGCCGCCCATCTCGATTACTCCAACGATGAAGGCGTCTCTCGAGTCTTTCCCATACCCATCGTCAGCATCGCAAATGATGACGGTCCGACTGTTTTGCTGACTGCGGGAAACCATGGCAATGAAGATGAAGGCCAACTCATTCTTCGTCGATTGATA
>WTHR01000236.1 GCA_011523045.1 Gammaproteobacteria bacterium | reverse complement strand
CTTGATATTGTCCCACAGTGGCAACTTGACGAAGTGGGTGGCGACATAAATATCGCAATTGAATACGACAGTTAATCGTGACTAAACCAAGTCTAAGGTGATTGGGAGAGATGCCGGGGAACGACAGCAAGGAGGTGGACCTGTTCGATGATGTTCAGAGAAACCTTGGGCAGATACTCAACAATCTCCCTGCGCTTATTAACCTAGAAGGGCAGAGCAGTATCATCGGTCAGTCAATGTTGGATTTTGGCAACGTGTCGACGAACTATCATGGCAATCGGGAGGCACTGGTCGCTCGCCTTCAACATGCAATTGAGAAATTTGAGCCGCGACTTGAGGACGTGTCTGTTCAGTTATATGGTGCGCAACAGAATGGGTCGGTTCTACGTGTTGGATTAACGGCCAGGTTGAATTTAGATGGATTTTTGACCGACGTGTTTTTTGGGGCCAATCTAGAGCAGAATGGAAGTTGGGCAAAATTGACGGAGTCGGAACTTGGCTGAGGGCTTTCTAAACTACTTTGAGCTGGAATTAGCTCTGATTCAAAGAGCCTACAGGAAATTTCTACGGAACTATCGCCGGGATTCTGGAAAAGCACCGGCCCAGGTTGTGCAAAAGGAGTATCGTGATCCACACACGGAGCGCCTGCTGGACGGAGTCGCGTTTCTGACCGCAAAAACCGAACAAGCGCTTGCCGAACAGTTTCCCGAAATTACGCGTTCGCTACTGCAGCTTAACTATCCCGGGTTACAAGATATCCTACCGACGTCGACGGTTCTTGGCCTGACGCCGGATAAAGAATCGCTGACGACGCTCCGAAGCATCCGCAAGGGGGTGCGACTCTCTCCGCAGACTGCCGATGATTCTGCTGTCACGTTCACCGTCGCTGCGGACACAATGCTCTATCCGTTCCACATCTCTGGAATCAAGGCCCAGACTGCGCCATTCGATTTCGTAGAGGGAGAACTCGACTCTCGCGCCAATGCGGTGGTTCGAGTGGAGTTCTCGATGAACGATCCGGGCAAAGTGTTTTCCAAGCTGGCTATTGAGGAGGTGGATCTCTTTCTGGAAGGAGATCATATTTCAGCCGGACGATTTTCGGAGGCGCTTTTTTCACAGCTCGTCAACATTCAAGTGAGTGACGGAGCAGGAACCTCTCTTGGGCTGTTGGATGCGGATCAATTAAAGACTCGGGCATTCGATGAGGATTTTTGCTTTCTCCCGTCGGACCGAAATAGTTACCTCGGAATTCAACTTATTCGAGAGTTTTTCCTATACCCCGCGAAACAGGCATTTGTTCGATTGACGGGTATTGGGTCGGCGATGCGGAATTGCCATTCTTCACACCTGACGCTCGACTTCTTTTTAGGAAATCTGTCGGCCAGGGAAGTACGAGCAGTTTCCAGCAATTCATTTCAATTGAACTGCATCCCCGTGATAAATCTTTTTTCTACTCGAAGCGAACCGATCCAGTATGACCATGTTTCTGTTCGTGTCCCCGTTTTTGCCGAAGCAGTATCAACGGGTACAAAAAAGATCTCCAGAATCACGAAGCTGTACGAAGTCACGCCCCAAGGGGAGGTCGAGGTCCCTCAGTTATATAATTTTTCCCACGAAATTGGAGTCCCGACGATGTCGTGGGAGCCGTTGAGGAGGCTAAATGAGGATGGGGTCCAGGGACATCAAGTGGCGCTGGCGTGGGACTCCCCGGAGTTGGTTTCATTTCCTAAGCTGTTTTCGGCCGAGATCCTGTGCACCAACGGGAATCTCGCGCTGGTCTACGATGACTTAAAAGGTTGGAGCTCTATCGATTCTGTAGAGATCCCGGGCACGCTCGCTATGCTGACCACATTAACGACCGAAATCGTTCCCGACCGATACGAAGATTCCGATTGGCGGCTATTGGGGCTCCTAAACTTCAACCTCAACAATGTCATCAATAGCGATCGTCCAGAACTCCAGTTGAGGCAGTTCCTGACGCTGGCTGCACCAGTAGGGCTTACGGCCTCGGCAGTCGCGTCTATACTGAAGATTGATGTGAGGCAGTCGGTTCGGCCAATGATGGTTGCGAATCGGCGGGTAATTGCGCAAGGCACCCGCTTTTCAGTTTATCTCGATCCCCAGCAAAACAGGAATCAGTGGTCGCTGCTGGCAAGATTGATTCATAGTGCCTTTGTTGAGATGTGCAGTTTTGACAGGTTTGTTGAGACGGAGATCTGGATTGACGGTGTCGATGAAAAAGTAACGAGCTTCGGCCCGGACCATGGGAGCCAGGTATGCACCTGATTGATTTCCTGTCAATTCATCGCGCCAAGGTCACGCTTGCAGGGTTCTGGCGATTATTGGGGAGCCGAGCGGGGGAAATAGAAGAAACGCCCATTGTTTGCCGGCTTGAGCCATCCGCAGCGGAAGGGTCAGATGCGATAGCTGCGATCGAGAAAAATCAGGAAGAGGCCAAGGTCTATCTCAATACCCCATCGCTTACAGGACCCCAGTCTGTATTGCCTGAGTATTTTCAAAATTCTATCGTTGATGGGTTTAGCCGAGGCGATCATCGTCTACGACGATTTTTAGCACTGTTTGATGACCGAGTGCTTAGATTGAGTCGATTATTGTCCTGCCGAAGTCCGCTCGCTATCCGCCACGAAAGCCAACAACAGCGACCAGACGATAGGGCGGTTTCAGACTCTGCCTACTTCAACACAGTAGCGGGAAACGAAGCGAGCTATGTTGAGCCAGAGCAGCTTTTCCAGTACCTAGCACATATGATGCCGCGTTTTCGTGCTTTACGGGGCATGCGGGATTTATTGACAGATTTCGTTGGGTTGCGTGTGACGGTTTCGGTGACGGTGGAGGAGCCCATCATGCTGCCGGATTCATCGGTTAGTCGGTTAGGTGCGGGCGATGGATACCTTAATCAACTCGGTGGGGTGCTTATGCTGGGATCCCAAAGCAGTTTCTACTTTCGTCGCTTGATCGCGGTTTTGCACGTTGACTCAAAGAGTCGATTCGACTCGCTAGTAGCCGACAAAACGATTATCCGAGAAATCAAAGAACTGCTTCGGTTGTATACCCGGACGTCAGCACCTACTCGAATAATGCTGTCCTGCGCTCGAAAGTATCTTGTGCCCCCGCGGCTGCCGTCCAGAGATCATCCTGGGTTTCGGTTAGGGAGAACCACAGTACTCGACCCTCATAGAAAACCCGATGAGATTATCGAAACCGAGTTACTGAGCCCCGTCACATGACACAACTTCTCCTCACCGAGTTGGTAGCCAAACTGGATGCGCCTTTATGCGCGGCACTCGAGCGTGCGGCAGGAAACGCTTTGAGCTCAGGATCGGATTCAATCGAAATTGAACATTGGTTGCTCGAAATTCTGGAATCTAATGATGAGTCGTTAGATGAATTCCTGAAGCGGCAGAAAGTTGATGAATCACAACTGCGCGGCGAACTTCAGAGTCGGCTTCCCAGGGAATCAGGCGTCTCTAGTGTCCAACCTACGTTGAGCGCCGAACTTGTCAAACTGGTTAAGGACAGTTGGCTTCTCGCGTCGGTGAACTACTCGGATGACCACGTGAGGGTACTCCATTTGGTGCTGGGACTTCTCCAGCAGGAGGTCTTGGGAATACAAACCTTAAGATACGAGGCGTTTTCGGGAGTGTCGCTCGAAGCGTTGGATGGACAAATCGAAACCACTGCGTCTGCCGAAGACGGTCAAGGTCAAGGCCAAGGCAAAGGCAAAGGAGGAAACCGGTCTTCGTCACACAGAGAACAACGGCATGGTGGCAGCGGTCTCGATCGATATGCAATTAATCTCACGGAGGAGGCTAAAGAGGGGCGTCTAGGCTCGGTTGTGGGACGGAGTGATGAGCTCCATCAACTAATAGATATCCTGGCACGGAAGGGAAAAAACAATCCTATCCTTGTAGGAGAACCCGGAGTCGGTAAGACGGCGGTCGTAGAGGCGCTTGCCCAGAGGATAGTAGAAGCAGACGTTCCTGATCTATTGAAATCTGTAGAGATTTATAGCCTTGATCTTGCACTCCTGGAAGCAGGTGCCAGTGTCAAGGGTGAGTTTGAAAACAGACTGAAGGATGTGATCAATGAGGTGAAGCAGTCGGATTGCCCGATAATTGTCTTTATTGATGAAGCGCATCTTCTTATCGGAGATGGCGGGGGAGGGAGAATTGATGCAGCAAATCTGTTGAAACCCGCATTAGCTCGTGGCGAATTCAGGACCATTGCGGCGACTACCTGGGCCGAGTACAAGAAGCATATCGAGAAGGACCCAGCCCTGACCCGAAGGTTTGATCTGGTGAAAGTGGGAGAGCCCAGTCTTGATGATGCTCGTCGCATCCTCAGAGGTGCAGTCAATGACCTGGAGGCCCATCACGAGGTCATGATTTCAGATGATGCCGTCGATGCCGCCGTGGATCTCAGTGTTCGATATATTCCTGAGCGGAAGTTGCCTGATAAGGCGCTTGGATTGCTAGATACTGCCTGTGCGCGTGTCGCTATAACGCAGAATGTGCAGCCCAAGAGCCTTGAAAAGGCGCATTCCTATCTGGAGTACCTCAAGGATCGGCGCTCTGCGCTGGATCGCGATGATTTGCGAGCCATTGATGTAAGGAAAAAGAGCGATCATCTTGACGAAGAGCTGAAGGCGGCAGTCAGTCGAGTCGATGAGTTAACCCAGAAGTGGGAAGTAGAAAAGGACTTGCTGTCTAAGCTGCGCGCGCTTCATGAGAAGTTAAGCGGGAAGAAAAAGTCTGCTTCAGATCAAAAGAAGATTCTGAAACTGCGTGAGACCTTATCAGAGGTGCAGTCGACAGGCGGAATGGCCAGCGAGATGGTCGATAGACGCGTGATCGCGTCCATTATCTCTGAATCCACCGGCGTGCCTGCTGGCCAGGTTGAAAATACTGAGGCGATTCAACTCCGCGATCTCCAGGAGAATCTACAGTTACAGGTCATCGGACAGGATCACGCCATTTCGCACATTGCAGAGACGGTGCGGACCTCGCGAGCAGGCCTGCAGGACGACCGAAAGCCAATCGGCTCTTTCTTGTTGTGTGGTCCAAGTGGTGTGGGGAAGACCGAGACGGCTTTGGCATTAAGTCGTCAACTGTTTGGCAGCGATCAGAATCTTGTCACGATAAACATGTCTGAGTTCAAAGAAGAGCATAAGGTTTCCATGCTGCTCGGCGCACCTGCAGGTTATGTTGGATACGGAGAGGGTGGAGTACTCACTGAGGCGGTTCGAAGACAGCCCTACTCGGTATTGCTTTTGGATGAGATTGAGAAAGCTCACCCGGGAGTACACGACGTGTTTTATCAGATTCTGGATAAAGGATATGCCAAGGACAGCGAGGGGCGGGATATCGATTTCAGGAACTGTCTGATTGTGATGACTTCCAATGTTGGGGATGAGCTAATTGCGACCGCCGTGGAAGAAGGAACAAGAGATTTAGATATCCAGTCATTGATCAAAATGCTCAGGCCGGAGTTGCTAAAGTATTTCAAAACAGCTTTTGTTGGGAGGCTGACAGTCGTTCCTTACCTGCCGTTATCGAAAGACGAGTTAGTCAAGATTACCGAGATTGCGATCGGACGAATACGCGACCAGTTGATGGAGCGTTACGGCGCCACTCTGAACTGTGCTGATGAGGTGCTTGAGACCCTAGTGACCCGGTACAACGATCCGGGCACAGGTGGCAGGGCTATCGAGCAGGCCTTGGCGCAGACGGTGCTGCCTAAAATCGCTGCGGGGTGCCTAGCTAAATTGATAGAAAGTGAGAGCTTTTCGAACGTTGCGATGGTTCTCAGCAAAGATGAGTCGACCATTGAGGTCGAGATATCCTGACAGCCCGGTGCAAACATTTTTCATGCATTCGTATAGGAAGATTCCATGAGACGCTTACTGATAATTCTGTTCTTTGCCTGGCTTGTGTTGATGGCGACCAATAGCGCTGTGCTTGTACACGAGAAGAACCCGTTATCTCTGGAGACTATTTCATCCCAAGAAGAGCTTTATCTTGACTCTGCCCGTGTTCAGATTGAGGGCGTCGGCGTGCTCACAATTCGACAGCCGGTAACGGATGAGGAACTGGAGCAGATCATACGCCGTGCCAGCCAGTTCACATGCACCTACTTTACAGGCAGGAAGTTGGTGACCAAGAAGTACCCTCAGCAACCGTCTCCCCGAAATGTTTCAGCATCATCGTGTCCTAATGTTCTGTGGTTTGAAAACAGGGGCCACGCCGATCGAGGGAAAGCGACCTGGACGATCATGCCGGCTGTCGAACTTCCACTAGATCAGATTGAGTCACAAGAGGATGCTTCAGGATCCTTCTTTGAGACGCTTTCGAGCGCCACAAATCAGTTGTTTGGCAGTGACTCTGACGAGAACTGATTTCCTGAGATGAGATGGGAGAGGCGAGTAAACCTTAACCCATTCAAGTCGACGATTAACCGACAGAAGACGGAAACCAATCAGCCTAGGCTCGCCAGGGCATAAAGATAGTTTGGCGACTCATTCGAAATACTCTCGTTAACCTTAAGTCACGCCCCGATGCCCATACACGATCAGTCGGGATCTGCTACTCCCTACTTTTTCAATCTTTCCTCCATCCTGATGGAGGAGCTTGCAGGGTCTCGCGACTGCATTCTGCTTCTTGGCGCTGGGGACTATGTCCCAGCCTGGGAGGAGTTGCTAAGGCAATGCAGTTTGGATTCTTACTTGGTGATTTCTACGCGTCAGCAAGAAGATCAGGTTACTGAGACGCTCTTTCAGGCGATAACGGGGGGCGCAAAAACCGAGCGGACGGTATTGACTGGCGCGCTGACTGGGTGGCCCTGTCTTTCTGGCGCGGATGTTGTATTGATCCTGGATAGAACCTGTGTTGCCCTTGGAACGTACGTACCGGATAGTCGATCGCAAGAGGAAAGCGCCCACCTGTTATTAACGTCACTTGTTGGGGATGAGGCCGTAGGGATTACACAATTCGGCTCGAAGTTCTACCCGCCGGGAGTTAGACCGACTGATAGCATTTCGAGCGGACAGTCGCACGCCTCTGCAGATTGTGGATTGATTTTGAATGATAGCGGGAAGGTTCTGGTAGGACTTGAGGCATCACTTCGCGATCGCCAATTGCTCGCGTTACTTGATTATCACGTCGAAATGGAAGGAACCCAAAATCGATTTCGAAGAGAAAAGCTTTATCGCTTGGGACCTAAAGTAGAAGAG
>WTHR01000158.1 GCA_011523045.1 Gammaproteobacteria bacterium | reverse complement strand
TGCGTAAACGCGGCAAGATGGCCGGTATTGGCCGCCCAGTTGATGCTCCACCCAACGATAATGTCCGTGACACTGAATCGATTACCGATCAGAAAATCCCTCGAGGCGAGTTCTCCGTCCAGTACATCCAGTGCACTTTGAATCTCTTTTGCATTAGAGGCCGTGATCCGAGTCGAACGGTGTTCCTCGGGGTAAGCGCGGGTGTGTTTGAAATCACTCCACAGATACGCATCCAATTCGGTCAGTACAAATGCGGTCCACTGGGCGTGCTGGGCTCGCTCGTAGGTCCCCACTGCGCCGATCAGCGTGGGTTCCGCAACGAGGTCACACAGGTGCTCACAGATCGGTGCCGATTCGAACAGCGGCTCATCATCAATAAGGATCGCGGGCATCTTGCCCTGCGGATGCAATCTACGTAACTCCTCGCTGTGCAGCAGGGCACGGTCATCAACATATTCGTAGGCGAGTCCCAGTTCATCCAACGTCCACCGGCACCGCGCCGAGCGTGTCCGGCCCATGCCGTACAGTTTAATGTCGAGTGTCATCGGAACTCCTGCAAAGTGTGTCGCCGCCAGTTGTCAGAAAAAATCTCGAAGACGCGTCATCCCCGCATGCGGGCACCATCTGCGTCAAAGAGCATCTGATGAATTCTCTTTGCCGGGCGCATATTCCCCAGGATCTCGATTTTGGCCTCGAGATCATCACTCAGCGACGCGACGTCAACGAGCGCTAGGGCGATGGATTTTTGCGCGGTATGTGAATATCCGCCCGAGGTGCAAAAGCCTTTCACCTCCCCATCGATCCAAACGGGCTCATACCCGACGGCATCAGCATCATCCGCATCGACCTCAAACATCACCAGTTTTCTTGCCGCGCCGTTCTGGCGTTCAGCCTCAGCTGCGCTGCGCCCGATGAAGTCTGCGCCTTTTTTGAACGCCACAAAACGATCCATACCTGTCTCCGCCGGGGTGTAGTCCGGAGAAAACTCACTCAGCCAACTGCCAAAGAACTTGTCGAGGCGCAGACTCATCATTGCGCGCATTCCAAAAGGTCGCATACCGTGCTTCTGACCGGCAGTAAAGAGCGTGTCCCAAAGAGACCGCTGGTCCATTGCGTCCGTGTAGATCTCGTAACCGAGGTCCCCGGTGTAGCTCAACCGCTGCACGATGCAGTCACACATCCCCACGGTCATCCGCTTGACGTCCATAAACAAAAACGATTCGGCCGACACATCAGCACGGGTCACCTCGGCCAACACAGTACGGGCCATGGGGCCTGCAATCTGAAAACCTGTGCGTCTGTCGGAAATATTCTCGATATCGATCCCGGCCTCAAGATGGTGTCGCAGCCATCGCTCATGCACCGACTGATACCCGTAGGAAGAGGTCAGCTGAAACTCCGCCTCGCCAAGACAGGAGATGGTGAAGTCACCAATCAGTCGTCCTTTGGGAGACAGCATAGGGGCAAGGCTCACCCTTCCCACATCGGGAATCCGGCCCGCCATAATCCGATCCAGCCAAGCCCGCGCTCCTGAACCGGTCACCAAGAACTTGCTGAAGTTCTGAACCTCATTGATGCCGACCTGCTCCCTGACCGCCTTTACCTCCCGGGCGGTTGCCGCAAACGCGTTGGAGCGTCGAAACGACGGTGTTTCATATCTCGGCTCATCTTCGCTGGCAAAGTAATTTGCCACCTCAAGGCCGAACTGCTGGCCAAAAACCGCGCCGAGCGATTGCTGGATGTCATAGACCGGCGTGGTTCTGAAAGGTCGTGCCGCCGGCAACTCCTCGTTGGGGTAACTGACGGAAAATCGCTTCTGGTAATTTTCGATGACCTTGGGCAGGGTATAGCTCGGGTTGGTCCACGAGCCAAAACGCGCCACGTCCATGGCGAAGACATCACGATCCGGTTCGCCTTCCACCATCCACTGGGCCAGGGTGAGTCCCACGCCACCGCCCTGGCTGAAGCCAGCCATCACACCGCAGGCAGACCAGTAATTGCGCAGGCCCGGAACCGGACCGACGAGCGGGTTACCGTCAGGCGCGAAGGTAAAGGGGCCGTGGATGATGGTCTTGACCCCTGCCGTTTCCAGCACCGGAAAACGCTGGTAGGCGAACGCGATCGACTCGCTGATCTTGTCCAGGTTATCTGGCAGCAGTTCATGACCAAAATCCCAGGGCGTACCATCAACTGCCCAGGGCCTGCAGGCCTGCTCGTAAAAGCCGATACAAAGGCCCCTGCCTTCCTGGCGAAGGTAACTCTCCCCGCCGGGATCCATGACGTGCGGGTGCTCCGTGTCACGCTCGTAAATCTGGGGAATATCATCGGTGACCACATATTGATGTTCCATGGGATGCAGCGGCAGATAGACCCCCGCCATGGCACCGACCTCTCTTGCCCAAAGACCTCCGGCATTGACGACATGCTCCGCGATGAGCACGCCCTTATCGGTCACGACTTCCCAACTGCCATCGCTTCTGGGCGTGGTCTGCTTGACCATCGTGTGAAGTTCGATCTTCGCACCATTCAGACGCGCCGCTTTGGCATAGGCGTGCGTGGTGCCGGCAGGATCAAGGTGGCCATCAAGAGGATCATATAAACCGCCGAGTACGCCCTCGATGTTGGTCACCGGTGCAACCTCGCGGATCTCGGCGGGAGAAAGAATCTCGGTCTCCAGACCCATATACCGATGCTTCGCCCTTTCAGCCTTGAGCATATCCATCCGTTCGGATGTGTCCGCCAGGGTGACGCCGCCAACGTGATGCAGACCGCACGACATTCCTGTCAGCGCTTCGAGCTCGCGGTAAAGCTTGATCGTGTAACCCTGCAGGGCGGCCATGTTGGTATCGCCATTCAGGGTGTGAAACCCGCCTGCCGCGTGCCAGGTGGATCCGGAAGTGAGCTCAGATCGCTCCAGCAGAACCACATCCGACCAGCCGAGTTTGGTGAGGTGGTACAAAACCGAACAACCGACGACGCCACCGCCGATCACACACACCTGTGCGTGCGTTTTCATCTGGACTCCTCCTGCAATCTTTTCGGCTTAAGAGCCCTATGAATCTTCCAATTGCCGGGCCTTGTCATGCACTTTGGCACTCAAGGCTGCTTTGTATTGGGCAAGCCGCTGTCTCAGGGCATCATCTCCTGTGGCGAGCATCTGGGCTGCCAGGATGCCGGCGTTGGTGGCATTATCAATGGCAACCGTTGCCACGGGTACGCCCGCCGGCATCTGGACGATCGACAGCAGTGCATCCTCGCCTTCAAGGCGCGTAGCACTGATGGGCACTCCAATAACCGGTAGAACACTGAGCGACGCCGCCATCCCCGGAAGGTGAGCCGCCCCGCCGGCACCGGCAATGATCACGCGCAGACCGCGACCCTCGGCGTTGCCTGCATACTCATACAGCCGGTCGGGTGTCCGGTGAGCGCTGACGATCGTCATCTCGAAGGGCACTTCCAGTTGGCTGAGGATGTCCCCTGCCGCGCGCATCACGGGCAAGTCTGAATCACTACCCATTATGATTCCGACCTTCGCGTTCATGATCCGTTCGCCTTGCTTATTGCTTCGCCCTCAGGAGGTTGAAATGTATCACTTTGGAGCCGTTCCAATCCGCTTTGGGCGTGAGCCAAAGCTTCTTCCCGAGAGTTGCCCAGCGCGTTGACATGGCCCATCTTCCTTCCTGGTCTGGCTTCTTTTTTTCCATACCAGTGCACCGTCACCTGGCCCTCTTCCTGCAGCCGGGCGGTGTAGGGTGCCCCGGTGTGAGCAGGAGACAGACGGTCTTCGTACAGAAGATTCAGCATCACCGAGACCGGTGCCCGCGGCTCAGTCGGCGCGATAGGGCGACCTGAAATGGCTCTAAGGTGCTGCTCGAACTGATCACATTGAAACCCCTCCATCGTGAGATGTCCCGAGTTGTGCACCCGGGGTGAAATCTCGTTAATGAAGATCTCTCCTGAAGCACTGATAAAAAGCTCCACCGCAAAAACACCTGCCGCATCAAGGGCCTGAATCGCGCGGGTGGCTACCTCAATACACTCGGTCCGCTGGGTCTCACTGAGATCCCCGGGGCTGATGACGGTGCTCACTGAATTCAGCGCGGGATCAAACATCATGGTGACTGGAGGGTAAACGCTTGTTTCACCAGACGCAGCTCGGGTCACGACCACCGCGACCTCCAGACAGTCCTCAAGAGCTGGCTCAATCACGCTCGCCACAGGCCAAAGATCACTGAGCGCCTCGGGCTCAAGAAGCATTTGCACCCCTTTGCCGTCGTAACCGCCACGCCGTGTTTTTTGAACGAGCGGCGCGCAAAAGCCGTTTTGCAGTACCACGCCCTCATCTACGTTTTCATCAGCCAGCAGGAAGGGCAATGTCGGCAGTCCCTGATCCTGGAGCCAGGTTTTTTGTAAACCCTTGTCTTTGATCAGCCGTAAGGTCTTCACGCCGGGATGCACCTCGATCTTGCCTTCTGCCTGTGCATGCTCAAGGAGGTCGAGCGTCTCATCGGGAATCGCTTCCAACTCGAAAGTCACCACATCAGAGGCTTCGACAAGACGCGCAACGGCCGAAAGATCATCCAGTGACGCGACGATAGACTGGTCTGCGACATAGACCGCTGAGCTCGTCGGATCATCGGTGACCACGGTCACGGTCACGTCCAGTCGGCGGGCCGCCTCGCAGAGCATCATCCCCAACTGACCGCCGCCCAAAATTCCAATGCGGTCAAGAGCGGCTTTTTTGTTTTCCAAAACAGTATTCACGCGGGTTTAAAGAAGGGCCGACCAATAGAGGCAACACAGATCTCGACAGGGGTATGCCAGTGATAACTCACTCGCAATTATAGCGATGGGGCTCCGGATACAGGGCACACGCTATACAGGCTGTTATGCTTGGTGCCCGTTTTTTCTCAGCACTTTGCGAATTGCTCTTCATTGAGATGCGACTTAAGAACTTCTTGAGCAAGACAAAATCAAACTACCGGCTGATCGGATTCATCTCGGCTTTGGTTATTTTTGTTGCCGGATGGTGGTGGCAGACCGATGACCCTGTCCCGATTCTTGGAGAACCGATCGTGTACAGCGGCGAGCTTAAGCACCCTGCGCAGGTAATCCGTCTAGGCGACAGGTACCTTGCCGGCGAACTCTTCAGTAATGAATTGGTCCTCAGTGAATCCCTCGGATTTGAAAATCACAAGCGACTCGTCCTTCACGACAAAAAGCATCACTCGGTAATCACCCTGGGCTCTCCTCATTTCCTAGAAGCGCTTGATACCAGTCGAGCACTTGTCAGCGAAGGCTGGGGTAGCAATGTTGCTCTTGTCGAGATAGCCAGCGGTGAAGTCAGTCGGTTTGGTGATGCTCGCGGGCGAGGCTTCAATTCGCCTCACGGCATCTGCTTTGATGCAACAAGCGGGTGGATCTATGTGGCCGACTCATTACACTCCCGACTGGTGCGCTACCGACCTTTAGATACCAGCCCGGCTGAAGTCTTCGCAGACCATGAAAAGCTGGTGTCTTATGGCCGGCAGTTGCTTTGCGAAGAGGACGGTCTATGGCTGTCCAATTCCTACGAGGACCGTGACGGTCTAAATCCCGGAAAGGGAAGCAATGTTCTTCACATCAGTAATTTTTCCAGTGGCAAAGCCAACGTGGTTGCGCAATTTCCTGAGGTCAATATGACAGGGCTGGTGCGTCTCAACAAGAATTGGATCGTGGTTGGACTCTGGAGCGCACACAACCAGTTGGCTTTGGTTTCCACAGACGGCGGGGTCGTCAAGCCGATTCAACCGATCAACGACCTGCCGGGGCCTCCCTATGGTCTCTTCTTTGACGCGGATCGATCTGAACTACTGGCGACTTACATCGGATCGATCCATGATCGCGCCCACCCCGGTGGTCTCGCGGTTTATCCGGTGGGTTTTTGAACGATGAGTAAACGAGATTAGACGGTAAAGGGACCAGTAATCGCGAGTGTTAAACCCTCCCACTGAAGGTTCAAAAAAAGCCACTTGCCGTCCGGGGAAAAACATATCCCCGCAATTTCACTCTTTCCGCCATTCAAGGCATTGCGTGCAAAGTGATGCAGACTGCCATCCGGTTTGAGCACGCGCACCCCGTTGGGCGGCGCGCCATCTTCCGCTAAAAATACATCCCCCCAAGGCGAGACGGTTATGTTGTCCGGGTTAGCAAAAGAGTCTTCACTTTCAGCTTGCGCAACCAGAGTCAGTCGGTCCATGCCGTCTGACAAGATATCCAGCCGATAGAGTTGTCCACGGCGATTCGGCCCGCCATCAGTAGAACAGATATAGACGTGGCCTTCGGCAAACCATGCGCCTTCACCACGAGAGAGAAACGCGGCTCCCGAGTTATGGGCCTGGTCTCGCGTCGATGCCTTAAGGGCTTGCGGGTCGGCCACGGAGACCCATTCCACATCAAATGCGTCTCCGACCTTCGGACCCTCAGAAAGCCTGAATCGGTCCTGGGACGACACTTTCAATGCCTGTAACTCTCCGCCGACAAAAGGTTTCGTGCGATGGTCCGGAAGATGGCGGTAGATTGCACTGTCGGAAGTATCCTCAGTAAGGTAAGTGATACCGGTAGCCTCATCAAAAGCGGCTGCCTCATGAGGAAAACGCCCCAGGGCCGGCAGCTTGTGCGGCGCCTGCAGTGTCGAAGCCGATGCGTCACACAGAAAAACGTATCCGTGCCCAGGTTCCCCGACTTCCTCACAACTTAGCCAACCGTAGGGGCTTGGCCCGCCGGCGCAGTTACGCGAAGTTCCTGTCAGCACAAAATTGCTCGATCGAAGTACGCCACTTTCTCTATCCACGACCAGTCGGGTTACCCCGCCGCCGCGGTTGTCAGCAAACCCCAATGTCGCATCAACGGGGCTGCCCTCATGAATTTCGTGGTTGCGCATGACTACCCAACTGTCATCATCTCCTGCAAAACAAGCCATCGCATCAGGCGCACCGGGTACATTGAATCCATCAGTCATCCGGTCACCGACGCGTTGCAGCACCTGATAAGAGAATCCTGGCGGCAAATCCAACATTCCATTTGAATCCGAAATGAGATCGCCCAGTGGCGCTCCGATCTTGCGCGGCTGATAAAGCCACGCCAAACCTCCTGCGGCGGCCAACGCTCCCGCGCCTGCGCCGAGAAAGTGCCTTCGGCTTAGCCTCTTACGCATAACTGACTCGGCTCCTTATCCCGGGTTATCCGGGACGATAACGATTTGTGACACCACCGCATGCGGCGGCTGTT
>WTHR01000197.1 GCA_011523045.1 Gammaproteobacteria bacterium | reverse complement strand
AGCTGGCCCGGGTGAATTTCGTAGCGAATGATCTTGGTATTGATACGATCGAAGCCGGCGCCATGATTGCTGTGTTAATGGAGGTAGGCCAGGGCGCATTCGGTGACGTGAACTTCATGCTTAAGGTGCTGGAAGAGATTCGCAGCGGTTCGGAAAACGGTCGAATTTGGGCCCAGGGGACTGCCCGGGTCGGAGAGCACTACGGGGCTCAACGGGTGCCGGTTATCAAACAGCAGGCCATCAGTGCCTACGATCCGCGCGTTGTCGAGGGGACGGGAATCACGATGATGATGACTGCCCAGGGGGCAGATCATACTGCCGGCAATCTGCCTAAACTGGATTGCAGGGAGATGGAGGCATCTGAGATCGTAGCAGCAAGTTTCGAAGCACAGCGGGTGATGGCGGCCTCTGATTCATTGGGTCTTTGCATCTTTGGCCGCGGCGTTACGGATACCAATGTGGAATTCATCATCGACGCTATCAATAGTGCGCTCGGGACCGAGCTTCCAATCTCTTTCTATCGAGAACTCGGGGCCGAGACACTGCATCTGGAGCATGAGTTCAACCGGGCGGCGGGATTCAGTGATGAAGACGATGAGCTTCCGGCGTTTTTCTATGAAGAACCGCTACCGCCGATGGATCGTGTGGCACGTTTTCACGGAGAAGAAATCAATAAGTTCCGGGAGTAGGTGCCGAGATCAGCGGATCATTCGCCTCAAATACCAATAATCGGATGAATCTTTGAGCCGTCACTAAAGCGGGAGAAGCGGAAAGGCTGGGGGTCGACCAGCGGTGTTTTATTCATGATGAGATCGGCAGCGAGTTCGCCCGCCGCAGGCCCGATGCCAAATCCGTGACCGGAAAACCCAGTGGCAACAAAAAAGCCGGGCTGTTGAGACACCTCTGAGATTACCGGTACCGCATCAGGAGTGACGTCAATCATTCCTGCCCACTGCTGGGCAATGACCGCATCACGGAACGCCGGAAAATCTCTCTCAAGCCGGGAACGGGCCTTATTCAGTAGTGGTTGGACCGGCGAAGGGTCTACGATGCGATGGGTCGTGAATGGCTCTCCTTTGCCCGCCAGCGCCTTTCTTTGATGGTGCAACGCCTCGGTAAAGGTTCTGCCTATGGTAGGTCGCAGGTGTCCTTTGGCCATCCAGGCCAGTTTGCTGAATAACCCCATAAACCGGATCGCGTCAGGCGTGAGTTCAAACCAGATAGCCGTATTGGGGGCAACCGTATAACCGCCATCGGCGCGTGGTCGAATCGCGAAACCAGGCGCGCTGATGCAGGATTTAAGGCCCGCATCGATCGCCCCAGTCCGCATTACTGATGATCGGACTTTCAACTGAGGCAAGAGCAGGCGCTCGTGCGCACAAAAGAGCCGTGACCATGCCCCAGCGGCCAGCAGAACCGCATCAGATCGGATTAGACCGTTCTCGGTGAGGACTCCACAAACCCTGCCGCCGCTGACGTCAAGTCCGAGTGCTGCTGTTTGGGTCAGTATGGCCGCCCCTTTTGTTTGTGCGCAACGTGCGATTGCTGGGGCAGCAACAAAGGGTTCCGCCTTGCCGTCGGTCGGGCAATAAAGGGCGCCATGCCATTTACGGGAACTGCCCGGCAGATGTTTTGCGACCTCAGCTGCGGTAATGAGCCCGGTATCAATACCAAAGGGCTCTGCGTACTCCAGCCATTGTCCATGGGCGTCCAGACCCTGATCGGAATCAGCGAGATAGAGCGTACCGCAGCGCTTGAATCCAACGTCCCCTTCGACACGCTCATTCATCGCAGCCCATCTTTCCAGTGACTTCATGACCAGCGGGATTTCTCGAGGATCACGTCCCTGTTGGCGACACCAACCCCAGTTTCGGGACGACTGCTCGGCACCGATCTCACCTTTTTCACAGAGCGTGACAGATATCCCTCGCTCGGCGAGGGTGAGTGCGGCGCTGACTCCGATGATTCCGCCGCCAATGACGACGACGTCGGTCTTCTCCGTGGGGAACGGATCGGGAATCAAGGGATCAACGAGAGTCGGCATTGGGAGCGGGGATGATCTTCCCGGGATTGAATAGATTATGAGGATCGAGCGCTTTTTTGATCGCCGCCATGACTTTTAAACCGGTAGGATCTTTGTACCTTTGCATCTCATCGACTTTGGACATGCCGATCCCGTGTTCCGCGCTGAAGGAACCTCCCAATTCGGCGACGTGGTCATGGACAAGATCGTTCACTTCCTTCCATAGTGAAAGGAAAGCCCCAGCGTCCATATCGGGGGGTTGCGAGAGATTGAAGTGAATATTGCCGTCTCCTACATGACCGAATGGACACGGCCTGATTCCCGGCACCCGCTTGGCGACGATGGCCCAAGCGGTTTCGATAAATTCAGGCACCTTTGAGACCGGAACGGAAACGTCATGTTTAATGCTCGCGCCTTCGAGACGCTGCCCCTCTACAATCCCCTCCCGCAACTTCCAAAGTGACTTGGCCTGCTGCTCACTTGAGGCGATCACCGCGTCGTGGATGTCTCCTGCCTCCAATGCCTTTTCAAGAATCGCTGAAAGCAGGGTATCAACGTTGATGGCATCGCCGCTGGCCTGGAGCGAAAGCAGGACGTACCACTCGTGGGACGTGGTCATCGGGTCAGAGCAGCCTGACACATGCTTGAAGGCAAAGTCGAGACCGATTCGGTGCATGAGTTCAAAACTGCACAAAGTGCCCCCACTGCCTGATTGAGCGCGCTCAAGGAATGCGATGCTCGCCGGGAGATTGCGCAAAGCAACGAGCGCTGTTGCGCTCTGATCAGGGTGGGGATAAAGCTTTAGTGTTGCAGCGGTAATGATACCCAGCGTGCCCTCGGAGCCGATAAGCAGCTGTTTGAGATCATACCCGGTATTGTTTTTTCTGAGGCCGTGCAGGTCAGACAGTAACTCGCCACTCGGCATCACGGCCTCAAGACCCAGAACCTGATCTCTTGCATTGCCGTAGCGCAGAACGTTTATGCCGCCCGCATTGGTCGCGAGGTTGCCGCCGATCTGGCAACTGCCTTCCGCCGCCAGGCTAAGCGGGAAAAACCGTCCGGCGTTACGTGCGGTCGTTTGCAGTTCTGCGAGGATGCATCCCGCCTCGACCGTCATCGTGTTGTTGGCCGGATCGATGTTACGAATTTGTTTGAGCCGCTCGAGACTGAGGATGATTTGGTCGGCGTTGGCCACCGCACCGCCACAGAGTCCGGTGTTGCCGCCTTGCGGCACCAACGGCGTCTTGTGTGCGGCACACGCCTTGACGACTGCCTGAACCTCAGCGGCATCTCGAGGTCGAACGATGATCTGCGATTCACCTTGGAATCGCCCGCGCCGTTCCTCGAGATAAGGCTCCGCTTCGACAGGGTTAGTAATAACCCCTCGATCGTCGAGAATTTTACGCAGGTTTGAGAGCAGAGTATTCATCGGATAAATCAATACTGACGGCGTCTGAATGACCCAGTCGCCGCAGGGTATTTTGGCCAGCGAAGGGATTATAGGGTTCCAAGGGGACGCCGGTGTCACAGCGACATTCTTTTTTGGTACAGTGTCGCGGTTGTCGATCAAATAATCAAAACGCGGAGGAGAATCGGGTAATGCATCGGATGCTTCACATGGAGCCCAGTCTTTGTACCGGGTGTCTGCAGTGCGAGATGGCGTGCAGCTATGAGCACGAGGGAGAGTTCAACCCTGCGCGGTCGCGCATTCGGGTTTTCGAGTTTGAGCACGGTCGGACGTCTGTGCCATATACCTGCACGCAGTGTGTTGAGGCATGGTGTATGAAAGCCTGCCCAACGGCCGCGATCTCGGTCAACACCGAGTTGGGAGCCAAGCTGGTGAGTCCCGAAGCATGTGTGGGATGCAAGGCCTGTGTCTCTGCGTGCCCGTTTGGGACGATCGAATTCAACCCTGTCAGCGGCAAAGTAGACAAGTGCGATCTTTGTGGCGGGGATCCGAAATGCGTGTCTGCATGTCCGACCGACGCAATTACCTATGTGGATGCCGGGGCATCCGGCGTCGGCCGTATGCAGGCGTCCGCACAACAGGCTGCACAAGGGGGTGCATCATGAGTTGGCAAGGAAAAATACTTCGGGTCAATCTGACTTCGGGAGAGGTGACGCCTGAGCCGCTCAATATGGAGTGGGCCAACGACTATATCGGTGAGCGCGGCCTCGGCACCAAGTACCTTTGGGAGAACATGGATCCCAAAGCAGACCCCATGGGCCCTGACAACGTGTTGATTTTTGCGACCGGCCCGCTGACGGGTACCAGCGCATCTACGAGCGGCCGCTACGCCGTGATTACCAAGGGTCCTCTCACCGGCGCGATCGCCTGTTCCAATAGCGGAGGCAAATTTGGTGCAGAACTGAAATACGCCGGATTTGATCTCCTTCTGGTTGAGGGCCGTTCAGAAAAACCGGTGTATCTCTTGATTGAGGGTGATGAAATCAGTCTCGCCAGTGCGGACAAGATTTGGGGAAAGACGGTCTGGGAAACGGATGAGTGGATAAAAAAGCAGCATCACAACCCGATGCTGAAGATTGCGACCATCGGCATCGCAGGAGAACGCGGGGTGCGCTATGCCGCCGTGGTTAATGACCTGCACCGGGCCGCTGGCCGGTCTGGAGTCGGTACGGTGATGGGCGCAAAGAATCTGAAAGCGATAGCGGTGCGCGGGACAGGGGGCGTGCGGGTTAAGGATCCCCAGCGGTTTATGCAGGTGACCGACGAGATGAAGAACCTGCTTGCCAAGGAGACCGGCGGTCTGACCAAGTACGGCACCAACGCCATGATGGACACGATGCAAGAGTTCGGTGGTCTGCCGACCAACAACTTCCAGGAAGTCCAGTTCGACGGCTACGACAAGATCGACGCCAAGGCGATGCTGAAGACTGACGATACGGGACACACCAACCTGCTGACCAACAAAGCCTGTTTTGGCTGCACCATCGCCTGCGGCAGGATCGCTCACATCCGAAAAGATCACTTTACGATCCAGAATCGAAAAGAGTACTGGCACGCATCGGGCGGCCTTGAATATGAGACAGCATTTGCATTCGGCCCGGTTGTCGGGGTCGATGACATCGATGCCTGCACCTTTGCCGGATATCTGATGAATGAGCATGGCATGGACCCGATCTCTTTTGGCGTCACCCTTGCGGCCGCCATGGAGTTGTACGAGATGGGAGTCATTACCACCGACGATACCGATGGCGTGGAGCTTAATTTTGGGAACGCCGAAGCACTGACCGTGATGGCGGAAAAAACGGGCAAGCAGGAAGGTTTTGGCGAAATTCTGGGCATGGGATCAAAACTGATGTGTGAAAAGTATGGCCATCCTGAACTGTCCATGACGGTTAAGGGGCAGGAATTCGCCGGGTATGACTCGAGAGCGCTGCAGGGGATGGGGCTTGGGTACGCCACCGGCAACCGCGGCGCCTGTCACCTGAAGCACGATACGTTTGAGGTCGACATGGACGACCAGACGGGAGAAGGCAAGGCGGAGCCGTGCAAGACCTCCCAGGACTGGACTGCCGCGGTCGACTCAAGCGGTCTTTGCATGTTCACCATGGGCGCCTGGGGTGCTCCTGAATTTGCCGCGCAATTGGATGCCGATAGCGAAGGCGACTGGACCGCAGAGCGTTTGATGGAAAGCGGTGAGCGGATCTGGAATCTGGAGAGGATGTTTAATCTCGCGGCAGGGCTTACCCGGGCCGACGATACCCTGCCTGAACGGCTGCTGAAGGATCCAGCGCCCAGCGGGACTGCCAAGGGCCGGGTGAACGAGCTCGACCGAATGCTCCCTGAGTACTACGACCTGAGGGGCTGGAACGAGGCAGGTGAACCTACAGAGGACACCCTTGGCCGATTGGGGCTTAGTTAACCTCCAATGCAGGTCAAGGTACGGGTAACGGGGCACCTCATCGATCTGTGCCCGGTCGATGAGGTGGAGTTGCCCGAGGGCGCCAGCGTCGCCGACGCGGTGGCGGCGTTGGGCATTCCCCCGGAACAAGTCGGGTTGGTGTCTGTCGACGGGCAGGCAGTATCCAAAGCCAGAAGAGATTCCACATTGCTGGCCGACGGTAACGAGATGGTCGTGATGGCGCCGCTGACCGGCGGTTAAGGAAGCAAGGGTGTTCGAGGTGGTTGAGTTGTTGCCGCCAGGATCGCAGTTAGGCGTTTTCGTTGGCGCCGTGCTGGTGCTGGCGTTGACGCCAGGTCCGGCACTTTTCTACATTCTTGCCACCAGCATTGCCCAAGGCACTCGCGCCGGGGTGATATCCGTGCTGGGGATAGCGACAGGGACGCTGGTTCATGTCGTGATGGCCGTGTTTGGCCTGACGCTGTTGCTCGCATCATCAGCGGCGGTATTCCAGTTTGTGAAATATGCAGGCGCCGTTTATCTTGTGGCATTAGGTCTGTATTTGCTGACTCGGCCCAGCCAGGACCAGAGTGAGGTCGTAGCACGGCCCGCGAGAGGTCTATGGCGGGTCTACAGCCACGCCGTCATGGTCAATGTCCTCAACCCGAAGGTGGGGATTTTTTTCCTTGCGTTTTTCCCGCAGTTCGTAGACCCCGGACGGGGTGAGCCTGGCCTGCAGTTTCTGCTTCTCGGGGCAGTGCTGATTGGGGTCGTTCTGGTGACGGATACCCTGTTTGCATTGACCGCGGGTGTAGTGATGCGCCTTCTCAGGCGTCAAAGCGGACAGCGCCGATGGCCGCAGATCTTGGGGGGTCTGACCTATATTGGACTCGGAATTTTCAGTGCCACCATCGACCCACCGGCCGAGGGCTGAGGCCCGACTGACGTCCACGTAGCAGTCTAGAGCCTCAACTCCGCGGACAGTCTACGTCAGGCGCGCTTTCGTACCAGAAACGACCCGCAAGGTTGCCCCGCCAGACCCACAACGCAAGCAGCGGTGCTGATCCCGTCCGCATCGCGTGAATGGCGCATGAGGCGTGGTGAATTAGGTCACCCGGTCGCGCCGTGAATTCCTGAGCATCGATGCGCCAGTGAGCTTCGCCGCTCAGAATGAAATAGAACTCCTCGGCATCGTGCGCGTGACCCGGATAGGCAATGCTGCCCCGCTGCAGGAGAAGACCCATCCTCACCGGGTCGTTGTCGGCCGGCGGATTCTCGTCTATCAGCATGGCATAGGCATAGCCCCCCGGGAAGAACTCCGGCACACCTCGGCTGGCTTCCTCCCAGGGTGAGAAGGGAGCCGCGTGAGCGACTGCGTCACGAAGGAGGTGATCAGCCGGAATTCCCTCTATCGCCTCTTGAAGGCAAAGTTCCGATGTGGAACAGGTTAGAGCTGGTTTTTCAGGTTTTTCACGCGGTACCCGGTCTATCTGATTAGCAAGCGAATTGAATTCTGGATCACTACTTGCCCGACAAGTTTGGGCGATCCGATCTAAAAGTGTCGGCAGATACTGGCTCATAAGCGGGGTTCTTCAGTCCAGGCGGTGAATCGTGGCAGATCGGTTTTGTACATGGGCCCGAATAAGGTAATCTCTCGGCGTGGGTTATAACAGAACGCGAGCTTTTTGTGCTGACAGCACGCCTTTTAACCTAGTAAATTAAATTGAGCCTGATGCAATTCAATCGGGCTTCACGACTCCAGGAAAGCTTTGTGAGTGAACTTCTGCTCAGTATGCGCGACCTCGTGATCGAGGCGGACATTGACGGCCAATGGAAGCCGATCGTAAAGGGTCTCAGCATGAATCTGCATAAAGGCGAGATCATCGGTCTGATCGGGGAGTCAGGGGCGGGCAAGTCGACTTTTGGCCTGGCGGGCATGGGGTACACCAAGCCCGGATGCCGGATTGTTTCCGGGTCGATCCGGCTTGAAGACGAAGAACTCGTTGGTGCCTCTGCCGCGCGACTGCGTGAGATACGCGGCAACAGCGTTTCCTACGTGGCACAAAGCGCGGCCGCGGCATTCAATCCCGCGCATCGTCTTATTGAACAGTTTGTGGAGGCGCCAGTGCAGCACGGCAAGATGCGGGGCGATGAAGCCGCGCGTCGTGGTCAGGACCTATACCGTCAACTGGATTTGCCTGATCCAGATAACATCGGCAACCGATTCCCACACCAAGTCTCAGGGGGTCAACTGCAGCGCGCCATGACAGCAATGGCCATGGGTTGCGACCCTCGTCTCATCATCTTCGACGAGCCTACGACTGCGCTTGATGTGACTACCCAGATCGAAGTGCTTTCTACGATCAAGGAAGCGGTGAGGGCGCGGGGAGTCGCTGCGATTTACATCACACACGACCTTGCGGTGGTCGCGCAACTCGCGGATCGCATCATGGTGTTGCGTTACGGAGACCTGGTGGAAGAAGGAGATGCGCGGAGTCTTCTGGAAAATCCGCAGCAGGAATACACCCGGCGGTTGCTGGCCGTCCGATCCTTGCGCGAAGAAAAAGATGCGCCTAAAAGGGATGAGACAGTTCTTGACGTTTCTGGCGTCAGTGCGCGGTACCCGCGCGCCGAGGAAGACGTGCTCAAAGATATCTCGGTCAGGGTGCAGAAAGGAAAAACGGTTGCAGTCGTTGGGGAGTCCGGAAGCGGCAAAAGTACCCTCGCGCGAGTGATCACTGGGTTGTTGCCCCCGTTGCGCGGAGAAGTCCGGTTTTGTGGAGAGGCATTGAGCCCGGCGCTGGCGAATCGGGGACGTGAACAGTTGCGGTCTATTCAGATGATTTATCAGATGCCGGACGTGGCGCTTAATCCCCGGCAGAAGATCGCCGAAATCATCGGTCGGCCGTTGGAGTTCTATCTGGGCCTGAAGGGGGCAGAGAAAGCAGGCAAGATCAACCGGTTGCTTGAACAGATTGAACTGCCGACGGATTATGCAGACCGCTATCCCGCGCAACTCTCTGGGGGCGAGAAACAGAGGATTTGTATCGCCCGGGCTCTGGCAGCGGAGCCTGATCTCATTATCTGTGATGAAGTAACTTCGGCTCTTGACCAGTTGGTCGCGGAAGGAATTCTGGAACTTCTGCAGAACCTGCAGAACCAGTTGGGCGTCTCCTATCTATTTATTACCCATGATCTTGCTACCGTGAAAGCCATTGCTGACAGTATCGTGGTGATGTATCAGGGCAGGGTGGTGGAGCAGGGCCCCAAGGCGGAGATTCTTTCCCCTCCCCACGAAGCCTATACTGAGTTGTTGTTGTCTTCCGTTCCAGAGATGGACCCGGACTGGCTGGATACGCTGGTTGAACGTCGCAAGCGCGGTGAATTGCCAACCATCGAGTCCATTAACTAGGTTTTTGGCGCGAGCCAGGCGTTAGATGGGCGACGCGCCGCCCTGACTTGGCTGGAGCTCAGGTCCGATGGGTATTCCAGTCGGTGCCACGATACATGATCTTTCTGCGGACCTCTTCGGACTCCCGATGGAACTCTACGGCCACCGGATCCAGATCGTAACGGGGTTCGGGCTCTGGCTTAAAATTCCCGAAGCGGTCTACGCCGCGGACCAGCGCAGCGCTGTCTTCATCGGAATAGGCTTGCCGGGTGTCCGGCGGGATATACCTGATCGCCAGGCCGATTCGACGATCATCGGTCTGGTTGGGATGGGACGCATGGGCAATGCGATAGGCAAAAAGCGCCGCTTCTCCCGTGGCGACTTCAAGGTTGACGGCAAGATTTTCGTCGACTCCGCCGATTTCCTGCCCCCGGGTCAACATGTTGTCATCATGGTACGTGTCTTCATGAGCAAGATCCGGCCCAACGTGACTGCCGGGCAGCACCCGCATGCATCCGCTCTGCACGGTGGCGGGCGAAAGAGCTACCCAGACCGTGACGAGTCTGTCTGAATCCAGCCCCCAGTACTGACTGTCCTGGTGCCACGAGACAAACTGGGGAGAGCGGGGCTCCTTGATCCACCAGTCAGTCGACCAGACCAGAATGTCTGGCCCGATAAGGTCCTCGACCCCATCGAGAATTCTTGGAGTCCGAATAAAGTCGGACAGCCACTTGAACAGCAGATGATTCTTGAAGCGCTGCGACCCGCGCAACGCGCCGCCCTGAGCCTGCTCAAATGATTCAAGTTTTGAGCGCATCTCCTTCATCAGGGCGTTCGTCGCAACCGAAAAGGGTGGCACGAAGCCGTTGGTCCTGAAGTCCTGAACCTGATGTTCAGTAAGGAATTTGCCCATAAATCCCGTGCTCCATATTTGGTGATGGTTTAGGGGCTACCGCGGCCTAATTTAAAGTCTAACCAAAAAAGCAAATGCGGATGATCAACAATCGCACAGGCTCGATTCGGAGGCTAGGAGCGAGTCGTGGTTGGGAAGGGGGGAAGGTGTCGTGCCTTAGGTCTTCGTAACGCTCGTCCTGAAGGAAATTGTCTAACGTTGGCTTTCCTCAACCGCACTGACTTGTCGTTTAACCCGTTGCACCATGGCATAAACGCCGACATGACGGCTGGGGCTCAGATGCTCAAAAAGCCCTAACTTTTCAAATTCTGCATCGGCATCAAATTCATCGATTTCTGATGCCGTCTTGCCATTAAACATGCCCAGCAGGATGGCGACGACGCCCTTTACGGTGGACGTATCGCAGTCCCCATGAAATGTGAAAGAGCCGTCATTGTCTCGAATAGCCCGGATATAGACCGTGCTCATGCATTCCGGAACATGATAGAGGTCAATCCGCTCCTCGTCGGGGTAGGGCGGGAGCTTTTCCCCCAGTTCGGTGATGAACTGGTAGCGGGCGTCCCAGTCCTGCAGGAACTCAAAGGCTTCCACGACGCGGGGGTAATCGATCGGAAAAGTGTCCATAAGAAATGGTAGGTATTAAAGCGCGACAGAAATTACTTAGTGAATTATATCGCTCTGGTGTCGTGATGACTGAACCTGTCATCCACAGGTATGATTACCCGACCACACGGTTAACGCTCTTGCATCGAGGAGCCCCCAGCAACGCATGGAATCGACCGACTATCGTTTGACCATCAGGCCGTGGCAGACGCCTTTGGTGGTTCTGCTTGGCGGCTGTCTTATTTCTCTCATTGGTTTCGGAGCGCGATCCAGCTACGGGCTTTATCTCGGACCCATCACGGAAGAATTTGGGTGGTCCCGAGAGAACTATGCGTTGGCTATGGCCTTGCAGAATCTCTTCTGGGGTTTGTGTCTTCCGCTTGCAGGAATGCTTGCCGACCGCTTCGGCCCGGTATGGGTAATAGGCATAGGCGCGTTGGTCTATGCAGCCGGAACCCTCGGCGTGACTCTGATTGACACGACCTTGACGCTTCATTTGACGGGGGGCGTGCTGGTCGGCACCGGCGTTGCGTTCACTGCGTTTTCGCTGGCAACAGCTGCCATGTTGCGGGTCGTGGGAATGGAGCGTCGAACCTTTGTTATCGGCTTGTGTACGGCGGCAGGCTCAGTCGGGCAGGTCTTGTACTCGCCAATCACCCAGGGAATGATCAGCGGCTATGGCTGGCCGATTGCACTGATTGTGACGGCCGTTTCCGTCTGTCTCATTCTGCCCCTTGCGTTCACTTTGCCCAGCGACCCTCGAGTGAGAAATGAGAACGTGGTGCATTCGGACAGCAGCGGGGCGATTCGCGAGGCATTTTCAAATCGGGGCTTTTTGTTGTTGACCGCAGGCTTTTTTGTCTGCGGTTTTCATGTGGCTTTTATTACTGTGCACCTTCCGATCTATGTCGCGGATCTGAATCTTGCGCCGATGGTGGGGGCGGTTGCGATCTCGCTGATCGGGATATTCAATATTTTGGGTTCGTTGCTTTCGGGCGCCTTCGGCCAACGTTACAGCAAGAAACTGGGCCTGAGCGGGATTTATGCTTTGCGGGCACTGGTCCTGGCGATATTTCTTCTCTCGCCGAAAACGACGGAGGTGATTTACGTTTTCGCGGCCACGATGGGGATCCTGTGGCTATCTACCGTGCCGTTGACGGCAGGGCTGGTGGCCCAGGTTTTTGGAATCCGCTACATGGCGACGCTTTATGGGTTTGTGTTTCTCAGTCACCAAATCGGGAGTTTCATAGGGGTATGGTTAGGCGGTTTTATTCATGACACGACGGGGTCATATGACCTGATGTGGCAAGCAGGGATCCTGATGGGGCTGATTGCAGCAGTTATTCATCTTCCAATAGATGAGACCCCTGTGCCGCGTTTGCAAGAGGCATAGTATGGGGTCCGTGTTCGGGACAACGACTTATTTCCATGAGGAGGCGAGAAAGTTCAGGTTTTGCACTTGTGGGAAGATTGTTGCAGAGGCAGTGCTGGAGTTGATTTAACAGTTGATCGAGGGGGGAAATTGCCGCACAGTAGGCCCAATCCAATTCGGGGGGAGCGATGATCGACGCCAGCCTTAGGGTGCTGCGAACCGATGTAGCCGGGATGCCGATTGAGTGGATCGGTTTTGAAGAGGCCGTTCGGCTTCATTGCCTTGATCAGATTCTTTACCCAATGGGTTCGGTGCTGTATCACGTGCATGGCGGGATCAACGCTCGGTCAGGAGAGCAGAGCACCCTCGCGATCCACTCCATTATCTGCACGGCCGGCCAGTCCCGTGCGCATCTTAAGCGCTTGCCGAGTTATGCCCCTCCACTGAACAACAGCACGCTGTTTCGCCGAGATGCCAACCTATGCCTTTATTGTGGGGATCAATTCAGAAATGCGGATCTGTCTCGCGACCACGTAGAACCCCTCAGCAAAGGCGGAAGGGACATTTGGCAGAATGTCGTCACTGCGTGTAAACGATGCAATCACCACAAGGGAAGTCGGACGCCCGAAGAAGCCGGGATGCAACTCTTGGCCGTGCCTTTTGTGCCGACACACGCCGAATACATTTATCTCTCGGGTCGGAGAATCCTGGCCGACCAGATGGAATTCTTGTTAGCGCATTTTCCGCGCAACAGTCCGTTGCACGGCCGTCTGGAAGTCTCAAGCGAGTCTATAAGTCTCTGACCCCGGGGTATCTCAATCCTTAAGAGCCGGGAGGCCGCTCTCCCGGCCGTTGGGTCGAGACTAATGATGCAGGATCTGACTCAGGAAGAGTTTGGTGCGATCGTGCTCCGGGTTCTCGAAGAACTCTTTGGGCGGTTTTTCTTCGATGATTTCTCCTTCGTCCATGAAGATCACCCGGTCCGCAACCGCAGTTGCGAAACCCATCTCATGGGTCACCACCAGCATGGTCATGCCGCTTTCGGCAAGCTCGATCATGACATCAAGCACTTCCTTAATCATTTCCGGATCGAGGGCGGAGGTCGGTTCATCAAACAACATGATCCGGGGATTCATACAGAGGGAACGCGCGATAGCAACGCGCTGCTGCTGGCCGCCTGACAGTTGACCGGGATACTTGGAAGCCTGTTCTGGAATTTTCACTCGTTCAAGGTACTGCATCGCCTGCTCCTCGGCTTCTGCGCGAGGGAGTTTGCGTACCCAAATCGGAGCTAGGGTGACATTGTCGAGCACAGTAAGGTGCGGGAATAGGTTGAACTGCTGAAAGACCATGCCGACTTCAGACCGGATGATCTCGATGTTTTTGAGGTCCTGGGTCAGTTCGGTGCCATCAACAATGATGGATCCCTGTTGATGCTCTTCAAGCCGGTTAATGCATCGGATCAGTGTGGATTTTCCGGAGCCCGATGGTCCGCAGATAACGATTTTTTCTGATTTAGCAACTTCCAGATTGATGTCTTTCAGAACGTGAAAGTCACCGAACCACTTATGCATGCTTTTAATTGAGATGATTTTTGAATCCGACTCATTTGGACGGGACCCAACAGGGGATGCGGTGGTTTCCTGATTCATGGTGTAGTTCCAGGTTGTGGGTCAGGACTTATGACCGGTCTGCAGCTTCTTTTCGAGGTTCAATGAATAGCGGGACATCGCAAAGCAGCTGATAAAAAAGAACAAGGCAATAAAGATATAGAGCTCGGGAGCCAGGCCAAGCCAGTCTGGGTCATTCAGGCGGGCTCTTCCCAGGCCCAGAATATCCATCATGCCGATAATCAGCACCAGCGTAGAGTCCTTGAATGAACCGATAAACGTGTTGACGATGCCGGGTATCGAGATCTTCAGTGCCTGCGGCAGGATCACGAGACGATGAGCTTTCCAGTAACTTAGGCCTAGCGCATCCGCGGCCTCGTACTGCCCGCCAGATAAGCCCTGCAAGCCGCCGCGAACCACTTCAGCGATGTAGGCAGATGCGAACAGCGTCACCATAATCAGCACCCGCATCAGCAGGTCAAAGGTTGAGCCGGGCGGCAGGAAGTAAGTGAGCATGGTTGAGGCGACAAACAGCAGGGTAATCAATGGCACGCCTCTTATGAACTCAATAAAGATTACGCACACGGCGCGCAAGGCGGGAAGGTTTGATCGCCGTCCAAGCGCCAGCGCGATGCCCAGTGGCAGCGAGAAAGAGATGCCGGTAACGGCAACGATCAAAGTCAGCAGGATGCCCCCAAGCTTGTTTGTGCCGACAGGCTCAAGACCAAAGCCGCCAAGCAACAGCCAGGCAGCTATAAAGGGGTAGGCCGCGGCAAAGATCAGCCAGTATTTCTTTCCCGGGATGTTTTCCCGTAGTCCTCCGACAATCGCTGCAATAAAAAGGACAAACGTGAGGTTGACCCGCCAGCGTTCGGGTTCGGGATACCAGCCGTAGACAAAGAGTTCAAAACTGCCGCGGATAAACGCCCAGCAGGCACCATCCCGTGGCGCGTCCATCAGCGCCCAGCATTCTTTGCGGTCGGCCGCGGTCCAAATAGCCCCGGTAAACAGCCAATGGATGGAAGGCGGCAGGATGGTCCACAGCAGCCAAATGGAGAGCAGGGTCAGCGCCACGTTGAGCGGCGAAGACAAGAGATTCATTCGAACCCAGCCGAGTACCCCGGTTGTACGCCTGGGCGGCGGCAGGTCTGGATGCGTGCCGGGTGCGTAACGCGGGTTAGCAGGAGTTTGTGACATGGCCGGGTTAACGCTCGGTCAGTTTTATTCTGTGGTTGAACCAGTTCATAAAACTGGAGATCAGCAGTGATATCACAAGGTAGACCCCCATGACGATGAGCATGGTCTCCATTTCCTTGCCGGTCTGCATCAAACTGATTCCGCCCAGTGTTGCCGTGATATCCATATAGCCAATGGCAATAGCAAGAGACGAGTTCTTCGTAAGGTTAAGGTATTGACTACAAAGCGGCGGCACAATGACGCGCAACGCCTGAGGGATGATAATGAGTTGCAGAGTGCGGTTAGGCCGCAGGCCCAACGCAAACGCAGCCTCGGTCTGTCCATGACTGACGGCCAGAATGCCCGCGCGAACAATCTCCGCGATAAAGCAGGCCGTATAGAGTGAGAGTGCGAGCCAAAGGGCGAGAAACTCAGGCTTGATCGCCATACCGCCCTTGAAGTTAAACCCTTTCAGCACCGGCACATCCCAGGAAAGGGGCATACCTGTTGCGATGAACGCGATCCCGGGCAATGCAGCCAGTATGCCCAAAGATACCCAGAGTACTGGATAAATCTTTCCGGTATCGTCCTGTTGGCGCCTTGCCCAGCGTTTGAAGAAATAGACCAGCGCGATACTGATCAGAAGAACGATTCCGACTATGGTGGCGCCGTCTTCAAATACCGGAGACGGCACATAAAAGCCCCGGTTCGAGAGAAAAAAGGCATCGGCCCCGACGTTTAATGCTTTTTTCGCCGGCGGCAGCAACGTGACCACAATCGCGTAGATGGCCAGGATATGAATCAGTATCGGCACGTTGCGCATGAATTCCACAAACGCATACGAGATTTTGCTGACCAGCCAGTTACTGGAAAGGCGCATGATGCCAAGGACAAATCCGACCATCGTGGCCAGGATGCATCCCCAGAATGCAATCAACAGTGTGTTCAGTAAGCCAACGACCGCGGCACGAAGATGCGTCGACTGGTTGGTGTATTCAAGAAACGGTGAAAAGCCGATATCGTAGGCAGCGGGCCAAAGAAGAAATCCAAAACTGAATTCTTTGCCGACCGCCTCAAGGTTAATGACAACGTTACGGGCGATGGCAGCCAGCAGGGCAAATACCACCACCATGGTGACGATCTGAATGATGACGCCGCGCGACTCCTGGTTACGCCATAGCTGTAGCAGGGGGTTAGAAGTACTCTGAGCGGGCTGGGTCATTGCGTCAGCGTGGAATTCGGTGAATAAAAGGCAGTACGCGGTCTAAGGACTGCTGAGCACCGGAGGCCCTAATGGGCCTCCGGTCTCATTACATCTACATCAAATACATCAAATACAAAAAAACAGCAGTTTTCGGCTTAGCGGAAGGGCGGTGAGTAAATAAGTCCACCGTCGGTCCACAGAGCGTTCAGGCCGCGCGCGATACCCAGAGGGGTGTTCACGCCGATGTTGCGCTCAAAGATTTCGCCGTAGTTACCCAGCTGCTTGATGATCTGGTAAGCCCAGTCGTCAGAAAGACCCAGTTCCGAGCCCTGACTTCCGTCAACGCCCAGCAGGCGACGGACTTCAGGATTGTTGGAGCCCTTCATTTCATCAACGTTAGCCATCGTCACGCCCAGTTCCTCGGCTGTGATGGTGGCATTCAGAACCCATGTCACGATGTCGGACCACTGGTCGTCACCGTGGCGGGTCGCCGGGCCCAGGGGCTCCTTGGAGATGATCTCCGGAAGCACCACGTGGTCATCGGGATTCGGCAGCGCAGAGCGTGTCGAGGCCAGGCCAGAAGCGTCTGTGGTGTACACATCGCAGCGACCGGCTTCGTAGTTCTGCCGTGCTTCGTCGTTGGTTTCGATGGGAACCGGCTCATAATTCATGTTGTTGGATGAAAAGTAGTCAGCCAGGTTGAGCTCGGTGGTGGTGCCGGTCTGAATGCAGACTGAAGCGCCGTCGAGTTCGCTGGCGCTGCTCACGCCAAGGTCCTTTTTGACCATGAAGCCCTGACCGTCATAGTAGTTCACGCCATGAAAACGCAGCTTGACGCTGACGTCACGCGAGAAGGTGATGGTGGTGTTGCGCCAGAGCACATCGCCTTCGCCAGCGTTCAGTTTGGTGAAACGGGTTTTACCGGTAGAGGTAACGGCTTCGATCTTGCTGGCGTCGCCCAGTACAGCAGCTGCCGTCGCACGACAGAAGTCGATGTCAAAACCACCCCAAACACCGTTAGCGTCCGGCTGGGCAAAGCCCGCGATGCCGGTGCTCACCACGCAGCGGAGAACGCCCCGATCTCGCACATCTTCCAGGGTGCCCGCCTGCGCAGTGCCGGCCATGCCGAGTACCAGCGCGGCAGCCGACAGAACAGCAGTCGTCTTTTGTCTCATTACATTTCCTCCCTCACTAGGTGAGTGTAGGTTGTTAGTCACCTGCGCTTTCCAATGTTTCACAGCAGTAAACGCTGTGATTGGAAACCCAAACCGCAAGTGTTACCTTAACTTTACCAAGATATACCCGTGTTTTTGAAGTCAATTCGCCCGAAAAACAAAAATAAAGTGGGCGGGCGATAGTGATGACCAACCGATGGTCGCCAGCTTGAGAAGCTGCAAACGGCAGTGAAACTCCAGTTTTTAGGTGTTTACGAGGTGAGATTGGCGGCTTTGGCCTGCTGGTCTGCGTGATAAGAGGAACGCACCATCGGGCCGGAGGCCACATGAGCAAAGCCCATCTCATACCCGCTTTTGGCAAGAGCCTTAAATTCCTGCGGATCGACGTAGCGTTCGACAGGCAGATGGTGTCGGGTTGGCTGCAGATACTGGCCGAGTGTTAGCAGACTGACGCCGTGATCGCGCAGATCCTGCATCACAGCTTCAACCTCGCTGATCTCTTCTCCCAGCCCCAGCATGAGTCCGGACTTGGTGGGAACGTTCTGAAACCGTTTTTTGAAATCTTTCAGAAGATTAAGCGAGTGCTGATAGTCCGCGCCAGGCCTGACGCGCTTATAGAGGCGCGGCACGGTCTCGAGGTTATGATTGAATACGTCTGGTAATTGGGCAGCAAGCAGATCCAGCGCTTTGTCGACGCGTGTTCGAAAGTCCGGCGTGAGGATCTCGATTTCGAGCTCAGGACATGCGGCCCTTAAAGCACCGATGCAGTCGGCAAAATGCTGTGCGCCGCCATCGCGCAGGTCATCACGATCCACCGAGGTCACTACGACATATTGGAGACCCATCTCGCGAACCGTCTCAGCCAGTCGTATCGCTTCTCCCGTATCTACCGGTTGGGGCCGTCCATGAGCGACGTCACAGAAGGGGCATCTGCGAGTACAGACGTCGCCGAGAATCATAAACGTCGCGGTGCCGTTGCCAAAACACTCGCCGAGATTAGGGCAGCTCGCTTCTTCGCAGACAGTGTTCAGTCCATGTCCACGAAGGATTTTCTTTAGACGCGCAACCTCAGGGGTGCCTGGGAAACGCGCGCGGATCCAGGCAGGTTTTTTGAGCCGCTCGCTGCGCTCTGTCGGGGCGAACTTAACCGGCACCCGGGCGACTTTCTGTTCCGCATTGGCACTCCCGTATTTGCTCACGGTATTTGGACTTCCTCTTCGTAGTAATCGATCGGCGGACAACTGCAGACCAGTGTTTTATCACCTTGGACGTTGTCTACGCGTCCAACCGGAGGCCAATATTTATCCCGACGTGTGGCAGGGGAGGGAAAGAAGGCGACTTCGAGGGGATAGGGTCGATCCCAGCCTCCCAGAGTCAGCAGGTGAAGTGAATGAGGCGCATTCTTGAGAAGATTATTCTCAGGATCCTGCTGGCCTGCCTCAATCTCGGCAATTTCCCCTCTGATCGAGATCATAGCGTCACAAAAGCGGTGGAGTTCCTCTCGTGACTCGCTTTCAGTTGGCTCAATCATGAATGAATCTGCGACGGGCCAGGACATTGTTGGCGCATGAAAACCGTAATCCATCAGCCGTTTGGCAACGTCCTCTACCGTAATGCCGCAGGATTCCCGGATGGCCGACAGGTCCACAATGCACTCGTGTGCCACCAGGCCGTTATTCCCCGTATAGACGACAGGATAGTGTTCATTCAGCCGTTTGGCGACGTAGTTCGCGTTCAAGATGGCGATCTCGGTTGCCCGCCGGAGGCCTGATGCTCCAAGCAGTGCGATATAAGCCCAGGAGATTGGCAGGATGCTCGCTGAACCCCAGGGCGCAGCTGAGACCTGCCCGATAGTCGCGCGACCCCCCGACGCGGGGTTGACCCCCTCGACCAGAACATGGTCGGGAAGATAGGGGGCCAAATGCGACAGGACCCCAATAGGGCCCATGCCCGGGCCACCACCTCCATGAGGAATGGCAAACGTTTTGTGCAGGTTGATGTGGGCGACATCTGCGCCGATCTCGGCTGGTCTGCAGATACCCACCAGCGCATTGAGATTCGCCCCGTCCATGTAGACCTGCCCACCATGGTGATGAACAATTTGGCAAATATCCCGCACCCGTTCCTCAAAGACACCGTGCGTGGAGGGATAGGTGATCATGAGCGCAGCCAGTTCTTCCTGGTGGGTTGCTGCCTTGTCGCGAAGGTCATTCAGGTCTACGTTGCCGTCTTCATCACATTTGACGATGACTACCTGCATTCCCGCCATGACGGCACTGGCCGGATTGGTACCATGCGCGGAAGACGGAATCAGACAGACATCCCGGTGACCCTGGCCGTTGGCTTCATGAAAGGCGCGGATGCAGAGCAGGCCGGCATATTCTCCCTGGGAGCCGGCGTTTGGCTGTAAGGAGATGGCGTGGAACCCCGTGATCTCACACAGCATATCCTCGAGCTCCTCAAAGAGTTGCTGGTAGCCTTGGGTTTGTTCCAGCGGCGCAAACGGATGCAGATTTGTGAAATCCCGTATAGAGATCGTCTGCAACTCGGACGTCGCATTAAGTTTCATTGTGCATGAGCCCAGAGGAATCATCGAACGCCCAAGACTCACATCTTTGCTGGCGGTGCGGCGCATGTAGCGCATCATTTCTGTCTCAGACCGATATCTATGGAAGATCTCGTGCTCAAGGTAAGGAGAACTGCGAACCAGCTCTGGCGGAATGGCGCTCTTCACCTCGGCATCCAATGCCTCGATATCAAGACGGTGATGTGCGTGGGTATCAAAGACTTTCCAGAGCGTCAGCAGGTTCTCACGCTTGGTGGTTTCATCAAAACTGATCCCCAGATGATCGGCATCAATGACCCGGAGATTGATTCGAGATTCGCGGGCCCGCGCAGCGAGCCGACCTGCCAGACCCGGAACGTGCACCGAAATAGTGTCAAAAAAGTGTGACTCAACAATTTCGTAGCCGATCCGCGTTAAACCTTCGGCGAGAATGCAGGTCAGTCGATGCACCCGACCAGCAATGGTCTTGAGCCCCTCGGGACCGTGATACATCGCGTACAGCGTCGAGATGTTTGCCAGAAGGACCTGGGCCGTGCAGATATTGCTGGTGGCCTTTTCCCGCCGGATGTGCTGCTCGCGGGTCTGCAGCGCCATCCTGAGTGCGGACCGCCCCTGAGCATCTTTGGATACCCCGATGATGCGCCCCGGTATTGAGCGTTTATGGGCATCACGCGTTGCGAAGAACGCAGCATGAGGGCCGCCATAGCCCATAGGCACGCCAAACCGCTGGGAACTGCCTATCACGATGTCGGCGCCCATCTCACCCGGAGGCTTAACAAGTGTCAGGGAGAGAATATCTGCTGCGACGACGGCCAGCGCCTTTTTTTCGTGTGCCAGTGAGATGACATCGCTAAGATCGTGCAGTCCGCCGGTGGAGGCAGGGTACTGCAGCAGCACCCCGAAGCATTCCCTGCGCGCAAGTTCCTTGTCAGGGTTGCCGACCAGAATCTCGAAGCCCATAAAGCCTGCCCGGGTTTTGATAACCGCAAGGGTCTGCGGGTGAACCCGATCATCAACGAAGAATACATTTGATTTTGCTTTTGACAGGCGCCGGCACATGCTCATCGCTTCCGCACCGGCCGTTGCCTCATCCAGCAGGGAGGCATTGGCGAGTTCCATCCCGGTCAAGTCACAGATCATTTGCTGGAAACTCAGCAGGACCTCTAGCCGGCCCTGACTGACTTCGGCCTGGTAAGGCGTGTAGGCGGTATACCAGTCAGGATTTTCGAATACGTTTCTACGGATGACCGGCGGCATGACAGTCCCGTGATATCCGCAGCCGATCATGGAGACAAAGACCTGGTTTCGGTGACGCATGTGACGCAGGTACGTGCTCGCGGCGCGTTCGCTTCTTGGAGGGTCCATCTCGAGTTCACGTTCGCTGATGATATTGGCGGGCACGACCTGATTAATCAGGTCGTCGACACTGCGGCATCCCAACTCGGCAAGCATCGCTTCAATATCGGCTTCCGAGGGCCCGATATGTCGGCGAATGAAATCGCCGTGCATCTCAAGCTCAGTGAGCGTGGTGTGGCGTTCCGTCATCGCATTTCCTCCTGTTACGGACTCAATCGAGACTGCTGATGAGATCCTGATAGGCAGATTCATCCATCAGGGAATCAAGATCCCCCGTCGACTCCACCCGAACACGGTAGAACCAGCCTTCTCCTGTAGGGTCCTCATTCACTTTTTCAGGCTCGTCGCCCAGTGCGGCGTTGACCTCAATAATCGTTCCGTTGACAGGGGATTTGATGTCTCCCGCCGCTTTGACGGACTCGATCACCACGACTTCCTGACCCGCACTGATCTGGGCCCCGGTTTCGGGCAGCTCAACGTAAACCAGTTCGCCCAACTGGTCTTGTGCGTAGTCGGTAATGCCAATGGTGACGACATCTCCCTCGAGGCGCGCCCACTCGTGCTCGGCGGTAAATTTCAAGTCAGTCATATTTTTTTCCTCCTACGGTTTTCGGTGGTAGCGGTGAGCCACAAAAGGCAGATTACAGACGGTGACAGACAGGGTTTTGTTTCTAACCTGGGCTTCGAGGGCGCCTCCTGCCTCGGACAGCGACGCTGGGACATAGGCCATGGCGATCGGGGCACTCAGGCTTGGGCCAAAGCCCCCGCTTGTCACTTCGCCGACGTGCACTCCGTCAGGTGTGAGCAAAGGGGCGTGCGCCCGGACAGGAGCCTTTCCGTCCGGCCGAATGCCGACCCGGACTCGGCTGGCCCCTTGTTCGATTTCTGACAGGATACGCTCGGCACCGGGAAATCCCCCGGCACGTTCCCCTCCTGATCTTCTGCAGGCGGGAATGGCCCATTGCAGCCCAGCTTCGATTGGCGTGGTATCCGGACCAATGTCGTTACCGTGCAGACAAAGACCCGCTTCTAATCGCAAGGTATCACGTGCTCCGAGCCCGACTGGCGTCACTCCCTCAAGAGTCAGCAGCGTGCTTGCGAGTTCAGACACAGATCTCCGGTCAATCGAGATCTCAAAACCATCTTCGCCGGTGTAGCCACTGCGGGTAACGAAGCAAGGTTGGTCAGCGACCTTGATCTGCGCGGCTTGCATGAAGCCCAGCTTTGTCGCGCCCGGAGCTATCGACTCCAACGCGGCTGCGGCTTGCGGACCTTGCAGCGCGAGCAGCGCCCGGTCTTCATTTAAAGTGATCCCGATACCCGGGATTGCATTTTTTTCTAAGAGCGCAACGTCGGTATCTTTGTTTGCTGCGTTGACGACCAGGCAGTATTCATCCCCAAGACGATAAACCATGAGGTCATCCAGGATGCCTCCCGATTCTGTTGTGAAAAAACTGTAACGCTAGGCGCCCTCTTTGAGTCCGATGATATCTGTGGGCAACAGGGTTTCGAGCCATTCCGGCGCGTTCTCTCCTGTAACCGTGATCTGACCCATGTGGGAGACATCGAATAGGCCTGCTTGGGTCCGGACATTAAGGTGTTCCGCGATGATGCCGGAGGGGTAGTGAACCGGCATTTCGTAACCTGCGAACGGAACCATCTTGGCGCCGAGCTCAAGGTGCAGGTCGTGAAGCGGAGTCCGTTTCACTTTATGTGAGCGGTAGACATTTCTTTTTGGCCGTTCTTTGGGACCGAATGTAGTATATCGCCAGGCGCGGCCCAATGACTGCCTAAGTCTTCTTTGATCAGGTAATCTTTCTTTATGAGCATGAATCCCGTTCTGGTTGAAGTGACACGTGGCGATATGGTGGAGAGTCGTCATCGCGGCGCCATAGCCGTCGTGCGGGCGAATGGTCAGACCATGCTCACCGTTGGTGATACGCATAGATTGGTTTATCCGCGTTCTGCGATCAAACCCCTTCAGGCTATTTACGCCATAGAAAGTGGTGCGGCCGAGGCGTTCAACCTGACCGATGTGGAATTGGCCCTTGCCTGCGCTTCCCATAACGGCGAGCCAGAGCACGTCTCCACCGTTATGGCCTGGCTGGCGCGCCTGGGGCTCGGGCAGGAGGCGCTCGAATGCGGTGCTCATGCTCCGCGTCGCGAAGCAGACTGGGCGGCGCTCGTTGAGCAAAATCTTTCACCTGGGCCGGCTCATAACAATTGTTCGGGCAAGCACTGCGGGTTCTTAAGTTCTGCCCGGCATCTTGGGCTGGCTACTGAGGGGTATATCCTGAAAGAGCACCCGATACAGCAGGCAGTTCTTGGGCTTGTTGGTGAAATGGCTGATTTCAGTCTGGACAACACCCCCGGCGGGATCGATGGGTGCGGCATTCCCGTAGCGGGGATACCGCTTGAGTCGGTGTCGCTGGCTTTTGCACGTTTTGCAACCGGCGCGGGCCTTGACTCCAGACGCCAGGCAGCCGCCCAAAGGATCTATCAGGCGATGGTGCGTGAGCCATTCATGGTGGCAGGAAGTGAGCGATGGTGCACTCAGGCCATGCAGGCAGGAAACGGTGCGTTTATCGTCAAGACCGGTGCGGAGGGCGTGTACTGCGGCGCAGTCCCCGAGATCGGGGTGGGCATTGCCCTGAAGATAGATGATGGAGCGTCCCGGGCCGCGGAATGCGCGATGGGCGCAGTCCTTTCGGGTCTTGGCTGTTTAACTAAAGAGCAATCTTCTGATCTTGTCGGTTCCGCAATCCTCAATGTTGCTGGACGGAAAGTCGGTGAAATCTTTCCGCAGGAGGAATTTAGGACTCAACTGATGCCGTTAATTGAATTTAAATCCGCCTAGTAATCCGCGCTTGATGATGAAAAAAGATCTTGAGGACACAGATGTATTGGTAATTGGTGCAGGGCTCTCCGGCGCAATTACCTCTCGAAGACTAGCTCGAGCCGGAATTAGGGTAACTTGCCTGGAGCAAGGTATCTGGAATCCGGCAGACACGTTTCCAGGTGATAAGCCTGATTTTGAACTTCAGGCGCTTGGACCTTGGAATGCCAATCCTAATATTCGTAAAGGTAACGCGGATTATCCGATTCTGGACGATACCTCTGATATCAAGCCTCTACTTTTCAATGGTGTTGGCGGGAGCACCGTAATGTTCAGCGCTCACTGGATGCGCTTTCTGCCGAGCGATTTTTTTACCTACTCTCTTGATGGAGTTGGAGCAGACTGGCCCATCAATTATCGGGATCTCGAGCCCTATTACTTAGAGGGTGACTTTGATGTTGGCGTGTCCGGATTAGCAGGAGATCCTGCCTATCCAGATCGCCCGGATTACCCGATGCCGCCTCTCGCAATTCAGCCTTGGGGCGAAATGGTTGCGGCGGCCCATGACCGTCTTGGTTGGCACTGGTGGCCAGGCAGTAACGCAATCGCGTCTCGACCGTATCAAGGGAGAAGGCCCTGTGTTCAGCGAAGCACATGCCGTGCTGGCTGTAATGAAGGAGCGAAAGGACAGGTCGATCAGAGTATCTGGCCGGGCGCTATCCAAGCGGGAGCAAGATTGGTTACGGGTGCACGAGTCGCCCGGATTCTAACCAACCACCACGGGCGTGCTGAGGGCGCCGTGTTTGTGGATGATTCTGGAGTCCCCAGGCGGATTAAAGCAGACATCATTGTTTTGGCTGCGCATGCGATCGGTTCTGCTCGGTTGCTGTTGAAGTCCACAGATACCACGTGGCCGGATGGCCTTGCGAACTCTTCCGGTGTGGTTGGTAGGAATCTAATGATGCACCCGATGAATCGGATGGTCGGTTTTTTCGATAGGCCGATGAACAGCTGGCAGGGCCATTGGGGTCAGAGCATCTACTCTTTGGAGTTTGCCGAAACTCGGTCGAAACATGACTTTGTTCGTGGGGCTAAGTGGAATCTCAGCCCAACAGGTGGGCCTTTGAATGCCGCACTCTATCCGATGGACGGACCTCAACCATTAGGAAGAGAGATTCACGATCGGGTGGATAAGAGGCTGGGGCGATCGGCTGTTTGGGGAATGGTCGCGGAGGATATGCCTGATCCGCGTAACTTCCTTACATTAGATCCCGCGTATTC